>MFSH01000001.1 GCA_001784875.1 Candidatus Moranbacteria bacterium RIFOXYB1_FULL_43_19
TGTTTCCATGCATCTATTCTAACATATTCCCAGCCGCAGCAAGCTGCGGGGTATTATTACTTCGTAATAAAGATTTAGGAGAAGATTCTCGGCATAGTTATCGAAATTATTTAAAAGATGGAAAATAATGGCGATGAAAAACTCGTGGAGGAAAATTGATATAGCCGTAAAAAAGGAACTTACTGAGAATGCGGGCTTAAATAATTTTTTGAGTCCGTTTTTCGATTCCGAAGTCGACCGGAAAAAATTTATTAAAAGATGTTTAGTAAAGTTAAAGACGAGGCGGATGTTATTACGAACCCAATGGTACGCAGAAATTGCTGATGGCTTGAATGTGGTGAGAAGTAGCAGGCCAGCGTTACAGATTATTTTTTTGATGTCTTTGGCAGAAGGGGTAGCTCGGTTAAGGACTGGCGTTTTGGATGATGACTCTGTTGGTAGCAGGAAAATGATTCATAACTTTTTTGAATTTGCTACCACTGAAGACAAGAAACTTCTTGCGCAAAAGTTCCAAAGAGCACTTATCTCGGTAAAACATCATAAATTGCGATTTTCTTCCGCTGTCAATATTTTATACAACATTCGAAATAAGGCAGTTCATGGAGATGATTTTTATAGTTTCTCTTTACTAGATGAACAACGTAAAAAAGAATATATTAATGAAGGATATACTCATTATGGTGTGATGACAACTGGCCTTCTTGGAAAAAAGAAAAAAAGACGTGTTTCACTTGATATCTCTTTGACCTATATAGAATTGAGGAATATTATTGTTAGAACCGCACTTGAAAACATGCATGGCTTATTTAATGATAAAAGTATAAAGTTCTAGGCAAGATTGAAATTTAAGGGAGTAAAGTGTTGTGTGCGAATGGGTGGAGCGGGTCAAGCACAACCTATATATTTTTGGCCTATTTTCCCCCTTAAAATTGACTATTGACAGAAATATTCCGATAACCTAGTATTATAGGTATAAAGTCTCCTGCGCCTGCTTCGGCAGTGTGCAGGATTTTTTTATGGACAAAATCATGCTAAAATAACGGCATATGGAAAACAAAAAAGAAAGAGTGCAAATTTTCATTGACGGCGGTAATTTCTTTCATCTCGCGCTGAAAAAATTGGGCATTGGAGAAAACGATTTTTCTTTTAATGGTTTTGCCAATTTTCTTGCCAACGGCCGGGAAATCGTCAGTATGGGCAAAAGGTTTTATGTCGGAACCGTGCGCGAACAAGTCGGAAATCCTCGCAGTAAGAAGGCTATGTCGAAACAGACAAAACTTTTCACCACCTTGAAAACGACAGGATGGGAAATAAAGACCAGCAAATTGCGAACAAGAATAGAAAGAATAAAAATAGACGGGCGAGTTGTGAATCACGAAGAATTGCGGAGAAAAGGCGTGAATGAAATAGAAATCAGAACCACCAGAGAAAAAGGTATCGATGTTAAACTGGCCACCGATTTGATTGTCGGGGCGGTTGATGACAGATATGACACGGCAATTATCGTGAGTTCCGACAGCGATCTCGTTCCCGCGATAGACTGGATAAGAATAAAAAGAAACAAAAAGGTTGAGTATATCGGATTTTCAATTCTTGACGAAAAAGACGAGAGAAATACGACCAAACCCCTTCAGACAATGATCAGCCGCACGGATATTCAGCGGATATTGGTTGCATCGGATTTGAAAGAGTTTATTCAAGTTCAAGAAAAGTTGTTGTAAAAAGGGAGTAAAGTGTTGTGCGCGAATGGGCGAAAGATAATAATGAATCCGGATAATGCTCGAAGTGAGTTCTAACTTTTTCCAGAAGACACCAAAACGAAAACACTACTATATATCGTAGTGTTTTTTGAATCCGTTTTTGCTGATATTTTCTTATTTCAACTGGTTGTATTAGTATTTTTTTATATTTTTTAGTCAATTCTTTTTCTCACCACCACCAAATATGCCAGCGGGGCGATGGCCCAAAGAAACCGGAAAATACCATCGGTGAAAAATTTCCGCGTGCCGGGAGTGATGATGTCAGCCAGTTCCTTGGGCGTATACCAGCTCAAGATGATTGAAAGTGAAAGCCCAATAACAATTGCCGTTCCGGCAACAAGCTTCACCATCAGCATAGGCCCGTGTCCGGAAACGCTTCCCCTGACAATTTTTGAAAAAAAAGCCACAAATCCCACCAGAATGGCCAAGAATACCAGTGCTTTCATACTTGGCTCTTTCAAAAAATCAAAATTCGCGAAGGCCACTGCCACATAGGCCGCATAAACGCCCAGGAGTGAAACCAAGATCCGATGCTTTCCGAGCGCAAAAGAAATCACAAAACTGACCAGAAGAAATATGATCAAAAAAGATACGTCGCCGGCCAAATTGCTTTTTATTCCCAGATTGCTAAGAAGGTTGTTGAAATTCATATTTTTGTTTTAGGTCTTTGGTAACAAGGCTGATGGCTTTGGGACAAGTCATTAGTTTTTGGTTATTGGAAAATAAATCCAATGACTCATGACCAATGACCAGACCAACTGCCAATGACTAATGTTCCCCATGACTAATTATTATATTTATTTCAATTTCTCGAAAATTTCTCTTTCCTCCCTCGAAAGATTTCTGGGAGTCACCACTTGTATCTTAACATAATGGTCGCCATGCCCAAAACGCGACAAATGTTTCACACCGTGCCCTTTGAGGCGAAAAATTTCTCCCGACTGCGTTCCGGCGGGAATTTTGAGCTTCACCTCGCCGCCGATCGTTTCAACGGAAATTTTATCCCCGAGCGCCGCCTGGGAAAAAGAAATTTCCGCCTCGCTGTGAATATTGTCTCCATCGCGGGAAAACCTTGTGTCCGGAAGAACATGGATATTGACATAAAGGTCCCCGGCTTCTCCGCCTTTTTCTCCCGCTTCACCCAAATTTTCAAGCCGGATGGTTTGCCCGTCTCTGATGCCAGCCGGGATTTTGACTTTTATTTTCTCGTATTCGCGCGTCCGCCCGTCCCCGCCGCATTTTTTGCATTTCTTTTCCGGAATTTTTCCTTCTCCCTGACATTCCGGACACACGCTCGTTTGTTGAAATGTTCCGAGAATTGTTCTGCGCGCAGACCGCACCTGGCCTTCGCCGCCGCATTTGGCGCATTCAACTTTTTTCGATCCCGGCTCCACGCCTTCGCCGCCGCATTTGGCGCATTTCACCCTTTTATACAGCTCAATTTCCTTTTCAATCCCTTCCCCCATTTCCTGGAAATTTATCTCAACATCAACTTGAATATCTTCTCCCCGATATCGCCGCCTGCTCCGACCCTTCCGGGCGTCGGAGCCAAATCCGGCCTGGGAAAAAATATCCCCGAAAATATCCTCGAAACCGGAAAATCCCTGGCGGCTTCCCTGCCCGCCTCTAAAATTGAAATCAAAGCCTTCCGCGAAAGAAGAAAAATCGCGAAATCCTTCAAAACCGGAAAATCCGCCCTGCTGCTGGGCTTGCTCGAAAGTTTGTCCGTATTGATCGTACTGCGAGCGCTTTTCTTTGTCGGAAAGGACTTGGTAAGCTTCGTTGACTTCCTTGAAGCGCGCTTCGTCCCCGCCGGATTTGTCCGGATGATGCTGATGGGCCAGCTTGCGATAAGCTTTTTTTATCTCATCATCGGAAGCGTCTTTTCCGACACCGAGAATATTGTAGTAGTCTTTGGGCATAATAATAAACTAAATCCTAAATCCTAATTTCTAAACTCTAAACAAATCCGAATACCAAAATTCAAATTTAAAAAAATGTTTTGAATTTTGATTATTGGGCTTTTGAAATTGTTTAGGATTTAGTGCTTAGGATTTAGGATTTTTAAACGCTATACTCAATCACTGCCACTTCTTTCTGTACTTGACTCAAATTTACCACGCCGGTTATCCTCAAAACTTTTATAATCCCGAGAATAACGATTCCCAGAAGAATATCCACGGCTGTTCCCAAAATCCGGGCTGTCAAAAATAAACCAAAAGCAAGAATCACGGGAATGTAGAATTTTTCGGTTCCGGAATATTCAAAAAATTCCCTCTCTGTTTTGTTGATGTAAGCTACCAAGACATCCTTCATCGGCTGTTCCCCAATTACATTCACTCCGAGCTGCTTAGCCAGATCCTGCTTAGAATTTGAAAGCATTTCTTCCCGAATTTTTCCGGCCGTCGCGTCTCCAATGAGCATTGTAGCCTCAGTCGCCCCCCCAGGAATGATATTTCCAACCGCAGCCATGTTTTCATCGATTTGCGGCTCGACAAAATTCTTTGAAAGAAATTCATCAACAGTCACACCCCTGGCAATTTCTTCCACCAGCATCTTTTTGTCATCCGGAAGAACATAACTCACCGCTTTCAGACCCCAATCAAGCTCCACTTCCAGTGATTTGCTTTCAATTGTCGAGGGATCAGGGGCTCGTCTATGAGTAATGGAAAAATAATAAGCGAACGCCGCCACAATACAGACAATGGTAACGAAATATCTGAGACTATGGCTGACCAGGCGGTAAAAATCAACTCTTATTCCCCTCTCGATCTCTTTTTTTATCTTTTTTTCAGCTGCAATGAGAGCCAAAATTGTCAAAAACAATACGACGAGCGACCAGCTCATCGCCGCGAAAAATATGTATCCGACCGCACATAAGGCATAAGCTGAATAGAGATATGTCCGGTTTCTGACAAATATTGCGCTCAGCGTGAAAAAAATCCCCCAGATGCTGAAGATGAGGACTGGGAAAACCCAGTAGTGCACAATCCGGCCGGAAATCGAACTGGTCAGCACCCACCAGCTTGACCAAGCCGCAACCACATTCAGTGCGAGAACTGTATAAGCGAAAATTTTATTTCTCACTTCAATTGAAGATATTTGTTTATGTTTTCATTTTACAACAAACCATCAGGGATAGGAAATTAATCCTATCCCCTTGATCAGATCGAATTTTATTTCTTTTCTTCGGTTTTTTCATCCACAACCTCTCCCTCTTTCACATCGCTTTTCTTTTCATTTTCTTTCTTTTCCCCGGTTTTCCCGCCCGCTTTGGCTTTGTCCGCCGCCTGCGCAGCTTGGTATAGCTCCTGCCCAATCTTTTGCGCTTCCTGCGAAAGTTCTTCGGTCGCTTTTTTGATGGCGGCAATGTCGTCTCCGTCTTTGATTTTCTTCAGGGCTTCTATTTTTTCCTCAACCGGCTTTTTCTTGTCGGCGGAAATTTTTTCCCCTGCTTCGCGCAGCGCCTTTTCAGTCGTATAGACCAGTGTGTCGGCCAGATTTCGTGTCTCGACTGCCTCTTTTTTCTTTTTATCTTCTTCGGCGTGGACTTCTGCGTCTTTAGCCATTTTTTCCACTTCTTCTTTAGAAAGTCCTGTTGAAGCTTCGATCCGGATGGACTGCGATTTGCCAGTCGCTTTGTCTTTGGCCGTCACGCTCAAAATTCCGTTCGCGTCAATGTCAAACGTCACTTCAATCTGAGGAATTCCCCGCGGAGAAGGCGGGATTCCGTCAAGAATGAATCTTCCCAGAGTCTTGTTGTCTGCCGCCATCTCCCGCTCTCCCTGAAGCACGTGGATTTCAACGCTCGGCTGGTTGTCCGCCGCAGTGGAAAAAACTTGTGATTTCGAAGTTGGAACAGTTGTATTGCGGTTGATGAGCGCCGTCCGCACTCCGCCCAAAGTTTCGATTCCAACCGTAAGCGGCGTCACATCAAGAAGCAAAACGTCTTTCACGTCTCCAGAAAGCACTCCGCCCTGAATGGCCGCGCCGAGCGCTACGACTTCGTCCGGATTCACAGTCGCGTTCGGTTTTTTGGAGAAAAATTTTTCAACTGTTTGCATGACCAGCGGCATTCGGGTCATTCCGCCTACCATCACGACTTCGTTGATGTCCAAAGCCGATAATTTCGCATCCTCAAGCGCTTTTTTACATGGTCCGAGTGTTTTTTCAACCAGATCTCCGACCAGCTCTTCGAGTTTTGCCCGCGTCAGTTTCATCACCATGTGTTTCGGCCCATCCGCGTCCGAAGTGATGAAAGGCTGGTTTATTTCTGTTTCTACAGAAGTTGAAAGCTCCACTTTTGCTTTCTCCGCCGCTTCTTTGATGCGCTGAAGAGCCAAAGAATCTTTCGAAAGGTCAATTCCCTGATCTTTTTTGAATTCATCAAGTATCCAGCTGATTATTTTCTGATCGAAATCATCTCCGCCGAGATGAGTGTCCCCGTTCGTTGATTTCACTTCAACCGTGTCGTTTCCCACTTCGAGAATTGATATGTCGAAAGTCCCGCCTCCAAGGTCGTAGACGGCAATTTTTTCATCTTTCTTCTTGTCGAAGCCGTAGGCTAGGGCCGCGGCAGTTGGCTCATTTATAATCCGTTTTACCGTGAGCCCCGCGATTTCGCCCGCTTCTTTCGTTGCTTTTCTTTGCGAGTCGTCAAAATAGGCCGGAACCGTGATGACCGCTTCGGTGATCGTTTCTCCGAGTTTGGCCTCCGCGTCGGCCTTGAGTTTTTGCAATATCATAGCGGAAATTTCCTGCGGAGTATATTCTTTGCTGCCCATTTTCACTTTAACCCCGCCGTTGGCTTTGACAATCTTGTAGGGCATCAATTTCACGTCCCGCTGAACTTCCTCGTCTTCGAAGCGGCGGCCAATGAGACGCTTGATGGAGAATAAGGTATTCTCCGGATTGGTCACCGCCTGGCGCTTGGCCAGAAGTCCGACCAGCCGTTCATTCGACTTTGACATCGCAACCATCGAAGGAGTTGTCCGCGCTCCTTCTTTGTTTTCGACGATTTTTGGCGATCCGGCTTCCACCACCGCCATCGCGGAGTTGGTTGTGCCAAGATCGATTCCGAGTATTTTTGCCATAATTTTGATTTAATTACTTATTTAATTACGTATTTAAATACTTGCCTGTTCTCAATCCTAATTTACTTCCACTCTCACCGCCCGTAATATTCTGCCGTTCATTCTATATCCTTTCTGAATTATTTTTGCCACTTTCTGCTTTTTTCCGTCTCCTCCCACCGCTTCATGAACTTCCGGATCAAATTTGTCCCCTGCTTTCACCTCAATTTCTTCAATATTATTATTTTTAAATATATCCTCCAGCTGCTTCTTTATATATACAATTCCTTCCACCCATTTGTTTTCCCGACTATGCGCCGGCACATGCGCGAGCGAGGCTTCAAAATTGTCGAGAACCGGTAAAATCTGCGAGATGATATCCATTTTCGCGAATTTCGTAAATTCTTCCTGCGCCCTCGCCTGCGATTTCTTATAATTCTCAAAATCAGCTTGGCAGCGCTTCCAGGAGTCGAGAGCGCTTTCTTTTTCAATATACTTTGATGCATTTAATACTGAAAATTTCAACCAATTCTTGTATTCTTTGCTCTTTTCTATTTCTTCGGGACTTATCCATTCATATTCGTCATGCTCTTCACTCAATACTATTTCTCCGGAAAAATAATCCGCTAAATGAACCAAAACTATTTTATGACCAGAGGGTGCAGTGTAATCATTTACATGAACAATATCAAGTATTTTATATTCTATATCAGTCCCAACTTCTTCCTGTATTTCTCGTTTCAAAGATTTTTCGAGGATCTCAGCTTCATCAAATCCACCACCGGGAAATTCCCAAGGCCCCATATTCTTATAATACCAACCTTCTTTGTTCTTAACTTTAACTACTAGAAATTTATCTTGCTTGCGGTCATAAAACAGAACTTTTTGAGCCAATAAAACTTTGTATCTGTCTTTCTTTTGCATATTCAAATTCGGATTAAAAATGAATTCGTATATTCGTAATAGATTCGTAATTCGTAAAGAATACGATTAGTATCGCCGACGAACCTAGCAACTTCTTCACATACTCTATCAGCGATTTGTTTTTCGCGTATTCCATCCTTTTCGGGCCGATGAGGGCCAGAATTCCTTTTTCGCCGCTTTTGGTCTTGTAGGGTGAGACCATCATAGAACAATTTGAAATCTCTTTGATCGGGTTTTCTTTGCCGATGAAAATTTTCACTTCATTGTCTTTTAGGTTTTTGACCAATTTATCCACCCGTTCGTCAATGAAATCAAGCGTCTCGGCAAGTCGGCAAAGATCATCCATTTCACGAAATTCAGGCTCGTCGAGAAGCTCCCGCATCCCGAAATCGTCAAATTCGTCTTTGAAACCGCTGATGGCCAGATTTCCGGAGAGGCTTGAGAGAAGTTTCGCTGTCGTGCGGGTGAGCCGCGTATTTTTCGCTTTTAGTTTGAGTAATTCAGCCTGCAGTTTTTTCTGTTCGCTTTTTGAAAGCTCCTTGTCCGGCATTATGCGCTCGACAAAATAGCGGTAGCCTTCGTCCGTCGGAATACGGCCCGCGCTCGTGTGCGGCTGGAAAAGAAATCCCGCGTCTTCAAGTTCGTTCATTTCGGAGCGGATCGTCGCCGAAGACAAGTCAAAATCATATTTTTTGAGAAGATGCTTCGACCCGACCGGAACAGCCGTTTCCGTGAATTCTTTCACGACGGCCGAAAGTATTCTTTTTTGGCGGCTTGTCAGCATCGTTTCCTAACATCCGATGTTAGGACGCTCCTAACATCGGATGTTAGGAGTTCCCGCCATCGAACCGATTAGCACTCACACTATCCGAGTGCTAATTTATTATATTATACTGAAATATGCTGTCAAGTATTTCACCAAAAAGAAAAAGGCGAGGATATGGAGAACCCCGCCCTAGGTGAGTGAGAGCCGCGCTCTCAATTTTTGGCTTTATGCCATGCCCCGCCTTGATTCAAACTGGAGCATCTCTCGGCCCTACCGAACCATCTATCGGACTAAGGCCTTCCGCGCCACCAACTGCATCTTCACGACATTCAAATGGGTACCCTCCGCCTTTCGGCCACATTTTTTTAGCAGATACTTTCTATGCCGTATTTTGAGGTTAACTTTCGTAAGGGCATTTTATCGCCCTCGGCCTTTTTACTCCTGTCCAGAGCTTAGGCCCGCCGCGCTTCCGCTTTCGCCTTGTTGGACCGCCCGCTGCAATTGCAACGGCAACAGCCGCGCCGCACACTCATAAGCCACCTCTGCCGGCAAAAATTTACCGCTTAACCGGCTCTGTCAAGAATTATACCAAAAACAAAGTTTTTTGCAACATTTCAATTATTGTTCACTGATCATTGAAGTGGGTCATTTCCGCCCTCCGCCCAGGGATGGCAACGCACAATGCGTTTGAGACCCATCAAACCGCCCTTGAAAATGCCGTATTTTTCAATCGCTTGATAGGTATACTCGCTGCAGGTAGGATGATATCGGCAGATCTTTTCAGAGTATAAGAATGAGAAAAATCCGGTGTCAAGCGACAGGTATTTCTGATAAAGGCGGATTATTTTAAGAATTATTAATTTCATGTTATAATAATAGCACCTTAAAATACATTCGTATATTCGTATTTGATTCGTAATTCATAAAGCTATGCGAGAAGTTTCAACTTCAAAAGTCACCTGGATAGACTTCACCGAGCCGAGCGCCGATGAGGCTCTTTGGCTCAAAAAAAACATCAATCTTCATCCGCTGGCGCTGGAAGAGTTTTCCATGCCTTCCGCCCGGCCGAAAGCCAGCCTTTATGGCAACTGTCTTTATTTGACTCTCCATATTCCCCTTTTTGACAAGCTGAACCGTCGGACATATCCGAGCGAACTTGACGTGGTTGTCACAAAAGACCACTTGATCACCGGTCACGACCAGGATATTTTCCAGCTTCGCGAATTTTTCACAAAACTCAAGCGCAACAAAAAAATGCAGGAAAAATACATGAGCCAATCGCCGGGATATCTTTTGTATTACATCATAGAAACGCTTCTTGAATCCTGCTTTCCGAAAATTGACCATATCAACAAAAATCTGGACAACATCGAAGAACAGATCTTCCAGGGGAACGAAAAGGAAATGGTGCATGAAATTTCCTATGTGAAACGCGATATCTTGAATTTCCGACGGACTTTGAAGCCCCAGAAATCTGTTTTGGAATCTCTGGCCCGCGACAAATACCCCTTTCTCGAACCGGAATTGCAAACTTATTATCAGGACCTTATCGGAACCAATATCCGCGTCTGGAGCGCACTTGAAAATGCCAAAGAGACTGTCGAAGCGCTTGAGGGCACCAACGATGCCCTGCTTTCCAACAAACTGAACACTACCATGAAAGTACTCACTGTTTTTTCAGGGGTGATGCTCCCGATGATGGTCATCTCCAACACGCTTGCCATGAGCGCCAGCATCCCTTTCGGGCACAACCCCTATGCTTATTGGATTTGGATGGGCATCATGCTTCTGATATCAGCGTTTACGATTGTTATTTTTAAGATAAAAAAGTGGATCTAATTAGCCATGCTCTCAGGATAATTGGAGACTATTGGGACATGAGAGAATTTTCGAATTTTCTTCTTATATTTTCGGTATCTCTGATCATTGTTATCGGAGTGATTGCATTCCTTGAATCAATTGTTGCTCTTTGGAACAGCGAAAGTTCTCAAACCATTGTCAAAAAAACACTGACAACCCTGTTTTATTCCATTGTTTTAACAACTTCGGGCTTCTTTTGGCTAAATTTTATCTGGCAAAATGTTACAGGGAGCATCCTGACCTTTGACATACCCGCTCAAGATGCCTATTGTTTCTTATTCATCTGCCGACAATGATTGGAATCGATTTTGGTATCAGTTTTACGATTGTGATTTTTAAAGTGAAAAGGTGGATTTAGAATAATTCAAAATGCAAAAATCAAAAGGCATAATGACTATGCAAAATAAAAAAAATTTAAAATCTGTACTTTCTTTTTGTTGCTTGTTTTCCCGAACCTTGCTTTCGCCTGTCAGTCAGGAGTTTTTATCGTTTAAAGTTCAATAATTGTATGGCTATCTCTGCCATTAACTATAATATTTTCAATCTTATTTTTTTCATTTAAAAACAAAAAAACTTTCAGAAAAATAAGCAAGATATCAATTATTATATTTTTGTCAATTTTCATTTTAGGCTCCATTGCTTTGTATTTTCTGACAGCGAAAGATAGGGCTGAACAAAAGCAACTTGAAAAAGAATATGAGAAATGCATCCGGAGCGGTGAAAAGCTTTGTCCTACTCCTTTAAGTTTATGCGTTTGACCAAATAGGCAATCTGATATATTCTTGTTTATACTTAACAACACTAAAGGCCAATGCGAAGAAGCGTGCGCTTCGTTGATCCAGCCGGATCTGTGAGCGGCTGGGAGGCTCGGGGAAGAAAACTTCGTAGAGATTCGATCTCTACGAATTAGTAAACCCCCGCGGGTAGGCCCGTAATAGCTGTAATCGAGTGTATAATGTATAAAGTATGATGTATAATGTATTTTCGAAATTAAATACATGATACATTATACATAATACGTCATACTAAACACGGGGTGGAACCACGGGAATCGAAGAGATCTCTCGTCCTTGAAAGAATGTTTTTGCGAACATTCAAGTAAGGATGAGAGATTTTTTATTTCACAACATTCAATGTTAGGAGCTCCTAACATTGAATGTTTAGCAAAAAAACCATGAACAACATACTCGAACTCATCGGCAATACGCCGATTGTGAGAATCAACAAATTGAATCCGAACAAAAATATCGATATTCTCGCCAAACTTGAAGGCCAGAATCCCGGCGGGAGTATCAAAGACCGAATTGCTCTTAAAATGCTCGAGCAAGCCGAAAAAGAAGGAAAACTCTCAAAAGGAAGAACGATTATTGAAGCCACGTCCGGCAACACCGGCATTGCCATTGCGATGATTGCGGCCGTGAAAGGATACAAAGTTGAAATTGTGATGAGCGACGCCGTCTCGGTCGAGCGCCGGAAAATGATCGCCGCTTTTGGAGCGAAGATCACGCTTACTGACGGGAAACTGGGAACGGACGGAGCAATCAAAAAAACGCGGGAACTCGTTGCGGGGTTTCCGGAAAAATATTATCACACGGACCAGTTTTCGAATGATAATAATATTTTAGCCCACTACGAAACGACTGCCGTTGAGATATGGGAGCAAATGAAAGGTCAAATTGATTATTTTGTCGCCGCCATTGGCACATCCGGGACCCTCATGGGCGTAGGGAAATTTTTGAAGCAAATGAAACCAAGCATCAGAATTGTCAGCGCCGAGCCGGTGAAAGGCCACTATATCCAAGGCCTCAAAAATATGGAAGAAGCTATTATCCCCGCGATATACGACCGAAAGCATCTCGATGACATCATTATGGTCGAAACGGAAGCCGCCTTCGATATGGCCCGCCAAATTGCCCGAAAGGAAGGAATTTTCTGCGGCATGTCATCCGGCGCGACAATGTTTGCCTCTCTCGAAATCGCCAAAAAAATAAAATCCGGAAATATCATCACAATATTCCCGGATCGGGGAGAGAAATATTTGAGCACTTCCCTTTTTGACCAGATAAGTTAGTATAAAGATATGCTAAAACTATATAATACTCTTACAAAATCCAAAGAAGAATTCAAACCCATTCACAAGGGAAAAGTTTCCATTTATACCTGCGGGCCGACGGTTTATGACTATATCCACATCGGCAATCTGCGCTCATTCACGACTGCGGACGTTTTAAGAAGATATCTTGAATATTTGGGATATGAAGTCCGCCACATCAAAAATATCACCGATGTCGGGCATTTAACCGCCGATGACATTGCCCAGGCCGATTCGGGTGAGGACAAAATCCTCAAAAAAGCCCTGGCCGAGAAGAAAACTCCCGAAGAAATCGCAAAATTCTATACCGAAGCCTTTCACCGCGACGAAGACGCAGCCAACATTTTACGGGCCCACTATTTTCCAAAAGCCACCGCCCACATTCCGCAGATGATAAAAATAATTGAAACATTGATCAAAAAAGGCCACGCCTACGAAAAAAGCGGCAACGTTTTTTTTGACGTAACAAGCTTCCCGGATTATGGAAAATTATCCGGAAATACTTTGGAGAATCTGAAAATCGGTGCGCGACTCGAAGAACATCCGGACAAAAAAAATCCCTGGGATTTCGCTTTGTGGCTGAAAGCGAGGCCCGACCATCTTTTGCAATGGAACAGCCCCTGGTCGAAAGGATACCCCGGCTGGCATATCGAGTGCAGTGCCATGAGCACTGACTATCTCGGCGACACTATGGATATCCACACCGGCGGCGAGGATAACATTTTTCCCCACCATGAGGCTGAAATCGCCCAGTCAGAGTGCTTTTCCGGAAAAAAGTTCGTCAATTTCTGGGTCCACACGCGACATCTGCTTGTCGAAGGCGAGAAAATGTCAAAATCCAAGGGAAATTTCTATACTCCACAGGATATCCAGAAAAACGGTTTTGACCCGATGCATCTTCGCCTGCTATACTTATCTTCCCACTACCGAAAAAACCTCGACTTCTCCTGGAAAGCGATGAAGCAGGCCAAGGCTAATTTCGAACGCCTTGCTGAATGGCTTACTAAATTAAAAGAAATCGCATCCGGAAATTCCGAGACTAATTCTCTAGATTTTCCAAGACTTAGTCTTGGAAAAATGGAATCGGCTATGGATGACGATCTGAACACTCCCCTTGCCATCTCGGCTCTCTACGATCTGATCACCGAAACGAACAAAAAGATTTCGAAGGATAAATTATCTGCCGAAGAAGCTGCAGGGATCCTTGCCGCTTTCGAAAAAATCAACATGGTTTTCGGACTGAAATTTCAAGAAAAAGAAACCGAAATTCCGGAGGATGTCAAAATAATGGCCGACAAACGCCTGAATGCCCGAAAAAACAAAGACTTTCAAAAATCTGACGAACTGCGAAAGGAGATTGAAAAAAAAGGATATATAATAGATGACTTAGGAGACAGATATAAAATAAAAAAGCTTTAAATGGCTGAGAAATCAACAAAATTCAATCTTGGTGAAGCACGGATTCCGCCCCAGAATATTGAGGCGGAGATGTCTGTTTTAGGCTCTCTCATGCTCGACAAGGACGCGATCATCAAAATCGCAGACCTCGTCCATTCGGACGATTTTTATAAAGACGCCAACCGCCTCATCTACGAAACGATGATCGATCTTTTTGAAGAACGCGAGCCGATCGACGTTTTGAGCCTTTCCAACAAGCTTGAAGAAAAAAAACAGCTGGAAAAAATCGGCGGATCGGGATATCTCACTGACCTTGTCAATTCCGTTCCGACCGCGTCAAATGTCGTCCACTACGCGAAAGTTGTCCAAAAAAAATCCCTGCTCCGAAAACTTATCAGCGCTGCCTCGGATATTATCGAGCTTGGCTATGAAGAAGCCGAGGATGTCGAAAAAGTTCTCGACGAAGCCGAACAAAAGCTTTTCCGGGTCTCCCAAAAATTCGTGAAGGCCGACTTTGTGCCTTTGAAAACATACCTCGAATCAGCTTTCAACCGAATTGATGAGCTTCACAAAGGCGACAAAGATATGCGCGGAGTGCCGACTGGATTTCAAGACCTCGACAATATTTTGGCCGGTTTCCAAAAATCGGATCTCATCATCTTGGCAGCCCGCCCCTCGATCGGAAAAACTTCACTCGCGCTCGATATCGCCCGGAACGTCGCTCTCAAGAAAAAAATTCCGGTAGGCATCTTTTCGCTTGAAATGTCATCCGACCAGCTTGTTGACCGGATGCTCTCGGCCGAGGGGCGCGTTGACGCTTGGAGGATGCGCACCGGCCGGCTCCGCAGCGGAAAAGACGAGGATGATTTTGCCAAAATCGGCGAAGCGATGGGAATCCTTTCTGAAGCCCCTATTTTTATCGATGACTCGGCTCGCGCCAACGTGATGGAAATGCGAACGATGGCCCGCCGGCTCCAGGCTGAACATAATTTGGGACTTATAATAATAGACTATTTGCAGCTCATGGAAGGCCGCTCAAACGACAACCGGGTCCAGGAAGTTTCTGAAATTTCCCGCTCTTTGAAGGGTCTCGCCCGCGAGCTCAATATTCCAGTCCTCGCTCTTTCCCAGCTTTCCCGGGCGGTCGAATCACGCAGCCCCCAAGTTCCCAAACTTTCGGACCTTCGCGAATCGGGCTCCATTGAGCAGGATGCCGATGTTGTGATGTTTCTCTATCGTGAAGACCGCGAAAAACCGGACACGCCGAACAAAAACGTCATCCAGGTTATTGTTTCAAAACACAGAAACGGTCCGCTCGGAACAGCTTCGCTTTATTTCAATGATACCATTACCAGCTTCTCGTCGCTGGAGAAAAAACACAGTCAATAAATCGCTGGTAACATTGGTTGTTAGCTGCGGGACAGGTCTTTATTCTCGGGTCATTGGAAAATAAATCCAATAACTTATGACCAATGACCAGACCCACTGCCCACGGCCTTGTTACTAATAACCAAAATGTATGTTCCCCCGATCATTTCAGAAATTAATAGATCATTTTTCCTCTCTACCCTCCATCGGCCCCAAACTCGCCGAGCGGCTGGTTTTGTACCTTTGGAAACAGGACAAGGAAAAGCTCGAAGATTTTGGCGAAAGATTGAAATCACTCAAGAATAATGTCAAATTTTGCAAAAATTGCTTCAATATAGCCGAAAATGATTTGTGCGCCATTTGCTCCGACAAAAAGCGCGACCAAATCGTCATTTGCGTCGTCGAAGAGCCGCTTGATATCATTGCTCTTGAAAAAACCCGGAAGTTTAACGGTCTCTATCATGTTCTCGGCGGAAGCCTCACGGCGCAAAATAGCAAAGACCTGAAAATCGGCGAACTAAAAAACCGCCTAAAAAGCGGAGATATAAAGGAAATTATCATTGCCACCAACCCGACAACAGAAGGCGAAGCGACCGCGCTTTATCTCGCAAGATTCATAAAGCCCTTGAATATCAAAACCACCCGACTTGCCCGCGGTCTTCCTACCGGTGGCGACATCGAATACGCCGACGTTGCCACCCTCACCGGCGCGATCGAGGGAAGAAAAGAAATTTAATTTTCCTACCAACATTGAATGTTGGTAGAATCTTACTCAAGCAATGTTGTTTTTTCGTCTTCTTTTGTTTTTCTAAAATCTCTTATAATTTCTTTTGCATAATCAAAATAATCTCGCGGTTTTCGGAAATCACCCATAACAGCACTTTTACTGCATACTTTTTCATTTGTCTTTCCAAGATATTCCGGAAATCCACACCATTGGTAATTTTCAGCCTTCGCCAATCCATGAATCTCGCAATTGCAGTTTACATAAATCGACATACATGATAATTGACCTGCTGACTTGATTCGAGCAGACTTAAATCTTCCCTGGAAAAGCGCTCCAGTTCGTTCATTTTTATCATTGAAATACTTTGTATAGCTGTTTCCCAAGCGCTGCATGAAAATTTTTATCCCGTTGTTTTCATGAACTTGCTTTAAAATAAAATGAAAATGATTTGAGTTTAGGCAATAAGCGACAATTTCCACCAACTTTTTTTCATTTTTTACGTATAAAGATAGAAAATCAGAAAAATTTTTCTGCGGATACGTTATTTTATAGTCTCGCCATTTATGCATCAATCCTTCCTGCTCATAATTTAATAATTTCATTGCCAACAAAAATCTGTCAAAGTCGCCACTACTCAAAAATACAGCCCGCTTATCAACACCGCGATTATAAATATGATAATATTCATTTTGCACAAGTGGATCTTTTCTCATTTTTCTTACTAACATTCAATGTTGGTATGGCACATTTAGTATAACAAAAAAAGCAGGTCTGCAATACCCGCCTTTTTTCGTTTCTACCAACATTGAATGTTGGTAAAGTCTACAAGTATTTTTCCAAACATTAAATGTTTGGAAAGCGTTGATTATGCAAAAAACGAGCTGGAAATGCCCGTTTTTTGCTATTCCGAAAGTCGGACTTTAGGAATGGTTGATGGTTAAAAAATAGTTACTATTTTACGCACGCGACGAAAGTTGAATCCGATCTCGAGAACTCCGTCCGCTCCATTTGGCCCGAAGGCATCCTTACTCTAAAAAGATAAGGCTCGATATTTATAGTTGATGTCCATACCCATTTATCTTCGTTGGATGGGTTCACAAAAATTCCAAGCTCTTCAGCAGAAGGCACGTGCCAACAACCTCCCATTGTCACATGACAGTACTTTGCTGCTTCTGCAAAATTTTTAGTGTCGGATGATATCGCTGAAATTTCGGTTGGTGATCCGCTACAAACCTCGCCCGTCCCCACCGCCGCTTCAATAGCCCGCTGGGTGGGATCACCGGCAGTTTGGGTTCCGACAGAACGGACGGCTTTGACAAGAGAAATGTC
>MFSH01000002.1 GCA_001784875.1 Candidatus Moranbacteria bacterium RIFOXYB1_FULL_43_19
GTCATAGACATCCGCTTCTTCTTTGTCGTCGATATAATATTTGACGTTATGGTTTTCTTTTTTTACTTTCCAGGCCAAATCGCCGTTGAGGGCGATCCAGGAAACAAAAAGGAAATTTTTCGCTCCATTGCCGTTTGCCATTTATGTTATCTTCAAAACTTACTTCTTTAGCACAAGGATTGATCCGCCATTTTCTCCATCGAAACTTTCCGCAAACTTTGCTCCGTATTTCCTGAAAATTTCAATGTATTCTTTTTTCGCGAGGACGCTTTTTCGAAACTTGTCCGGATTCCATTTTTGGCTTGCCGTCCAGGAATACTTGAATATCGCGCCAAAAAAAACAAACTTTTTTGATATCCTTGCCATATTTTGAATAGCTTTCGGAATATTTTTTTCTTCCAGGTAGTTTATCACGTCGAGGCAAATCACCGCATCGAATTCATTTTTCCGAAAGGGCAACTTGAGAATATCTCCCTGCCGAATTTTTCCTCGCACCGATTTTTCCGAGTTTTCAACTGCATACGGCGAATAATCAACCCCTTTTACGCTATGACCGTATTTATCCTGCAGTTCCGCGATCAAATACCCATGCGCGCAACCAACATCCAGAATTCTTGCCCCGCACCTCAAAATATTCTTCGATTTCCGTCTGTCAACTACTATTCTCAAATCACGATTAGTTAAGGTATCAAGTATGTAGGTTTGCGGTGCGGGGTTCGCCGGTCTATTGCTGATAATTTTATTTATTTTCCGGGCAGTTTTTGGCACCCACCGTTCGGCTTCTTTTTTATAGTCTTCATACGAACCGGAACTGAAATATTCTTTTCCGAAATTTTTGCTCGCCATCGGGTTATTTTTATTTTGCCAAGATGGCTTTGATTATTTCATAAACCAGTTTTGCCGACAGAAAATTCGGCGCTTCAAAACCCGGAATTGGGCAAAGTTCCACCACATCCGCGCCGACAATGTTTACTTTTTTACTGATTTTGCTGATTGCCTCAATAGTTTCATTCCAAAACAGTCCTCCCGGCTCGGCTGTCCCGACGGCCGGCATGATCGACGGATCAAGCGCGTCGAGGTCAAATGTCAGATAAACATTTTTTGTCAATTTTCCGGCAACATCGTCGGCATCGGGCAATCCCGGCGCGAAATAAATATTTTTTTCTTGTTTGGGATTTTTTGCAAGATACTTTTCTATTTCCGTATTCATATTCCTGATTCCAATTTGGACAGCCGGGATTTTGAGATCAAGAATCCGCCGCATCACCGAGGCGTGAGAAAATTTGCTGCCCTCATATTCGTCCATGAGATCTGTGTGAGCGTCAAACTGAAGAATTGATAGATCTTTATACTTTTTCTTGAGCGCTTTGACGACGCCAAAAGTGATTGAGTGTTCTCCTCCCAGAACTAGCGGCTTTTTATTTTTTGAAACAATTTCTTTTTCAATCGCCTGTTCAATTCCAGCCATTGCTTCCGGAACGCTGTTTCGCGAAACAACAATTTCGTCGAGCGTGAAAACATCCATTGGATCGAGACCCATCAATTTCCCTTCATGCGCGTCCAATAACTCGTCGATGTAGCGCGAAGCGTTGATTATCGCGAAAGGCGCGTTGCGTTGCCCCGTTCCATAAGAGCTTGTCGCGTCATAGGGAATTTGCGCGATTACAATTTTCGCTTTCTTGAAATCCTGCTCGTGGATCGCACCGAAGTTAAACGGCCATTGTTCGTAAAGCTTTCGCATATAATTATTTCTTATCAAGTCTCTCCATTACCGCTTTCAGAATCATCGGCCAGGCGATGGTCGCGTCGCAAAAAACTTCAGCAAAGCGCCCGCCTTCTTTGGGGGGAACCATTTTCCCCCAAGACACTCCTTCGGAATAGGTGCAGCCGGAGAGGCCGCCCCAATGCACCGGCTCGGGAGAAATTCGAACACCATAACTGTAGCGCAAAAATTTTCCGCCGACTCCCACCCTTTTCCCGATCAAATCGAGATAGCACGTCACTTGTTGCGCCCAATTGCGAGGAACACCCCCGCCAATGGTGAAAATCCCAAGTTTTTTTTGCTTTTTTATAAGTTCCGTAAAATGCTCGAGATCCAAATATTCGCTGGTTTGCAAAATCGGCTTCTTTTCCAGTTTTTGCCGACGATTGAAAATCCCGATATCAAGAAAAAATTCAGAATCTGTGAAGGCCGGAATATAGATCGGCACTTTTTTTTCATAAGCGCTTTTCACGATAGCCCGCTCGTTGCCGATTGACTCTTTCAAATATTTTCCGACTTCCGCCAAAATTTCGTTACTGGAATATACTTTTCTGTGGTCCAGCTTTTTGAAAACCTCGAAAACAATCAGTTCCAGATCATCCAGATTTTTTTCAAGTTCCAGCGTGTCATAAACCCGGTTATATCCGCACTTATAAAGTGTCTCGTCATTCATTCCCTCGTCATATTTGAAGTGGCTCATGCCGAATCCCTCAACCATACCATGGGTCATAAGCGCTCCCGTTGATACGACCGCATTCACCATTCCGCGATCAATCATATCGCAAATGAGGAGTCCCATCTTGGCCACTGTCATCGCTCCGGACAGAGTAAGAACGACAAAGCAATCTTTGTCACGGACCATCGCTTCGAGAACATCCGCCGCTTCGCCAAGATTTCTTCCTCCAAATGCGGTCTTGGACATTCCGCGCACCAGTTCATCAACATTCCCCGCTTTCCCCAGATCGAGTGAAGAAATAGGCTTGAGATTATCAGAGAATCCGTCATGCTTCAGATCGCGCTTTGTCTCGTAAGCTTCGTCTATTTTTTTCAATTTGGATTTTTTTTCCTTCATTTCTTTTTTCAAAAAATATATCTTCTAAATAATAATTTCTTTTGGAAAAAATATCAAGTTAAAATCCCACCATTTGCACTTCTTCTTTGAGCTGGATTCCGAATTTGTTTCGGACGCGCGATTTGATGATCGCAGCGAGGATTATGAAATCTTCTGCTTTAGCTTTCCCCGAATTCACCAAAAAATTTCCGTGCGCCTGGCTCACCATCGCCCCGCCTATTTTTTTTCCGCGAAGCCCCAGCCGGTCAATGAGATATCCGGCGGGAATTACATTATTTTTCGCTTTATCACCAGTATCTTTTTCAAATTCTTCCAGCATTTTTTTGCTTTTCGCCAAAGAATTTTTGAAGAAACTTCCGGAACTTGGATAATCGAATGGCTGTTTTTCCTTTCTTTGAGCTATTATTTCTCTCACTCGTTTTTCGCTTTTAGTTTTATCTCCCTTTTTTAGATTCAATGCCACGCATAAAATTATCAGGATTGGATTTTGCCTAAAAATACTATCTCTATATGCAAATTCACATTCTTTATTTTTGAGATTTAATATTTGATATTTGATATTATTTAGTTTTTCGGATTTAGGATTTGGAATTTCAATGACTTTTACTGATTCCACGACTTCACTCATGGAGCCATTAAATGCTCCCGCATTTCCCCAAACCGCTCCTCCAACCGTGCCCGGAATACCCGCCGCCCATTCGAGGCCGGTGAGACCGGCTTTTACGGATTCACTGACGACTTTGCTCAACTGACATCCACTATCGCAAATGATATCCAAATTGCGAATTACTAATTGCGAATTTCGGAGTCGTATAACGACTCCATCGAATCCTTTGTCGCTCACCAAAATATTGCTCCCGCCGCCCAAAACAAAAACCGGCTGTTTCTTTTCTTCGGCGAATTCGAGCGCCTCCAAAATTTCTTCTTCATCCTCCGCCTCACAAAAAAACTTTGCCGGTCCACCGGCTTTGAGCGTTGTATATTGAGCCAACGCAATGTTTTCCCTGATTTCCATAACTAAATACTAGATACTAATCTTTCTGCCACTTCCCAAACATTTCCCGCGCCCATAGCAATGACAAGGTCTTCGCGGCAGATTTCACTGGCGAGATATTCAACTGCTTCGGAAATTGTCGGGACATATTCGACGCTCCGGTGGTATTTTTTGGCGATTTTCACCAGATCTTTTGAGTGCACTCCCCCCTGCACTTCGCGGGCGCTGCCATAGATGTCGAGAATGATCACCCGGTCAGCGTCTTCAAAACTTTGGGCAAATTCATGAATCAAGGCTTTCGTCCGGGTGAAGGTATGAGGATGAAAAACGCACCAGATCCGGCGCTTGGGGAAAAATTCCCGCGCTGCTTTGAGGGTAGCTTTGACCTCTTCCGGATGATGGCCATAGTCATCAATGAGGATCGCCCCGTTTCTTTTGCCGATATATTCAAAGCGCCGCGAAGTTCCTTCAAAATTCGCGAGAGCCTCTTTGGCTTTTCCCATATTGGCGTTGAATTTATGGCTCATTGCCACGGCCGCCGCGGCATTCAGCACATTATGTTTTCCGGGAAGCTCTATTTCAAATCGCCCCAGATTTTTTCCGCCATGCCACAGCTCAAAAATTTGCTTTCCGTCTTTCAGCTCGTGGTTTTTTATTTTGAGGTCATTATCTTTTCCAAAGCCGTATTTTATCACATTGCATTTCGCCTTTTTGGCGATTTCAAGCGTGTCGCTCCGGTCACCTGAGACTACCAAAAACCCATGGCGGGGAATTTTTTGTATAAATTCAGCAAATGTTTTCTTATAATCTTCAAAAGTCGGAAAGAAATCCGGATGGTCCCAGTCAACACTGGTGAGAATGACCGCCTGCGGGCTGTAATATTGGAATTTCCCCTGGTATTCATCAGCTTCAATGATCATGAATTCGCTCCTTCCGACAAGAGCAGAGCTTCGCCACTGGCGAACTTGAGAACCAACAACGGCTGTCGGATCAAGCCCGGCTGATTTGAAAATTTCGGCGAGCATAGCCGTGGTCGTCGTTTTTCCATGCGTGCCCGAAACCGCTATGCCATATTTTCGGTTGAAAAGGAGTCCTAAAATTTCCGGATAGGAAATCACCGGAAGCCTTTTGAAGAGCGCGGCTTTGAACTCTTCGTTGTTTTTTTCATTGTAGGCTGTCGAGTAAACAACGAGATCAATGTCGCCCGTGATATGATCGGCATCGAACCCTTCATGGAATTTTACAAACAGTTTTTTCTTAAGGATATCGTCTGTGAAAAATTTCTCGTCCGTGTCAGAGCCGGTAATTTGATGTCCCTGGCGTTTCAAAATTTCAACCAGAGCCACCATTCCGGAACCCTTGATACCGATGAAATATATTTTTTTTGCTTTAGATAAATCAACCATAAATAAACTGAAAGATAAAATCGAAAATCTAAAAATTTCAGATTTTAGTTGTTTTTTTTTATATTTTAGATTTTAGTTTTTAGTTAACAGCCCTCTTATTTCCTCCATCTTATCCTCCGCCGCCTTCCTCCCCTCTTCGATCATCATTTTCGCCTGGGAAACATCAGACCGCCTGAAATGAAGAACGTCCGGCCGAATAGCAATATCGCAGTCATCGTCCAAAAAAAGTCCTTTTTTATAGTCAGCGCTGATCGCCCGAAGACCGATTAGATAAGCTTCGAAAAAATTAAATCGGTGCTTCTCATAATCGTCTAAAAGTTTCAGCTTTCTCATGAGACTTTTTACTGCTCCGAAAAATTTTTCTTCTCCCCCATTCAGTGCCTTATCGCCCATTTTGAAAACCGGATTGAAAACCCGCCTCAATGTGCTTTTTCTCATCATTTTTCTAAAGTCGCCCACGGCCCGGGTAATGACGCTCCGCCCCACACTTACATCAACTCCGATAACTTTTTCAGCCCCCAAATTATAGGCAATTCTGGCTGGAACAAGCATAGCCGTTCCGCCGTCGAAAACCAGCCTTCCTCGGTAGCGTTTGATTGGAGCAAGGCCCGGAAGGGCCGTAGTGATTTCCAAAGCTTCGGCGATGCTGCCGGAATCAATCACTACTTCGTTTCCAGCCAAAGCGTCAGTCCCGACAAAAGCCAGTTTCAGCCCTTCGATATCCTCGAATTTTTTCCCATCAGTCAAAAAATCAAAAAGGGACCTCAACTGTTTCCCTTTTATCAGACCTCCACCGGAAAAGCTCAAATCAAGCATTTTGCGGCGGTCTTTGTTTTTGAGAAGGATGGCCGTTTCTTTGAGCTCTTTTAGTTTTCCGCAGGCATAAGCGGCCGCCACAATCGCTCCGCTGGAACAGCCGACCAGAAAATGAATCGGGAAATTGTTTTCCTCAAGAACCTCCAGTATGCCTATATGGGTCATTCCTCTCATTGTCCCCCCGCCGAGAGCTACTCCGATTTTCTTACGTGGCATAAATATTTTGTTACACCCAGCCTTTGGGCTGGAAATTTTTTGTCGCTTGTTATTGTTCGACTATCAGTCAGCGATTTTTGATATTTCGCCGGCAACTACTTTTGCTGCTTCTGGATTATAAAAATTTTTTATTCTCTCGCTAAGCTCGAACCGAAGCTCTTCATTTTCAGCCAGCTTCTCGATTCTTTCATACAAGATATTTTCGCCAAGATTCTCTTGCTCGAGCATGACAGCCGCTCCAGCCTGCGAAAACGCGAAAGCATTTTGCTCCTGGTGGTTGTTGGCTGATTCCTTGATGGGGATTATGAGGGCTGGCTTCTTGTTGGCCGCAATTTCAGTGAGAGTGACAGCCCCGGCCCGGCTAATCACAAGATCAGCCGCCGCAAAAGCATGCGGGAGCTCTTCCGAAAGAAATGGAAAAACCTTGAAGCCTTCACGGCCTGATTTTATGCCCAGTTTTCCTGCTTCGTTAACAACGCTCTCGTATTCTTTTTTGCCCGTCACTTGAATAACCTGCCACTTTTTGAGGATTTTCGGAAGCAAGGCTACAATAGCCCGATTGATGACTCTGGCCCCCTGGCTCCCTCCGACAACCAGAATTGTTTTTTTGTCTGGATGCAGTGAAAATATTTTTTGCCCCTCTTCTTTGCTGCCCCGGATCATTTCCTCCCGGATCGGATTTCCTGACAAAAAAACCTTTCTTTCTGGAAAAAATTTCTCCGAACCAGGAAAAGAAACGGCCACCCTTTTGGCAATCCTTGCTATTAGCTGATTAGCCAAACCGGGAACAACATCTGATTCGTGGATTAGGATTGGAATCCTATAGGTCCAGGCTGCCGCCGCAACCGGTATACTCGCATAGCCGCCTTTGGCAAAAACCGCGTCCGGCATAAAAACTAAAAGATGCCAGAGCGACTGCAAAAAACCGAAAGGAATCCTAAAAACGTCCAAAAAATTGAGCGGCGAAAAATACCGGCGCAATTTTCCGCATTGGATTTTTTTCATGGGAATGAATTCTTTTCCCATAGCCCCTTTCTCCAGTTCGCTGTCCGGCCCAAGAAAAAGAAATTCCACGTCTTCTTTTTCCCCTGCTTGTTTTTTGATTTCCCGCGCCACGGCAAGAATTGGAAAAATATGGCCTCCAGTCCCGCCACCGGTTAGTGCAATACGCATAAATACTATGCTAATAATTCGAATAAATGCCAATCCGCAAATTACGAACCCTTCAAGATGTTACTCATATATTCGCAATTCGTTGATTCGCATCTATTGGCAGATTCGCATCGCAATTACATTTTCCCACATTTTTTAGAAATATTCAACAAGATTCCCACTCCGACCATGGAAAAAATAATCGAAGTCCCGCCATAACTGATAAACGGCAGGGTCACTCCCGTGAGCGGGATAAGCCCGGTTATTGCCGAAATATTCACGAGCGCCTGAAAAATTATCCATGAGGTTATTCCAATGGCTACCAATTTTCCAAAAACATCTGGCGCATTTTTGGCGATTTTGAGCCCGCGCATGGCAAAAATAACGAACAAAAAAATCAAAACAGCCGCCCCAATCAATCCGATCTCCTCGCAAATTATGGCGAAAATCGAATCCCCCACCGGCTCCGGAAGATAATTGAACTTTTGCCGGCTGTGCCCCAGCCCCAGGCCGAACAATCCTCCTGACCCGATGGCAAGAAGAGCCTGATTGATTTGATATCCGATTCCCCTCGGATCCAGCTCCGGATGCAGAAAAACCAAAAGCCGGTTCATTCGATAGGATTCAAACTTCACCAAAGCCAGAAACGCAAGGATTCCCGCCCCAATCATCGAGGCAACATGGGATGTTCTGGCGCCGGAAAGGAAAAATATTACTACGGAAATGATTACGATGATTCCCAGCGTTCCCATGTCCGGCTGTTTTATAATAAGAAATCCCACTATCCCAATAATTGCCAGAAAAGGTATAAGCCCCTCAAAAAGATCTCTTTTCAAGTCTCTTTTACTTTCAAGCCAGGCGGCAAGATACAAAATCATCGTAAGTTTCAGCATTTCGGTGGGCTGAAAAGAAAAAGGACCGAGCGTTATCCAACGGCTGGCTCCCTGGAAACGGAGCCCTAATCCGGGAATGAAAACCAGGATGAGCAGGAGAAGATTGGCCGCAAAAAGAAAAAAAGCAATCCGGCGCCAAAAATGATAATCTATTTTTTGGACAATATACATAAGGACCAATCCCGGCAAAACTCCGTAAAAAAGCTGGTGTTTGAAAAAATAATATCCGTCATTGAAACGAAACTGCGAAATGGCTACTCCCGCTGAAGAAATCATCACCAGCCCAAAAACAATGAGGGCGAAAGTGGTTATGGAGAGAATTTGATCAGGCCTGCTATTCGATTTCATGAAAAATCTTAAAACTAAAATCGAAAATCCAAAAGCTTTTGGATTTTAGCTGCTATTTTTACATTTTAGATTTTAATTTTTAGATTTGCTGTTCTTTCTCCTCCATTCATCAATTCTCTTGTGGTTGCCAGATAATAGCACACTTGGGACCTTCATTTTTTGAAATTCCGCCGGCTTCGTGTATTGCGGATGCTCCAGATAATTCTTTTTGGAAAACGATTCATTTTTTGAAGACTCTTTGTTTCCCAAAACACCCGGAATGAGCCGCGCGACCGAATCAACAATCGCCATTGCTGGTATTTCACCACCGGTCAACACATAATCTCCAATAGAAACCTCTTCATCCGCCAGATATTTCACCACCCGCTCGTCCACTCCTTCATACCGCCCGCAAATCAAGATTAAATTTCTATACTTCGCTAACCTCTTTGCGTCCGCCTGCGTGTATTTTTTGCCTTTGGCAGAAAATAGAATGATTCTTGTTATTGAATTTTGCTTGCCCGCCAAAGCTTTAGCGGCGGCGGTACTTTTTATTTTTGATTTTAAAAATCGAAGACAATCATAGATTGGCTCGATTTTCAATACCATCCCCGCCCCTCCCCCATAGGGCGTGTCGTCCACTGTTTTATGCCGGTCTTTTGCGAAATCCCGCAAATTATGAATTTTTATCCTAATTTTTCCACTTTTTTGGGCACGGTTAACAATACTCTCGGAAAAATAAGAATCAAATATCTTGGGAAAAATTGTAATCACATGAAAATTCATTCGTATATTCGCCCGCCTGCATTGAAATGCTTCTTGTTAGCGTGTTATCCGCTAAATCTGCCGCACATTCTTTTGTATATATGCCTTTTAATAAACAGCAAAGCCTTTCGGACAGGTACGAGATTGGTAATTCGTAAAGAATAATAACAAAAACCGCGTCTGTATAATAACACGGTTTTTGCTTGAAATAAAGTGATAAATCACCTTGATGTCTTCGCTCGCTAGGGAATAAAAAATTTTATTCCACTCGCTTCGCTAGACAATAAAGTCTTTTTACGGACTTTTAGACATTGATATCATTGACAACATCGTCAATGCTCTTTTTGGCATCTCTGCGTTCACCCCTTTGAGAACCTTCCGGTTCGTTGATTTTGAGGTTCACTCGAGCATTGTTTTTGGCTCCGACCACTCGAAGAAGGGTCCGGATGGCCTTGGCTGTCGCGCCTTCACGGCCGATGATCATTCCCATGTCCTTCGGATCAACATCCAAAGTGATGAGAACTCCTCTTTCATCGATCGTTCGGTTGGCTTTGACAGCTTTCGGTGTGTCAACAAGCGCTTTCACGACATATTCCACAAATTCTTGGTCTTTTTCCATCTTTTTCAGATTTAGGCTAATAATTTCGGAACTTGGCTGACCGGCTTCGACTACTGCCCCGCCATCTTTCCGCTTATCGTAAATTATACCCAAAATCCCAATCCTGTCAAATTTAATACCGGATCCCCTTGCTAGAAGATCCGGCTTGCTGAAATGTTGACCCAAACACGCTGGTTTTCATCCACAGCAGCGACGCTGATAGCGATTGCCGTGGCCGTTTTGCTGCCTTTTTACGGGCCTTTTTTTCTTCTTTTTCTGAAATGTCCGCTGGCACATATCGCAATGGCCGGTTTCGGGATTGATGTCTCCCCCGTAGCAGCAACTGCATTTCTCCGCTGAATTTGCCATATTCTCCCTCCTCAAGCGAAAAATGATATTTATAAAAAGCGGACGACCGGTAAATCATCCACCCAAATAACAGTTTACTCTTCTTTTTTATTCTCTTCTTTCTCTTTCTTTGGCTCTTCGGCTTTTTTTTCATCAGTATTTTCCTCTCCTTTTTCTTCCTTTGCTTCTTTTTTAGGTTCGTCTTTTTTTTCTGCATTTTCGGCTGGAGCGGGAGTTTTCCCGGCACTTTCAGCTGATTCGGGTTCTTCCTTTTTTCTCATTTTCACTGGCCTTTTTGAACCCTTAACAATCCCCTCTTTCACAAGCAGGTTATGAACCGTGTCCGAGCATTGCGCCCCTTTTTCAATCCAGTGTTTGATCTGATCGGCCTTGAAACTTTTTTCTTTGGTATGCGGATTCAAAAAACCAAGCACTTCCAAAAACCGCCCTTTGATCGGCGAAGTATGTTCGGCTACTACCAGACGAAAAAACGCCTTATTCCTTTTTCCCCGTCTTGTGAGTCTTATTTTCAGCATATCTGGTAGTGCAATAATTTAATAATAGATCCCGATGGTACACAAATATATTGTACTACCGGGCATAAATATATTTTGGCAAAACTAAAATACTCTGGTATTCTAGCCATTAAACATGTTTCTGTCAACTATCAAGACTATTGCATTGCCTTTATATTTTCCTATTCTGCTATTTTCAGGATTTCTCCAAAAACCAGCGGAAACTCGAAATATCCGTTGCCGGCATTGAGATGTTCCCCATCGGTCACAATAATCAGCTTGGCTTCAAGTTTTTCCCGCAAGATTTCTCCGTGCTCCATCGGAACATATGGGTCGTTGTCGGAATTTATTACAATAAAATGCTTCACCGCCCTCTTTATCTTTTTATAATCAAAAGAAGTCTCAAAAAAATTTTCCAACTCCTCGATGCCGATTGACTTTGCGACACCGGCAACCAGAATCGCGCCGCCAACTTTTTTGCCGCCGGCAAGAGATTCCAGATAGCGAAGAATTGCTGTCACACCCAAACTATGCCCGACAAGATACGTATTTTCGTCCGGCTTGCCGATAACTTTCTGCATATGCGAAACCCACTCGCCCATTTTCGGAAAATCAGCATTCGGCATTTGAGGAACAAATATCTCAAATCTCTTTTTCTCAAGTTCCGACGCGAGCCAGGGGAACCAATTGCTGTCCGGTGTCCCTTCCCAGCCGTGGATGATGAACACTCTTTTTGACATAAATTATCACTTATTTAACTTTTCAATCGACTTCGCTAAATCTTCAAAATTATGAATGATGATATCCGGTGATCCTTTTCTGAGCCGTGTTGCGCCATGGTATCCCCAAGTGACAGCGATCGTCGGCACCATGACCTTCTTTGCCTCTTTGAGATCCCCTAAAGAATCTGTCACAAAGATACATTCTTTTGGCTTTAACTTATGCTCCTTAAACAAAAGTCTGAATTTCTCGACTTTTGATTTGTGCGTTTCTAATCCCAAGACTCTTTGAAAGTATTTCGAAATTCCCGCCATTTTCAAGAATTTCTCAATTCCCTTCTCGGGACTACTAGAAATAATCGAGAGTTCATATTTTTTTGCCAGATTTTTGATCTGATTTTCGAGAGGAAAAAAATATTTATCGCTTATGCGATCGTTGTAATTTACACAAAAATATTTGATTTCTTTTTCTGAAAAAGTCAGAACGGGGCTCGCGAAAACATTTCCGTCCAGAAGATCTTTGTATTCTTTTATCGTAATATCGACCTTTTGTTCCCGATTTATGCCAAAACAAAGATCGAATGTATCCGCAATCACCCCGTCGAAATCGAAAACTATTGCTTTTAGCATAAATATAATATAGTACAGTATACTGTATTACTGTACTAGCTTTCTAGTTTTTATCCAGCGCGTTGAGAAGCAGAAAATGAAGCGGATATTTTTTCTTGATCGCCCGCCATGAAAACGGCACCGCCGGCATATTTTCAACCCGTCGCTTCGCTTCTTTTTTGCTATGTCTTTTTATAATCTCCTTATATCCCCCGAATCCATTGTTCAGCCATTTTTCAACATGGCTAATGGTGGTTTTGCCAACTTTTAGCTGTTTTCTTATTTCTTCATAATCAAATCCATCCAGAAGCATTTTCGCAATTTGGATCCGGCGAGAAATCATCACGACTTCGCTCAAAGTTAAAAGATCTTTGAAAAATTTTTTGACCTCGTCTCTGCCACGCAAAAGAGAAATCATCGAATAAAATTCACCCAGAAACTTTTTCTTTTCAAAATCGGATAGTTGATTGTATCTTACTTTCCCCGGCATATTTTTGATTTTGTTTTTTATAAAGTTTAGTACAGTATACTGTATTACTGTACTGGAAGTAAAGTGCGTTTTCTGCTAAACGGCTTTGAATCATGGATTTCAGCGGGGATTTGAAGAGTTGGAAAAATTATTTTATCGGGAGCTTTATTTCACGCTTTTCTCGAGTTTCCGCTTCGTATTCCCTCTGCCTTTCAACAAGTTCTTCCCTTGCCAGCGATTTAGCAGATTCGGAATAGAAGAAATTCTCTTCTTCAATTCTTTTTTCCATTCGATTATAATATTCATGAAATTTCATTTCCCTTCTTCTGATATCGGCCTCGAGACCAATCTTGGAAAATCTCCAGAGTTTATCCGCGTCTCTCATGACTCCATCTTCTTTGGAGAAAAATCCTTTTCTGGTATCATGCTGCGAAATTATTTCAAGAATTTTCTTGATTTGATCCAAAGGATATTCCAGTTTTTCCAATATTTCTTTTGCCAGTTTCACTCCTTCCTTCTGATGTCGAATGCGGACATGCAACATTTCCTCTTTTGTGGCATTCGAATTAAAAATAATAAATTTTTCTTCTTCAGACAGCTGACTCCAACCAATATCGTGCAAAATCGCCGCGGGAACGACGATATCATCAGCCTCTTTTTCCAATTTGCAAAGCTTTGTGGCAAATTTTGTGACAATCTCGGCATGGCCCACATCATCTCTTTTATCTTGATACGGGAGCGCCGCATCCCAAATTTTTTGATATAGTTCTTTTTTGAAATTCATGGCTAAATTATATCTTTTATTAATTCCACTACAAAATCAAACGGCGGGTCGTCGAGAAGCACGACATCGAACAATTTTTTGTAATGTTCAAGATTTTCTTCCACTTTTTCATTGAGAAATCCAACTTTTATGATATTTTCCGCGTCGAAGCCATCGCTCATGCCGGCATCTCCGGCATGATCGCCGAGAAGCAGAATATTTTTCCTGTTTTTTATCCGTTCATGGGCCGGAAATCTGTGAATCGCGGTTTCGTCTTTGTTGTGGCTGTGGATTATGGGCTCACGGGCTCGCATCATATATCCTTGAGCGTCCCATTCAAAAGAATTCGCGACAATAAAAACATTCTCAAAGAATTTTCCCCTTTTGTTGAGAAATATTTCGATAACTTCTTCACCGATACCGGAGGCAGACATAATCACAAAAGGAATTTGAAAACTGTGAAGATAATCCATGAAATCCTCAACGCCCCGGCGCAGATTTATCTTTCCCGAAGAGACAACTGTTTCCAGGTCTTTCACGTTGAGTTTTGATTCCCGAAGAAGATCGAACATCTTTGTCCACCACTCATCCATGGCTTTTTTCCGCTCAGGAAGCGGAATTGAAAGATCAAGCTCGATTGGCATATATTTATCCCTTAGCGCAAGAGCTTTTTCCGGATAATCCGGTGTCAGGCAATTTTCTTCGCGAAGAATGGCGATAAGCGACGCTTTTTTCTGACCATCGAAAGTGTTGTGAGTCAGCGTCCGGTCGAAATCAGCCAAAACGTGCAATTTTTTCGCTCCGCCACGACGAATCGCCTCTTTTTTTCTTTCAAGTTCTTCCGGGTTCGCAATGATGATGTTTTTGTCATTTTTCATGAGTATAATCGAAATTAATCATTTCCAAGCGGAAAAATCAAAAATTTATTTTTGAGAAGCCAATTGTCCGCAGGCGGCTTCGATGTCGTTGCCGAAGCGATATCTCTGGGTGGTGAAAATTCCGGCTTTTTCAAGAATGGCTTTGAATTTTTTTATTTTTTCGGGCGGCGACGCTTTGAAACGCCCAGTTGGATTATATGCGATGAGATTGATCATATATAGAGGCCTTCTTAGAAGCTTCACCAGTTCTTTCGCCTGTTCTTCCGAATCATTCACGTCTTTTATCATCACATATTCAAACATCACTTTGCGGTTGGTATTTTTAATGTATTCATCGACAGCCCTCAATACTTTTTCGAGCGGATATTTTTTATTCACCGGCATGAGTTTTCCCCGCAATTTTTCGTCCGGTGCGTGAAGCGAAATAGCGAGATTGACTTGGGGAAATTCGCGAGCCAATTTTTCAATTCCTTCAGTGATTCCGGATGTCGAAACGGAAATTTTTCTCGCGCCGATTCCAAAACAATTATCGTCATTGAGAATTTCAATTGCTCTTTTTAGATTTTCCCAATTCAAAAACGGCTCCCCCATGCCCATGAAGACAACATTAGTTATTTTTTCGTCCTTATCTTTGAGATGCCGCGCAAAAAACAAGACTTGTTCCACAATTTCCATTGCTGTCAGATTTCTTTTGAACCCCCCGCGCCCGGTTTTGCAAAACTCGCATCCCAAGAGACAACCCACTTGCGAAGAAACGCAAATCGTGTTGCGCTTGTCTGTATGCTTCATGAGAACAGTTTCGACTAAGAGACCGTCTTCAAGTCTAATTCTAGCTTTCACTGTTCGTCCGTCTTTTGACGGAAAAACTTCGGCTGAAAATTCAAGCGGCGCTTCCTTTTCCAGTCTTTCCCGAAGGCTTTTCGGAAGGGTCGTCGCTTCGATCCAGTCCGCGATGAGATCATGAAAAACCGCTTTTTTGACTTGTTTCATGCGAAAATCCGGCTCGGACTCGGCAATTTTTTCAAGTTTTTCAATATCCATATGTAAAATGAAATAAAATCAGCTGTCCCGTGCTATAATAATTATATAAGCATTAAAACGAAAATTATGAAAGGCTATGTTGGAAACATAGAGGAAGCGGCAAAAGAGAACGAAAATTTCCGGCAGGTTCTTTATACGGGGAAAAATAGCCAGCTAGTAGTGATGGCTTTGAAGCCCGGCGAAGAAATCGGAGAAGAAGTCCACACGCTGGATCAGTTTATCCGAATCGAAGCCGGAAAAGGAAAAGCCGTTCTCGCCGGCACCGAACATGAAATTGAAGACGATTGGGCAATCGTCGTTCCGGCCGGAATGAAGCATAACTTCGTGAATACTGGAGACGAACCGATGAAGCTCTATACTATCTATTCCCCGCCGGAACACCGCGACGGCGTCGTTCACGCCACAAAAGAAGACGCGATGGCCGATAAAACAGATGAATTTGACGGAAAAACGACGGAATAACGGAACCAAAACATATCTCCAACAAAAAAGCATCCTTACGGGTGCTTTTTTTTGGCGGAGACGACCCTCTGAATAATCTCGTATATTTTTTCAATCTTCGCTGGGCGGGCTACTCGGGTCTAGAACCCGCTCTCTTCAAGCATTCTAGGGCGTTTTTGACGATTCGTCCAGCATAAGGATTTGAGGTGTTCGGGTCTCAATTTTGAAAACAAAATGAGACAAATGAGACACAGGACAGCCCGTGTCTTATTTTAGGAAATAAGACAGCAGAGTGTCTCATTTTCTAAAGTCTTTTTCAATAAGCTTTCGGAGGTTTTCTTCGCCTTCTACGCCCCTAAGGCGACCTTGAAGGAATCCAAGGCGGTATCTGACTCCGTCGCTCATTAGACGCCAATTTGTCGGCTTCAGAGCCTTCTTAAGAAGCCTTTGGAGATCGTGGATACTATCATATTCTTTTCGGCCAGATTTGGCATCCTGCAGGTTAAATCCTAAAATGACATCTTTCTGAAGTTCGGGTTTTTCAAGTTCAAGTTTTATGTAGCCAGACTTTTCAATCAGTGGGTTGAGTAAATTTTGGATCTCTGGAATAGTGAGTTTTTTTATATTATCAACTGCGTTATAAAGTTCCTTGTTTTCTTTTTTATCTCTCCAGCTATCCACAATATTTTTCATCTCTTCTATCTGCCTCATAAATTCAGCCCCCTCGTGTTCGGGAATGCAATATTTCTTTCGATTGGCTTCAAAGTCAGGATCAATTATTTCTTCCTTCTTCTCATCTAAATCCATTCTATCAATTTCAACGTGGCCACACTTCGAGCAAGTAGATTCCGTGGTAATAATATTGCCTTTTCGGACACTTTTTTCTTGGACTCCTGCTTTACATTTTATGCAAGTCGGCTTGTATTCCCATTCCTTGCCGTTTTCCCAATAGGATCTGCGCTTACCACATTTCTTGCACTCGAACATAAAAAGGACTTCTTCCTTGCCTTGATGGTTATCCATAAGATCACGAGAAGTGCAGTTTTCCAAAGGCGAACTGCATCCGAGGCACCGAATTCCTTGTGGCTCTCTGGCATTGGCAAGTTTTTCGTCTGTTGCTTGGTCACGCTTCATCCATTCTTGAATCGCTTCTGATTTTTTAGAAGCGCAATCAGCTTTCATAATATTAAGAACAAGCTGGACAGCTACATTTTCAAAATATTCCTTTTTAATTTTTTCCAGCTTTTTTTCTTTGCTTTTTAATTTGGAAATGTCTTTAGGATATTTTGTGTTATCCCAACGCTGGCATTTTTCAATAGTGACCTTATCGTAAAGCTCACTATAATAAATATAATCTTTAAGATGTTGATACGACATTATTGCGTATTAGGAGAATCCGAATTTATTTCAATAAATTTATTAAAAGTAATTGCTTTCCCGCCTACTGCTTGCACTTTATTTCTAAAAGATTCGTCATTAGAAACTAGGATTAGATTTTTAACAATCGCAGTCTCACCAATGAGCGCATCTTCGATATGTTTTAAATTGCCATTCTGCAATGCTTCAAAATATGTTGTGCCATCTAATTTTGCCTCGCCATCTAATCTAGACACATCCAACACAAAACTTTCCGTTGGAATCTTAACGCCGTTTCCCCATTTGCATTCATTCCATTTTGAAACGCCCCAAACTGCTGCTTCTGTGGGAATTTTTACTCCATTACCAAACTTGCAAGCTCCAAATTTAGAAACACCCAGCATATTAGCTTCGGTAGGAATCATTTCTCCATTGAACCTGCTTAATATTAAAAGTAACTGATTTTTCTTTTCTTTTTTATCCTCGCCCATAGATTCAATCTCATCTTCCTGAATGTGGGTAATATAATATTTCAAATTTTTCGGCAATAAATTTAAGTCTATTTTATTGTTCAATAGTTCATCGAATATATTGGTATCAAACATAAACCCTTGTGAGTTTTCTTGTCTTTTTGATTTGGTTTTTATTTTTGTCATTTCTTATTTAGATCCCAATATTTACTCGGATTTCTATTAAAAAGGTTCTTTATAATCTTCTTGGCATCTTTATCTGATTTGGATAATTCTCTTATGACAGAAACTATTGCATCTGATTCATGTAAATCTATTTCATTAGGAAAAGAAAAGAATATCTTTGCAACTTCCATAAATTTATCTTTTCCCATTTTTTCACTAATAAGTTCCAGGATCCTCGAATGATACAGTGTAGGATACCATCTCACTTCCGAAAGCTTTCCAGATTTCTTTGTTTGCTCATAGAAAATAGCTTCGTTTTTAAAACATTTAAGAAGCAAATTATACCAATTGTTTATATGCTTGGCATCCTTTTCCTGAAGTTTTTTCTCTATGGTTTGGTAGATAAGATTGTATATGTTATGAGCATATTTATCAGTCATAAAATCAAGATATTCAAGGGCAAGCTTCTCATATTCATCGACCTTGTTTTCTTTAACCGCAATTTCTCGCATTAGATGTTCGACGGAAGCAGCAAATTTGAAGCAACTGTCGGGATCTTGTTTCTGCATATCCTTTATTATTTCTTTTATTGCTTTTTTGAACTTCTTGTCGTTAAACTTACCTGGCCCGAGATCGTCATAAAGTCCCGGCAAACTAAACCTCCACTTTATGTAGGCATCTTTTCTGAATTCAGCAAGGTATATAAACAAGGATGCTGCTTCATCAATCGCTTCTATTGGAAGTTTTCTTAAATTTGTAACCAATTTCCATGAATCAGCCTCATTCAGTGATCTTATAGGATCAAAAGCATGCAATATACTTTTTGTCATTGCCTTTTGAACATTAACTGGCCATGAAACAAGCCTATCCAGTAGATCAAAAGCTATTTTTTCCACTTTCTTTGACATTTTCAATGCTTTCTCTTTGTTATCATCAAAGAAAAGGGTGTTTCTATCCGAGGGCAAGACAGTCAGTCTGTTTCTTGCGAGTTGTCCGAGAGCAAAACAAGCCATGTGAATAACATAATAATTTTTGTCTTCGGAAAGTTTTTTTACCAGTTTAATTATTTCATTAAGTTGGCTCCGTCCTTCAAGAATCGGACATTTCATCAATGTCCATCCGCACCATCCCCTGACTGAAGTTATTGTGCTTGGTTCTTCTCCCTGCTCAATTTTCTTGTGTTCATTATATTTATCTTCTTTATCATTAGGATCTTCTCCTGAAAGATATGGATCGGGATCATTAATAAAAACTTTTATAATTCTTATCGCCTTATCTATTTGTTTATGGGCAGCCAATCTCACCGCAAATTGAACGAATGCAGAACGACAACTATCATCATAAAATCTCTGGTAAATTTTTTTGATATCATTTCCAGTGGATTTTAGATATGGATCTAGGGCATCCTTATAAATTTTATTCAAAAATGTTAAGTCGGTAGCCTTATCATTTCCTCGGTTATTAAATAGACTATAAGCAAATATTATTTGCTGACTTTTATTTAACCTTTTCTCTCCTTCCAAATCCCTAAGTATTTCGAGCCCTTTAGAGTAATCTTTATTTAAAATGTCATGGAGTAATCCCGCTACATCGTAAGCACCAAATGCGTCTCCTTTTTCTGATTGGACATATTCACTTTTTAAAAAAGATTTAAATAATTCAACAGAAAAATCACTATCAACATCCAAAAAAGCTCTAATACTCAAAACAGAATCAATTTCAAGTAAGCGATGTTTATAATAGTCCGGGCTAGCAAACCATTTTTTTAGCTCCGCTTTTGCTTTAGCATGACCATTCTTTGCAAGATTAGTTATGATCTGCTCTACAAATGGATTTACAGGCACTCCATATTTTTTTGTTGTTAACTCAACCAGCCTCCATTTTTTGTCGTCGATTAAGTCACTGCCAACAACTGCTTGATAAATCAAATCAGATTTGTGCGGAATGCCTCTCCTAGAGAGGATGAGTTCCTTTAGAATTTCAAATGCTTCTCCAGACGTTTTTTTATCAGCACTGGCATATCTTTTTAATACAATATGATAAACAGAACGATTAAGAAAATCTGGTCTTTGTTTTGAAACCGGTTTTGTAATTACTTTATTTTTTGCTTTTTTATCGGTCTTACTCAGGCATCTTTCTTTGATAAAATTCCAGCAATCATTTTCATTTTTTGTATAATATTTATCAATAGCATTAGTAAATACATTGACAAAATGACGATCATATACATGATGCGAACCGCTGAATGATATACCTCCACCAGAATGTTCCCAACCATCAAAGCTTATATTTTTGCTGTATGTTTTATAGAACTTGTCATATTGGTTAACGACTTCCTTAACCAACCCTTCGAAACGGTTGAGAAAATCTTTCCCCTTAGTTAATTTATTAATCCAATCAATAAGAATGTCAAAAACTTCCTTGGGTGAGTAATGACTAAATTCGCTGTCGTCTTCAATAATATTAAAAACATTTATAATCAAACGAAATGTTTTTTCTTCAATATTGGGGTCTCCAATATTATAAATTTTATGCAATAACTTGCAGATCTGTTCTTTTTCCCATTTTCCATGATCAAAGTCGTTGTCTTTAATATAGAAAAACTGCTGACCATCAAACGTTAATAAATCCTTTACAATAATAAATGCATCATCAAGATACTTTTTCCCATTTTTACTATCAATAATTTTTGTAAGTATTTTAATAACATCAACATCAAAGAAATCTGAGCGATAAAAACTTCGACTTGTTTTAGTGTATTTTTTTATGTATCCAAGCACATATTTTATATTTTTCTCCGTTTGCAGATTATTTTCAAAAACGTCAAAAATACCAAATGTAAAATGATACACCTTATTCAACTGCCATAACTTATCCCATTTTTTTAGATCAAGTTCGGTTCGTGTTTTAAGTCTGTCCATGGCAAACGACATTAAATCCCAACGAATAGAAAAAGCGGATATCGAACGACTACCTAATGTAATTTTCCCATTACTATTAACAATCTTTTCTAATGCTACAAATTGTTCCTCTCTCTTTATTTTTAGATTAAAATAATCACTACTTGTTTGGATTTCTTCTTTAAATTTTTCTATTTCTTCAACAATATTATTTCTACTATATGTCGCTCCACTTGCTGATCCTTTATAAATTTTTTGAATCAAAATATTATCAACAAATCTTTTGATATCCTCCGGTGGAAGCCAAAAATTGATTAGTTCTGCAAATAGAGAATAAATTACATTCTCGTTAAAAGCTGCTGGAACTACCCAAAACTGAACTTTTGGCAGAAGAGATAATAATTGAGCTGAATAACCCTTTTTAACAAATTTGTTTTGAAGTTGTTTAAAATACTTAACATTATGAACATCGGAGATTAAGTCAGTATTCGCTTTACTGCATATAATAAGTACTTCATCTTTGTCGCCTAGTGATCCTTTTTTTATAATATTTTCCAATATCTCCTTTAATTGTGGGTAGCTAAACTTTTCTTTTCTATCTTTTGATTCACAAATAATCTTTTTTCCATCATCGAAAACAATATTGAAGTCCTCAAAATTTGCTGCTTCGAGCTGAATAGATAAAAATTTTGGATCACGGAGATACTGAAAGAACAAAGACATCGCAGCCCATGCCTGTGAATTTATTCCCTTATAATTATATTGTCCGGCTTTGCTCATTGTTATTTAAATTCAAAATAAAAATGTATAGCGTTGTTTGATTCAAAATCCAATGCAGCCAACTCTTTAATCGGTAAACTAGCTAGTAATAAATTATCGGATGGACATAAAAAAGATACAATTCCTTGCGGATGGGAGAGGCAAAAATCTTTTATAATGTTAAATAAACATTGCATATCGGTGTTTATTTTAAACAATTCAATCAAACTAGCTTTCTTCCTATCAATTATTTTCCGATATTCATTAATATCAAAAATCTTTTTTTCTGCGATTGTCACTTTTCTCACTGTCTCAACTTCCGGGTTTAGTTTTATTTTCAAATCATCGTTTTTTACCGAAGCATCAATGTATGGATAAGCGTTTATCGAAAGTGCACTTAGATCATTGGCATAAAAAATAAATTGATGGGAATTCGTGCTAAAACTAAATTGGGGCGGATTAGATGGATCATCAGAAGAAATTTTTTCTATTTTTATATGCAACACATCATCTACTAATAAGCTATGCTTTGCATCCCTTTCCCTTATATAGGAACGTTTATGTAAATAGCCATCAACCGACTCTTTTTCTAATTCATTCTCAATTTTCAATACTATTTCCCCGTGCTTACTCTTATCTACTGAGGATGCATTTGGAAAAATATCATCTGCATCAGAAATATTTAAATGGGGAATTTTGTCCTTCAAAAAATCGAAATCCCATAACACAATCTTAAATGGAAACTTATTAATAACATTCAAACTTGTTAATCTCTCAAAAAAAACCGTGTTACTTTTATATCTCTTATGCGGAATAAAAATGCAGAAAACATCAGGATAATAGCTATTCCCCATAGACATTATCTCTAAAATCTTATCACTAAAATCGGAAAACTCTATTTCGGATATATTCCTATAATCTTTGTTATGCTTTAGCCGATTATAATCTTTACATTCAAACTTCCAGAGATACTCTTTCCCTTTTATTTTAAAATTAGCATATGCATCATATCCGTTCTGTAAACCTGAACGATTAGGCCAATAAAGAGAAGTGAAGATATTTCTCATTATGTTTGCCAAATTTTTTTCTAATTGTTGGCCACTACTCATATCTTGCATGTTTTGTTAAAAATTAGATATGATAGCCTTTTAGCTACTATTAGTTTATAACTTAAAAAACTAGAAGTAAAATATTGCGTTAAGTTAAAAAATCTGCTATAATACATACAGTTCTTTCAATTATGCACAATTTAATCAGACCGCTAATCTCGATTCGAAGAGGCTAAGCGGATGGAGAAAATATCCTTTTGAACCTTTTGCTATCTTTTTTCACAAGAAGCTTGTTTCATGGGATATGTAAAAAACTAAGTTATTAATGGAGTACGGCACAATAAGTGCCCCGAGTTTTTTACGTATCTTATAGAATAAGCTTCTTTTTGTATAAGAAAACGGAAAAACTCAAAGTTCAAGCTAATTATTAACACGAAAACTATGGACTCTGAGTTATCAACGAAAAATAGCGATTCTTTAAAAGTGCCTTTAATTTGGCACACTGAGAAAAAAAGGGTTAGTGATCTCCTTCCTTATGAACGTAATCCTCGCACTATCAGCGAGAAGCAGCTCAACGATCTGCGGCGCAGTTTTGAGAGATTTAATCTTGTGGAGATCCCGGCAATCGACACGGACGGAAAAATTGTGGCCGGACATCAGCGCATCAAAGTTATGCAGATTCTTGGCCGTGGCCAGGAAGAAATCGACGTTCGCGTGCCTAATCGGAAACTCACCAAGGAGGAGTATGAGCAGTATCTTCTAACAAGCAACGCAACAGGCGGCGAATGGGATCTTGAAATTTTGAAAGACTTCGACGTTGAGGTGCTTTTGGACGTAGGATTTGATGACAGCGATATCGCGAATATTTGGGACGATTCTCTGGAGGTCGAGGATGACGAATTTGACGTACAAAAGACACTGAAGGAGATAAAGGTACCAATGACTAAGCCCGGAGACCTTTACCAGCTAGGAGCACATTTGCTGCTTTGCGCCGACGCGACCGATGCAACAGTTATCGCACGACTCACCGATAAACAAGAAGTTGTGATGATATATTGCGATCCGCCTTACAATATTTCTCTTGATTATGATAAAGGCATCGGGACGGCGGGAAAATACGGAGGCATTCGGACGAACGACAAAAAGTCCTCTGGGGAATACAGAGAATTTCTCAAGCGGACGATTATGAATGCTCTAAGTATTTCCAAGATTGACGCTCACATCTTCTATTGGTGTGATGAAAGTTATATCGGAATGCTTCAGGATATTTATCGTGAGATTGGAATCAATCAGAGGCGTGTGTGTTTGTGGATAAAAAATAATGCTAATCTGACCCCGCAAGTGGCTTTCAATAAAGTTTACGAAAGCTGCATTTACGGGACTATTGGTAAACCGGGCCTTTTTTCCCAGAAGAACCTCAATGAAGTTCTCAACAAAGAAATCGGGACGGGAAACAGTGTTTTGGATGATATTTTGGATATCATCGACATTTGGATGGCTAAAAGGTTACCTACGCAAAACTACGAACATCCTACGGAAAAGCCCCTTACCCTGCATGAAAAACCGCTTCGGCGATGCACTCAAACAGGAGACATTGTTCTTGATCTGTTTGGTGGATCTGGATCCACTCTTATCGCCTGTGAGCAGATGAAACGCAAATGCCTCACAGTCGAATGGGAACCCGTATTTTGCGACCTCATCGTAAAAAGATTCGAAGCGGCAACGGGAGAAAAAGCCAAGCTCATAACCACACAACCGCAATGAGCGTCGAAATACGAACAGGGAATCTTTTTCGGCTCGGCGATCATCGCCTTATTGCCGGCGATGCCAGAAATCCGGAAGCAATCGCCAAATTAGTTGGCGAAGAAAAGGTGGCACAAATTCTGACGGATCCGCCTTACGGTGTAGCGGTCGTTGAAAGTAAAACGGGATTTTCTCAAGCGAAAGGAAAACACAGAGTAATTGCCAACGATCATCTTCAGAGCGAAGAAGAATATCGGACATTCTGTCAGGAATGGCTGACAGCCGCAAAGCCGTATCTTACGGAAAAGAACTCAGCTTACATCTTCAACTCGGACCGCATGATCTTTTCTCTGCACGATGCTATACGACAAAGTGGTTTTCATTTTTCGCAGCTGCTTGTCTGGGTAAAAACCCAGGCAGTGATCGGTCGGATGGATTATCTCTCGCAACATGAATTGATAGCCTATGGCTGGCTCGGAAGAAGAAAATTTCGTCACTCAAAAAACAAAAGCGTCATCGTGCATCCAAAGACCGCTAAAAACACCCTTCATCCGACCATGAAACCCGTTGGTCTTCTTCGAAAGTTAATTCTGAACGGCACCGAACTGCACGATATTGTTTATGACCCTTTTGCTGGATCCGGATCAACGTTGATCGCAGCAGAGCAAACCAAAAGAAAATGCTTTGCAGTCGAATGCGATTTGGAGTACTGCCGCAAAATCATCAAACGCTGGGAAAAACTCACCGGGTTACGCGCGCAGAAATTGACATAACTTCACCACTATGAAGAAGCCAGCCAAAAAAGTGAGTAAGAAAGTGTCGAAAGCGATAGAGGCGCGTCAGAAGATGCAAAAAGAGGAATTAATTGAACAGTTTCTAAAAGTGGGAATTGTTCAAATTGCCTGTGAAAAGTTGGGCATTCCGCGAGCTAATTATTATCGATGGATAGAAGAAGATGAAGGTTTCGCTCAAGGCGCTCGAATTGCGCTTAGGCTGGGCAGAGAACCAATAAATGATCTAGCCGAAGCAAAAATAATTCAGGGTATCAAAGAAGGGAAAAGATGGGCAATTGAATTTTGGCTGAAACACAATCACGATAGATACCGCTATAAACCGGAAACTTTAAGGGAAATAGAACAGAATGCCGAGAACGAAAAAGATCGATGGAAAATTGGGATGATAGTTGAAGAAGTTCGCAAGAAATTTGGAGACTTGAAAATGCCTTGGCAAACAAATCCCAAGACCGGATTCAGTGATGATTACAATATTGCGAAGAACATACAGAAGGAAAATTCTGTTGAGGATTGATTATAAATATTCCCGAGTGTAGCTTGAAAATATTTATTCTTTTCTATTCTTTTTTGGCCCATACAAAGAGATTAAAATCTCGAAAAATGCACAAAGCAAAGCCTTTTTCAAAGCTTTTCAGGGTCTGGACAAGAGTTCGGGTCTGCGTCATTCATTGGTGTAGGTATGAATAAAGCAACTATCCAACAAAAAATCGACAATCAGCAGCAGGTTCAAATTGAGGAACCGCCGAAGGTCAAATACTGCCTCTACGCCAGAAAATCAACCGAGTCAGAAGAACGGCAGGTGCTTTCTATTGATTCCCAGGTAAAAGAAATGCTTCAAATCGCGGAGCGGGACGGGTTGGAAATTGTCGAGATTCGGCGGGAAAGCCATTCAGCCAAAGATTCCGCCCAAAGACCGGTATTCAACGAACTGATTGAGGATATCAAAAAAGAAAGGTTTAACGGTATTCTCACCTGGGCGCCGGATCGGCTGAGCCGAAACGCCGGAGATTTGGGATCACTAGTCGACCTCATGGACCAAAAACTGCTGATCGAGATCCGGACATTTGGACAACAATTCAAGAACTCACCGAATGAGAAATTTCTTCTTATGATTTTGGGATCGCAGGCGAAACTCGAGAATGATAACCGAGGCATCAATGTGAAGCGCGGACTACGCACTCGATGCGAAATGGGACTTTGGCCGACCATTGCCCCAACCGGATATCTCAATGAAAGAACCTCGGAGCGAAGCTGTCGAGTGATCATTGATCCGCAAAGAGGATCGGTAATCAAGAAGATGTTTGAGAAGATGGCCTATGAAAAATGGAGCGGCAGGAAAATATACCACTGGCTCAAGTTCGAGCTCAATTTTAAAAGCAAAGGTAACAAAAATCTCTCGCTCGGGAATATTTATCGACTGTTGCAAATGTCTTTTTACTACGGACCGTTTGAATTTCCCCGAAACTCTGGCAATTGGTATCAGGGGAAGCATGAGCCGTTGATTACTAAAGAATTATTTGATCTCGTGCAGGAACAATTGAAACGTGACCGGATAGTTCTCGAAAGCCGGGAGTTCGCGTTTACGAAAATAATGACCTGCGGATTATGTGGATCGGGTATCACGGCACAGGAGAAATACAAGAAACTCAAAAACGGTAGCGTCAACAAATATATCTACTATGGTTGCACAAGATCGAGAGATAAATACTGCAAATGCGGATATATGCGGGAAGAAGAAATAATCTCGCAGCTGATACGAATTATCGATAAAATTGATATTCACGAAATTGGTATCAAAAAACAATTCCAGGAAGAAGTGGAAAGATTCAACCGCTTCCAGAGAATAGTTCTCCGTATGAACGGCAAGGAAAACGAAATCGACAAACTGCAAGAATTCGATATGAAAATGTATGCTAAATATCTCCTCAAGGATGGGAGCATCACCGAGCAGAGAGAGCTCATTGCGACGATGAAAAGTAGATTGATTATCAAGAACCGGAAGGTGAGCCTGGAGCCGGAAAAAGTTGATGAAAAAGCAGAAAAGCGGTATATTGAAATTAACAATAATGCCTAAACTTACGCCTCCGGCGTAAGCATGGCGCAATATCGAAATCCTACGTGAATAGAGACGGCCTCATGGTCGGCACTTATTCACGTAGGTCGATGTTCCGAAAGGACATCGGGCAGTTCGAAAGGATTGTCGCTGCACTGTGGGGCCTTTTGTGTACCCCGTTGCAGTGAATCTAGATATTTTTATGGAATCTTGCACGGAATTCATCCAAAGAAAAAATAAGCAATTCAGTCAGGGAAACCTGATAGCTATGAAAGACGTGGGAAGAAAAGGAAAACACTTCTTTAAGAGAGAAGCCTGGACTTTCATGCCCCAAGGAAACATTGATAAGAAAGTTTTCATCTTCGAAAGGTTGAGAGCTGTCAAAATCGAAGGTGAAGTTGCCTATCGCAACACAACCACCGAAGATGTCGAATACCGAATCGGATATTACATCGTCGGTCAGATTGGAAGAAAAAAAGACGTGTGGACCTGGGGGCAATTTTGCCCGATGATTCCGAAAGATGATTTTGAAAAATTGATAAACAAAGCAAGAGAAGACGGAGTAATTCTTAATACATAAACCATAACCATAAAAAAATGGAACAAAAAAGTGAACTAGCGGGACAAACGAAAAAATGTCCCCAATGTGGAGAGGAGATTTTAGCCTCCGCCAAAAAGTGCAAACATTGCCAAGCAGATCTGCGCAATTGGTTTGTTAAGCACAAGATAGCCACGGCAATATTAGCACTACTGGTTTTGATAGTCATCATAAGTGCCGGCGGGAAGAACGAAGAAGAAAACAAAAACATACCCGCGTCTTCAAATGCTGAATCTAAAAGTACTGCTCCCTCCAAGAAAACCGTGCCGTTGGTCAACGATCCAACTATCAAACAAATCGGTAGCATTCCTGCTGATTACATCGGCCAATCTTTTGTTCTAAAAGTAAATGCAAAAACAGCTGACTATTACAATTATGGATTCGATGACGAGACGAAATATTATGCACTGGAGATATGGGACGATTCGGTGGACGGAGATTTGGACAGCATTTACGCCTACGTCGACAAAAACGACACCAATAAACAGCTGGTAAATCAACTTCTTGATTCCAGCGTTCAGCTGGAAATCAACGCTTCGATACCGAAAGCCAAATACGAAAGCGGATCGAACGCTTTTATGAAAATCGATAGCTGGAAGACGCTGGGAAATTGAGAAAAAAATACCGCCCGTCAAAAACCAAGTCGGCCAAGATCATAAAACGGCAAAAAGAAGCTATCGCAGAACAGCTAGCTTCTTTTTTCTTTGAGTTTTGGAAAAGAAGAAATAGGACAAAAAGAAAGTGATAAATCTTTAGCAGGTTCAGAATTTCTTGAATAATTACATGCTTAGTGATAACATAAAATTAGCTAAAAAACCTTTATTTATGGCTTGAAAAATAATTATGGCTACTAAGTCTCTAAACAAAAGTCTGCACAAGGCGAGCCAAGCGAAGAACGATGAGTTTTATACCCAGCTTGGTGATATTGCCAACGAGCTTAAGCACTACCGCGACCAACTTCGCGGCAAGGTGATTTTTTGCAATTGTGATGATCCGTTTGAAAGCAATTTTTTCAAATATTTTGCCGCCAATTTCAATACGCTAGGTCTTAAAAAACTTATTTCTACCAGCTTTAGTGGTTCACCAATTGTGGGACAACAAATGCTTCCTGGTTTGATGGAGGGTTTAAAAAAAGCAGAAAAGAAAGAGCCGTATGTGGTGGAGATTAACGAAGTCTCCGACATGAACAAAGACGGGGCGATAAGTTTGGACGACGTAGAGCATTTATTGAAGCATGACAAGAATGTTGCGACGCCACTTAGAGATGGTGATTTTCGTAGTGAAGAATGTGTCAAGTTTCTTAAACAAGCGGATATTATTATCACTAATCCACCATTTAGTCTTTTTCGTGAATTTGTAGCGCAGCTAGTAGAGCATAACAAAAAATTTCTTATTATCGGGAGCAAAAACGCCATAACCTATAAAGATATTTTTAAATTGATTAAAGAAAATAGGTTGTGGCTCGGCTATGGCTTTGCTGGGGGTAATGCTTATTTCAAAATTCCGCCAGAGAAAGCGCGCGAGTTTGCGGCTGGTGTATATGACTCAAAAACTGGCCTTGTAAAATTTCGCAATGTCGGTTGGTATACAAACCTTTATGTAGATAGGTCTGAAAACCCACTTACGCCATATCTCACCTATAAGCAAGGCCGCAAAAAAGGACTTTATCCGAAATATGACAACTATGATGCTATTGAAGTATCGAAATTAGCTGAAATCCCAATTGACTATGATGGCGTAATGGGGGTTCCAATAACCTTTTTGGATTATTGGACACCAGATAGTGGTATAGAAATAGTCAAATTCAGAAAAGGCAATGATGACAAAGACCTAGCGTTTACGAGAGAGAGTACAACCGTACTTCAGAATACTCATTCGCTATCGTCGGATCAAACCGAGGAGTTGACCAAGACCCAAACGGCATCTATGGCAGAGGAACAATGCTCAACGGAAGGGAAACATTCAAGAGATTATTCATTAAACGAGTTTGAAATTTTGGGAATTGCTAACTCGGCACGATGGATAGGTTGCGAATTGTATACGATTATAGACGGGAGAAAAATTTACAATAGGATTATAATTAGACGAAGATAATAATATGAAAATAGAACTCAAAAATATCAAAATACGCGACGTGGTGAAGGGCTACAAAGACAGTGGCGAGAGTGGAGTGGTTGGCTACAGCGGCAAACTCAACATTCGTCCGGCGTTTCAGCGCGAATTTATTTACGGCCAGAAAGAGCGCGATGCTGTTATAAGGACAGTACGGTCTAGCTTTCCGCTCAACACAATGTATTGGTCGGTGGATAGAGACGGCGGCTTTGAACTCATGGACGGCCAACAGCGCACTATTTCTATTTGCCAATACGTCACAGAGATTATCCCAATCAAGTTTGATGACGGCTACGAATTGGCATTTAATAATTTAACCACCGACCAGCAAGAGAAGATTTTGAATTACGACCTTTCCGTCTATATCTGCGAAGGAACGGAAAGCGAAAAACTTGCGTGGTTTCGAACAATCAATATCGCAGGCAAGCCATTGACCGATCAGGAACTCTTAAACGCCATGCACACTGGACCGTGGCTTGCCGATGCCAAACGCTGGTTTAGCAAGACAGGTGGACCGGCGTATCAGATTGGCGAAAATTATGTAAACGGTTCGCCGATTCGACAAGATTATCTCGAAAAGACACTTGACTGGATTTCGGACGGAAAGATTGAGAATTACATGAGCCGCCACCAGCAAGACAAAGACGCGCAGGAGTTGTGGCAGTATTTTCAAGAGGTCGTAGCATGGGTTGAGCGCGTATTCCCCGAGTATCGAAAAATTATGAAGGGCTTAGAATGGGGGCGACTTTACAATGAGCACAAGGGTGACAAATTAAATGCGGCAAGCTTGGAAAAACAAATTGCGGAATTGATTGAAGATGACGAAGTAGATAATAAGAAAGGTATTTATGAGTATCTTTTGACCGGAGACGAGAAGACGCTCAATCTGCGCGCCTTTGATGAAAAGACAAAAGTAACGCAGTACGAAAAACAGAAAGGGATTTGTCCGGTATGCAAAAAACATTTTGAGATTGAGGAAATGGAGGCAGACCACATCGTCCCATGGCATTCTGGCGGAAAAACTGTCGTGAAGAATTGTCAGATGTTGTGTAAGCAAGATAACCGGACCAAGTCGGGAAAATAAACAAATTAATTTTCTGAATGCATGAGCAAAATAAAAATTTCATTGGACTACAGCATTCCGAAAGAAGACCGTAAAAAACTTATAAGTATAGTCAAGAAGGCAGATGCCGGCGCAGAAGTTACCGAGGGTGATCTTAGCGCAATGGGAGGCATCACATGGTATCCGAGAGACTTGATTATTTTTGTCGCAAGTCTTACTGCAGCAGGCTTTTTTGCTGCATTAGGGAAAGATCTCTATATTCAATTAAGAGATCGAATAAAAAAACTTCTTTCAGAGGATCAGCCCAAGGCTGGGGCGATATATTACTCATATCTGGCTTTCGATATTGGAAGTACGGTCTTGTATTTTGAAGTTGACAGAATAAATGTGTATTCAATTGATAGGGCCTACGAAAAAATAATTGAGGATTTTCCCATTATAAAAAAAGAAGTTGAACGACTCATTCAATTCAAACCTAATAAACTCACAGGTAAGTTTGATAGCATTACATTCATTTTTGATGATTTGGATGATCAGTGGATTATTGCTCATTTCAATAAATATTAAGTGAATAGTACAACTGCGAGAACTGTTTCAAGTTTTATGTATAAAGTAGAATCTATAAAGAAAATTGAAAACAGTTTAAAGGAACTATTTCCCGATGAAACAAGATATATAGGACGACTCTCCGAAGCAATTGCATCTCTTTATGCAAGACAGAAAGAAGTCGCCATCGCAGAAAGCAAGCTTTCCAGAGCTAACGACATTTTTTTCGGAGGATTTGTAAATTTTTTCAAGCTATTGTGGAAAAATCTTACAAAATCAAATACATTATCTGAATGCCAACAACAATTTTTCGACAAATATATTTCATATACTCAGGGGCTTTACGGAGTCTTAAGTGCAACTATACTCTTTATCAAAGAGACAGAAGGTGTAGATAAAAGTAATATTTCAACCGGCACTAGCACAAAGAAATTTTTAGAGAGTTGTTTGGGCCAAGATATAATTGACGAATCAACATTTAATCTCTTATATCAGACAACAATTATTAGGAGTCTGACATCGGATCATATTCAGGATGGTTTGATGACATGGGGCACTGTCAGTTTCAACACAATTGGTCATCGCAAAGACAAGATCATTGAAACCCCGACTGAATTCGCATCCATGTATACACTTATTATTTGGCCCATGAAGTCTTACGATGAATTAAGGAAAGACACTCAGGCGCAATTAGAAAGATTGCTTTTTACGGATGTTCCTTTGCCATCTTTCTTTTGTCCCCATTTTTCACATATTACCCAGGCATATTCGAATTTACTTGCAGGTTTTTCCAATCGTAAAAAGTAATACAGGTTTTACACTTGTAGCTATATTACAGCGGTGAAATCGAAAAAAAATAATAAAAACAGAGATATAACCAACTTAGAAATAAATGACCGAACCTTCAAATGATTTTGTTTTGTATATTCAAAAAATGGTTAAGGAGAAGACCGGAAAAGAGCCGACATATCAGGAAGCAAAAGAGGGAGTTGATAATCTGATTGGTTTTTTTGATTTGTTATTGCGAATCGATCGTCGAAATAACAGGAGAGAATATAAACAAAACAAACCAATCAAGAAATGAAGCTGGATTGTTTGTTTGATCAATCAAAAAACAGCAATTCTAGCGCTGTTTTTTTTGATTATCCCTTAATTGGTTCCAATTCCCGGACACCCTCGGCCTTTTGTGGCCCAGTATGGCTTCCGGGAAAATACCTTAAGCATGCGGAGATCTCGCGTCTCCTCGATACTGAAGGCTTGGTGCGGGGCCGACGGGACTCGAACCCGCGATCTTCTCCGTGACAGGGAGACGTGATAACCGCTACACTACGGCCCCAATATTCAGTTTTGTAGCGGCGAGTGGACTCGAACCACTGACCCCAGCCTTATGAGTGCTGTGCTCTAACCAGCTGAGCTACGCCGCCTCGTTTAAAGCTTCAATCCATCCAAGTATTTGATACAACAGATCGCTGCTTTTTGCAATCCTAATTGACAGAGTGCCGTAATGATGAGAAAAATTTTCGTAGAATTTCTTATTTTTCGCTTTTATTAGAATTGGTTTTCTGAACTGACTAGCGGAAACCTTCGTTATTTTAGACCAATATTTTACCACTTCACGTAATCTCGCTTTGTGAATTTCATTAATATTAACATACATCAAGAATCTTTCCCTTTCAACCTTTAAAGATTTTCTGAACCAATTCATCGCAAACTGAATCGCTGCTGGATCAGAATTATGAAATCTGACTCCCGAAGAACTTTTTGAACCCTCTCCCCAATATAAAGCTAATCCGGCAATAAACAATTCCCGTTTTCTCAGCGCATAAATATCCTTTCTGGCCTTTCGCAAACATTCTTCAATCCTTTTCCTTTTCTTTTCTTTCTGCAATTTCGCTCCAACCATTCTTCCTTTGTAACTTCCACGAATCATCTTAGTATGCAACTTTTGTGTTTGTTCCTCGGTTAACTGAATATCAGAACACCAAAGACTGGCTGAACTTTTTGAAACGTTTAACTTCTCCGCAATTTCCTTTATACTTAATCCTTTTTTTCTTAAATTACGGGCTAGAAATTGTTCTTTTGATTTTGCCATATCGAACTGACGATTATTGTTATATAGGCATTATACCATCAGTTCTAGAATATATCAAAAAAACAACCACGCTTTTGCGCTTCGGAATTTTTTGCGGACGTTTGTTGCGGGGGTGGGATTTGAACCCACGACCTGGTGGTTATGAGCCACCCGAGCTACCAGACTGCTCTACCCCGCTGTATTGCCATGCCATACTATAGCATTTTTGGGCTTTTGTCAATTACTTGACGCAATCCTATATCTTTCCTAAGATTAAAAGCTGCACCTTAAATCAAAAATAACCGAGAAAACTCGGAAAAAAGGATGGGTCAACCCAATGAATTGGTTTTATTTTTCTCTTGCCTGCCTGTGTTTCTGGACGCCTACCGGGATTTTCCTTGGCAAGGCAAATGGGGCACACGGTTTTGTCATGACTTTCCATGTCCAAGCCGTCATCATGATTATTTTTTCCTTTTTCCTTCAATTCATTGAGCCCCCGAATATGACTCTGGTCACCAAGCCCTCAATGGCGTTTTCCATTGCCAACGGGATCTGCTCGGGCTTCGCTTATGTATTTTTCATGAAGTCCTTTGAGGTCGCCCCGGGCAAAGTTCCGGAGATAGAGTTTGTCACCGCTCTTTATCCGGTGCTATGCGTTTTCCTGATTTTCGCTATCCAGCAAATCCGCCCGAGCTGGGTTGATGAGATAGTGAAAATCAGATTCAACCACTTGCTTAGCGCCGTTCTTTTTGCCAGCGCTTTCGCCAGCTGGTTCTGGCAACCAGAATGGACTGAAAAAGTGAAATCATTTTTCTGATTATCTCTATTATTCATAGGAGGATCAAAATGCTCAATCGCAAGAGCCAGTTGTTGCAAGCGGCAATTTCCTTAGCCGAGTTAGAATACTTTTCCGAAGAGTTTGAAAACGGAAAATATTGGTGGTATAGAAACCGGGGTTATTTATTCTATCACGCCGCTAGAGGTGACAACTTCGCGGCGAGATCTTTGCGCCATATTAAAGCGACGAGAGATAATTTCTACGTGATCTTTCGATCCTTATAGGAAAGCGGGAGGCACCGATACGTTCGGGCCTCCCGCCCCAGAATTTCAAATCCTGCCAAGGGATTTTTTTTGTTTTCAAAAAAATATTTTTACTGGACAAAATAACAAATTCGCCCTAAGATAACATGCTGCTCTTTGACAGCAAAATATTCCAAATTCCCGAAAAGGAGGCATAACCATGCCCAGATGGCCGGAACGGATCACGGCGGAACATTTGGCAACCATGCCGGAATGCCTCCCGTTCGGAGACATCCTCTATCTTTCAAAAATGATCAGCTCAAGCAAAGAGATGAGACTTGCCAAAAGCATTCTTCTTCGCCAGCCAAAAATTCTCAACCAATTGCCGGCATTTGTCCGCGAAAGCGCAAAACGCTCATCGCCCTACGGCCTGCTCACTGCATTGCGTTTCGAGTTCGAACACGCCTGCGACATTGACTACAGGAATGGAAAAATAATCGAGCCTGAATGGTCAAAAAATCTGCCCGACTTCTTGAAAGCAGACCTGCGAGCGAACCTCGCAATTTGCGATTTGCCCCAAGATATCGAGTTTATTGTGCCAAATATTCCCCACGCGGGACTTGGCTATATCATTCTCGAGGATGGCTTGGTTTCCAATGTCGGACTCGCAATCGGCCTTTGGCGGCTTCAAGGGATCGCTCAGCTTGCGAATCTCACTGACCCGGTTGTCAACGAGCTTGAAATCGGATCCTGGTCAAGGCGATTTGAGCACACCAGATTCTGCCATAGCTTGGATACATATGTGATTATGGCTTTAATCCTTCACAACAACCGCAACGTCCTTAATGATTCGCTAATCCTCAATGGGAAAGTTGCCGCGCTTCTTCATGATCTTGCGACACCGGCTGGCGGAGACGGAACGAAGCCGATCGACCCGCAAGCCTTTTCCGAAGAAAAAAATATCGAAAGGTTTTTAACCGGAAAAAAATGGCTGGCAATTTGCGAACGCCATGGTCTTGATACGGAGATGATCATCTCCGCAATTCAGGGAAAGGGAATTCTCGGAAAAATTCTTGATGTGGCAGACAGGATCGCTTATGTCGCCCGGGATGTTCGGATATATCTGGGAAGATACTTTCCAAAATCAACCCTCCCTTGGCCGATTTCGTATGAAACCATCCGCCTTTTCGCCGAATCGAAACCTGAATTTTGCACCGTCTGGGATTGTGTGAAAATTTCGGACGAAGAGGTTGTCTTCACTGATCCGGCAAGGCTAGCAGATTTTCTTCTTGGCCGCGTTTATATGTGCAAGAACCTTTACTACAACAGCCATGCCCGGTCTTTTGAAACAATTCTGGCTAATACGGTTCTTCGTTATATGTATAGGCAAGGAATCGTCAAATGGGAAGATTTCTACCGGAATGAGGATTATTATCTCGACCGGATTATCGAGGATTTCATTGGCCGCCGATACGCAATGAACAACGCTTTCGCGATAGGCGAACCATATGCTGAAACATTTTCTTCTCTTGAAGAAGCGGTGAAGAGAAAAAAGCAACTCCTTGAAGAAGGAATAATTTTTTCCGTAATGGAAGACGCAAGAAGTAAGATAAAAACAGCGACCGAATATCTCGTTCTCCAGAACGGGAAAATTATGCCTTTTTTCGAGGCATCACCAAAGGAAGCGGCGAAAATTCAACAGGTCGCGGTTATTGAAAAACCTTTTTACCTCTTCTATTTGAAAGATATGGATATCAAACCGGAGGCCGAAAAAGCCCTCCGCGAATTCTATCTCAACGAACACACAAAATAGAGCAGTTAGCCCACGCGGCCAGCTGCTCTTTTTCATTTCCAGATAATAAACTCACAAAGTTCTTCTGGTCTAATAATTATACTATAGCAATTTCATTAGAACAGATTTTTTTTAATTAATTCGGACAGGAAATTATTTCTTTCTATTCGTATATTTCGTATGCAGCAGTTCCTCCGCTTTTTCGGATCCGGGATGGCCGAGAAATTCTTTATAGATTTTCTTTAATACTGGGTTTTCGTGGGATTTCCTGATCGGCATCCCTTTATCACGCGCCATGACACCCGCGATGCGTGCTTTGCGAACGGCCGGACCGGTTGGCACCGGCTGCCCTCCGCCCCCGATGCATCCGTTCGGACAAGCCATCACTTCGACGAAATGATAGTCGCTTTTCCCCTTTTCGATTTCCTCCAAAAGATTCTTTGCATTCCGTATTTCATGCACCACCGCCACCCGAAGTTTCATGCCGTCAACGTCAATTTCCGCGCAGCGCGCCCCCGATTCGCCCCGCACCATTTCAAATTCCACTTTTCCAAGTTCTGCCCCAGTGATTTTTTCCACCGCCGTCCGGAGAGCCGCTTCCATCACTCCTCCGCTTTGGGCAAAAAGCATTCCTGCTCCGGTCGAAATTCCCAGTGCCGGGTCGAATTTCCTTTCTTTCAGCTTTTTCGGGTCGATCTTCTTTTTTCGGAGAAGCCTTGCCAGCTCCCGAATAGTGAGCACTATATCCACATCCTGGTGCCCACTTGCATTTATTTCTTCTCTCTGCGCTTCATATTTTTTTGAAGTGCAGGGCATGATCGAGACTGAAACGATCTGCTCCGGATTTATTTTTTCCTTTTGAGTCCAGTAGGTTTTCACGAGCGGCGCGAGCATCTGTTGGGGCGATTTGCAAGTTGAAAGATTGGGAATGAATTCGGGATAATATTTTTCAACATATAAAACCCAAGACGGACAACAACTGGTGAACATCGGGAACGGCCCCCTGTTCTTGATGCGCCTGATGAGCTCATGGGCTTCTTCGATGATCGTGAGATCCGCTCCAAGAACTGTGTCAAAAACTTTGTCGCACCCGATCTCCTTGAGAGCCGCGACCAGTTTCCCCTCCCAAAAAGTGCCGGGGGCCTCTCCAAATTCTTCGCCGATTGTGAAACGAACCGAGGGAGCCGTCTGGACAACGACCATTTTTTGGGGATCTTTGAGGGCTTTTTCAAATTTTTCGATATCGTCTTTTTCGGTGATTGCCGCTGTCGGACAAACTGCGCTGCACTGTCCGCAGAAAATGCAGTCAAGCGGAATTTCAAAAGGTGTACCGACATTCGTTTTTGAACTGCGATAATTCATCCCATAGGCTTCGACTGTTTGCATATCTCGACAAATCCGGATGCAGCGCCGGCATTCGATGCAGTATTCGCTATCCCGCGCAATGCACGGATTTTTTTCGTCTATCGCCACATGCGACCAGTTGTCTTTGAGTAAATCCAGCTCATTTTCGCTTCTTAGCTCTTTTCGTCGCGGCACAAATTTGAATTCATCGACTTTATACTCTTCCGCCAGATTCTGAAGCTCGCATCGCCCGTTTCTTTTGCAGGACGCGCATTTTCCGGCGTGATCCGCCCAAAGAAGCTCGAGATTCACTTTCCGCGCCCTTTTCACATCTGCTGTTTCTGTTTTGATTTCCATCCCCTTGCATACTTTTTGGGTGCAGGAAGATACCAAGCTTTTCGATTGGTTTGTTTCTACAAGGCACATCCGGCAAGCGCCTTCGCTCGGCAGCAAATCCGGGTGGGCACAAAGAGTGGGAATGCGAATTCCATTTCTTTTGCAAACAGAAAGAATCGGTTCGCCTTCGTCAGCCTGATATGATTTATTGTTGATTTTTATCTGCATGCCTTTTTTATAAATAATTCTAGTCTTTGGTAACAAGGTTATTGGCAGTGAGTCTGGTCATTGGTTATGAGTCATCGGATTTTTTTAATAACCAAAGACTAAAGACCTGTCCCACAGCTAATGACTTTGTTACTAATGACCCATTCTTGATTCGTAGAGATCACCCGAATATTTCTTTTCCAAACATCTTCATCGCATCGCTCCATGCAATCGCCGCGAAATTTCCCAGTGGACAGAAAGTCGTATTGGATAAAGTCCACAAAATATCTTCAATATTTTCTTTATCCCGCTTGAGAATTTCATTTTTTTTGATCCGTTTGGCAATTTCCCAAAGACGGTAGGTTCCCTCCCGACACGGTACGCATTTTCCGCATGACTCCCGATGAAAAAAATCCGCCCAGGAGAAAAGCAAATTTTTGAGGTCAGTGCTCTTGTCAGCCACAAATATTGATCCGCACCCGAGATTATATTCGCCGGCGCCATACGCCAAAGGCTGATCAAGTTTTCCAGCCGTTACCAGTCGCCCCGACGCTCCTCCGATTTGAGCAAACAAAAAATCTTTTCCGCTCGCCATTCCCCCGCCGTATAAAGAGTTGTATATCAGTTCCTGGGCCGTAGTCCCGAGAGGAGCTTCGAAAATTCCTTGCTTTTTCACTGCTCCTTCAAGAACAAAGAGTTTTGTTCCCGGTGAACCGCTCACGCCTATTTGTGAATAGGTTTTAGCTCCCCGCTTTATAATAAAGGGAACATTCGCCAGAGTTTCCGCGTTGTTCACGATCGTAGGTTTTCCAAAAAGTCCCGCTACCGGCGGATAAGGGGGTTTCAAGCGCGGCTCACCCCGATTTCCCTCAACGCTGTTTATGAGAGCTGTCTCTTCGCCGCAGATATAAGCCCCGGCTCCCTGAAAAATATCCACCTCAATATCAATAGCGCTTCCCAACATAGAGCGTCCGATAAATTCTTTTCCCCGGGCCTGCTCAAGCGCGATTTCCAGGATTTCGTTTTGTTTTCGATAGTATCCGTTTATATAAATAAAGGCTTTTTTCGCCCCAATGGCTGTCGCGCCGATGAGAAGCCCTTCAATGATCTGGTGCGGATTTTTTTCAGCAATTGTCCGGTCCTTATACACTCCCGGCTCCGACTCGTCAAGATTGCAAATGAAATATTTTTCTTTGGCTGGAGTTTTTGCCGCCAAATCCCATTTATCGCCCGTTGGAAAACCGGCCCCGCCTCGGCCACGAAGACCGGATTTTTTCACTTCCTCAATTATTTTTTCCGGCGTCATTTCCCGAATGGCTTTGCGCAAAGATTCGTAACCGCCGGTTTTTATATAGCTGTCGATTCTGAGCGGATCTATTTTATTCCAGTTTTTTGTTAGTATTTGCATTTATAATATTTCATTGGTTACATTAGGCATAGGCTGTAAGACAAGTCATTAGTCACTGGTTATTAGAAAGATACTATTGACTAAAGACCAACAACCAAACCCACTGCCAATAACCTTGTTACCAAAGACTATAAGTAACTTTGTATGATATCATCCACCATCTCCGGTTTCACTCGCTCAAAAATCTGTCCTTCCACTTCAACCACCGGTCCCCGGTCGCAAAGCCCCAGGCAGCTTATGTATTCCAATTTATATTTCGGGTGAGCGTCATTTCCAGCCTCAAGACCAAGAAGCATTTCAATTTGACGGGCTACTTTGGCTGAATCTTTCGAGAGACATGGCCCCCCGGAGCAGATTCTGATATTTTTTTTGGTTTCTTTTTTGGTCCGGATTTCATTGAAAAAACTGGCGAAGCTGTATATTCGCGCCAGAGGCAACGAGAAATAGTCGGCAATTTTTTCACATTCTTTTTCCCCGATGTATTTGTTTTCTTTTTGAGCGGCTTTGAGCGCCCGGAGCAAATTTTCCGGCTTTGGCTCAATTTGGACAAGAATCTTTTGAAGAGACATACATGTATTTTAACATAATTGCGGAAAAGGGAGAAGTTTTGTAAAATAAACTTGAAGAATTGTGAATTTGGAATTTTGAATTGAGAACGGGAATCTAGAACGAGAAATTCAAAATTCAATATTCCCATTTATAATTCTCAATTCACAGTTCTAAATTCTAATTTAAAAATATGATCGAAAACAACAACACGGAGACAATTGCGACAACTTTTCCTGTCGCAACTTACCAAACCAAAGACCTCGCCTGGACGCTTATTATGATTCTTGCCGCCGTCGTTCTTCCTGCCCTTCTGGCCCATACGCCGCAAAACCAGTGGGTCACGGGCACAATCGTGAACGCCCTGCTATTTTTAGCCGTTTGGCGCGTGGGATTCGTAAACGCAGCTTTCGTCGCCACTCTGCCGTCGTCAATCGCTCTCATGCGCGGTCTGCTCCCCGCGCCGATGGCGGTATTGATTCCGTTTATCATCTTGTCTAATATAATTCTCGTCGCCGCTTTTTACACCTTGAAAAAATACCCGCTTGCGGGTATTGTCTCGGCATCTTTTCTAAAATTCTTTTTTCTTTTTGCGATTACTTCTTATCTCATAAAAGTCGCTTCGCCCCTTCTTGTCATGATGCACTGGCCGCAGCTTTTCACAGCTCTCGCCGGCGGATTGATTGCAATTGGAATCGTCAAAATAACCAATTCACTTGTTCCTAAAGTCCGACTTTAGGAATAGCTTTACTCAAAAACCATATCCTTGTCTTGTTTTCTCATTTGAAAGTCGGCAATATTTTCTGCCGCGTATTCTTCTAGTTCCTTGGGATTTCTAAAATCTCCTCTAAATTCTTCATCTCTTGCTAAAGTATCTCTGCTTTTTCCAATGTGATGCGAAAAACTGCACCAGGAATAACTTTTCGCCGCACAAACTTTATGCACTTCACTATTGCAACTCACGTAAACTGAAAATCTCGAAAGTGAACCCTCATTTTTTATCTGCGAAGATTTGAATTTACCCTGAAATAAGGCGCCGTTTCGCTTATTCTTCTCGTTGAAATATTTCGTATAACTTGTGCCTAGTTTTTGCAAAAATTTTTCAATTCCTTTTTCGACTTTTTGCTTCAAAATCATATGATAGTGATTTGACATAAGGCAATAGCTGACAATATCCACAAGATATTCTCTTTTCCTAAAGTTCGACTTTAGGAAGTGATTGAGGTTGGCATTTTTGACGCATTTCTTGTAGTCGCGCCACTTTATCATCGCTCCGTCTTCCATATCATTCAGAAGATTCATCGAGATAAGAAACCGAGAAAAATCTCTGTCATCCAAAAAAACATTTCGCTTGTCCACGCCGCGATTATAGATGTGATAGTATTCATTTTCTACGAGAGGCGTTTTTCTCATCGTATTTCATCTCTCTCCTAAAGTTCGACTTTAGGATAACAGATTTTTTGAGATTATACAAAAAACGAGCTGAAAATGCCCGTTTTTCTCTATTCCTAAAGTCGAACTTTAGGAAGGGTTAACTTTAGCAAAACTCTATTTCGAGCACAAATACGCTTTGCCAAGAGCGGCTTTGTATGGAAATACACTTCCGCAACTGCTTCCGGGAGAATAAAAAAAAGTGCCAGTTCCGCCAATGCCATTAATGTTGCATCCAGAATATCCACACCAATCAGACGTAGAACCATAACAAACCCCCCACTCACCCAAGTCTTTTGCCACATTAAATCCGCTGTCACAGAGCCCCTGTGTCCCTATAACAACAGAAGCGGGACATACAGGAGTTGCCATTTTAGCATCGTACAAACAAGTGGCTGTATATGAAAAACTTCCTCCCGCCGCCACCGCCGCTTCGATGGCGCGCTGGGTGGGATCCCCGGTGGTTTGGGTTCCGACAGCGCGGACGGCTTTGACGGTTGAGATATCTGCGTCAGCGATGATAACTTTCCCATTTTCATCGAGAAGATAAAGATCACAGCCAAATCCCGTGGGACAAGGTATTTTTCCTCCCGCAGTAAAGTCATCGAAAACACTGATAATTGTGGTTCCAGTCGCGTTAGCTATCTTGTTGAGCGCCCATTCTACTCCGGAGTCGGCTTTGAAGAAGGAGCTGACGGAGCTTTTGGTTTTGGAGCTCATTTGCTGTTCCATGACCGTCACATAGGAAAGGCTCACTACCATGGAAAGAACTACGAAAAGGAGAATGGTGGTGAGAAGGAGGGCGGAACCTTTGCCTACTGGCGGGCAAGCTTTTTTTGATTGTTGACGCTTTGTTTTGGTTTTCATTGGTTTTTTTTGTGAAGAATTACTTTTATACCTTCAGAATACCCCCCCCCCGACGCTTGGTGTCAAATCGAAAAATGCGGATAAACGTGGTATCATTCCTAAAGTTCGACTTTAGGAATAAAAAAAACAGCCTCGACGTGACGTCGGAGCTGTTTTTTATATAGAATATCAATATTATATCTTCGTAATTTCCACTTCGGTGAACATCTGGCGATGCCCGAATTTAACCTTATACCTTTTTTTTGCCTTATATTTGATTCCCCAAACTTTTTTGGCTTTTGCCTGCTTCAAAATTTTCCCTTCAACAACCGCGCCTTTCAAGAAAGGATTTCCGACTTTGACGGACTTTTCGTCGCCCAAAAACAAAACTTCGGAAAATTTCGCCGCGCTTCCCTCTTTCCCCTCGATTTTTTCAATTTTTATCTTATCGCCCTTTTTGACAAGATACTGCTTTCCGCCAGTCTTTATTACAGCTAACATAATATTTCTTTCTTAAAATCACTTATACAGACTATAGAAATTCCGGTGCAATGTCAAGGTTATTTGCTGTGAGTTACAAAGCTGTGGGCAATGGGACTGGTTGTGAGTCATAAGTTGTGGGACTCTTGTCCCAACGACCCACTGCTAATGACCTGACCCACAACTCACTGCCTTGTTACCAATAACCTATTCTAAAACCGCCTTCAACTCTATTTCTTGCCCATCCCGCATGACTTTCAGGCTGATTTCCTCCCCCGGCTTATGCTTTGAGACAAGGCGCGCCAGATTATTTTCCGCGTTCACTTCTTCTCCGTTCACGGACAGAATCACATCCTGAATTTTGAGCCCCGCCTTTTCGGCCGCGCTTCCCGCGATGATCGCCAAACCTTGCTGTCCGCTGGGAGAATATACCAGAGCTCCCCGGTCTGGACTGCCGAAAAGAGCGGCTGACTCGCTAGTTAGGGAAAAATAATAGGCCCCCAGAGTTCCCCTTTTCACCGATCCGCTTGAAATATAATGGTTCATAAGCTCCTGGATCAAGTCTGAAGAAACAATGAAATATTGTTTTTGGCCGGATATTTTTCGAACACCCAGAATTCCAATCACGCTCCCGCTATAATTGGACACTGCTCCGCCGACCACTTTATCGTCTCCCTCTTCATTCATGTCAAAATCGGCAATATAAACACCTTGCAGCTTGTCCGAGAGCGGCAGTGCACCCGCCAGCGAAAAATCAGAATCATATTGGCTCACGAGGCCGGCTTTATAAATAGCCTGGAAATTGTTTCCGCTTCTCCCGATAGCAACGGCTTTCATTCCAACTTTCATGTCTTCGGATGCGATAAAGGAAGCCACCGGAAGACTGGGAGCGCCGTCAATCTTGAGAAGGACAAGATTTGTGAAACTGTCTATCGCCACCAGCCGGGCGTCAAAGAACTTGTCTTTTTGGATAAAGATACGATATTTCGACTTTTCATCTAAAATAGCTTCCCTGTGGGCGAGAATCAGCCCGTCAGCGGTGATAACCAGTCCGCTCCCGTATTTCACAAAATCCGCGTCTTTCATTTTTCCCGGATCTTTACTTTCGTCTTTCAGGGATAAAATCTCAACCACGCTCGAAGCCGACTCGTTTGAATATCGTGAAATTGTCTGGTCCTCGGAAACTGTCACTTGCTCGGTTTTGTTCACCACGACAATGTCTTGGGTGGCTTTTTTGAAAAAATCGTATTTTCCCGCCCATTTCACAGTCGCAAGATACGGAAATATATAGCGGTCAATGACAATCAAGCTGGCTCCGGAAAGAAAAAATACAAGCAAAACAAAAAAAACGATCCTCACAATTTTTCGGATCCAGTTTTTCCTTATTCTGTTTTTTCCTTCTTTTCCAGTCATGAAGTTAAACAGCCGGATACCATTTCGCACTGAGAAGAATGAGCGAAGCTGTTCCGGCCAGAAACAGTATGTTGAAAGCCAGCCTTTTTGCCGTCATTTTGTCCAAGAAATAATTCCGGATAATTTCCCATCCAGAATAAAAGATTATAAGGGCAGCCACGCCGGTTGTCAAGTATCCAAAAGGCCAGGAACTTTGAAACCAGATTGAAACCGCTATCAGGTAGGAAAGAAAAACCCCATAGAAAACACGTTGGCTGCGGTTCATCTTGAGTTCATTGACGATAAACAAGGCGTAAGCAATGGGAAAAGTGATAATCGCGAAAAGAATCATGATTATCCAGGCTGGTGAGGCAATATTGAGATACCAGCCATAACCGGCCGTAAACCAGCAAAAAAGGGCGGAGAGTGCCGCCAGATTGGACATCGCCTTGGCGGTCAGATCTTTTTCATATTTTCCGAGCCGATACGCGCCGAGAACCGCCAGATAGAAAACTCCGGCCGAAAGAACCAGGAAGGCTTTGGCCTGGGAGGGTGAATCAATAAGCGGCAAAAGAAGGACAGAGCCGACAAAAAGAAAAGCGAGAATAATGAAGTGGAAATATTTTCGGGAAATCCACTTTATGGAAATAAGAAGAACCAAAAGAAAAATTATCCCATTCCAGAGAAAATTGGCCGGATAGCTAAAGGCCATCCAGAGCGCCCCGAAATACAAAAGGGTGAGAAACAAAATACTAAACTCCCAAAGCAAAGTCGTAATGTGTAATATATAATCTGTAATTGGGATAGGATTACAAAAAGTCCTAATTACCAATTACTAATTACCAATTACTTTATATTTACAATTTACAATTCAAACAATTGATATTTTTCCGCCTTTCACACCGACTTTTACCCGGCTTCCTTCTTTTATTTTCCTTTCAATGATCCGAAGGGCCAATTCGTCCAAAACCATATTCTGAATGGCGCGTTTCAGGGGCCGCGCCCCGAAAACCGGATCAAAGCCGGATTTGGCAAGAAGATTTTCCGCTTCCGGATTCACTTCCAGCTTGATATTTTTTTGAAGGAGGCGAAGGCGCACCAGCTCCAGCTGAAGTTCAATGATTCTTTTTATCTGCTCGGTTCCAAGCGGATGGAAGATTATGGTTTCATCAACCCGGTTCAAAAATTCGGGCTTGAATTTTTCGCGCAAGGATTGCATCACTTTTTCTTTCATTTCTTCTTCGCGAAGAACCATTTTTTCGCTTTTCCCGTCACGAAAGCCAAAATCCTGCATTTTGTAGATTATCTCCGAGCCAACGTTTGAAGTCATCACAACAACGGTATTTTTGAAATTTACCACCCGCCCCTTGGCATCCGTGAGACGCCCTTCGTCAAGAATCTGAAGAAGGACGTTAAATACATCATGATGGGCTTTTTCAATTTCGTCAAAGAGAATAAGGCTGTAGGGCCTTCGGCGCACTTTTTCCGTAAGTTGACCACCTTCTTCATATCCGATATATCCCGGGGGAGATCCGACTATTTTGGCCACCGAATGCTGCTCCATATATTCACTCATATCCACCCGGATCATGGCGTTTTCGTCGTTGAACAAGAATTCAGACAAGGCTTTGGCCAGTTCTGTTTTTCCAACGCCTGTCGGCCCAAGAAAAATAAATGATCCGATTGGCCGGTTTTCCTCGGAAATTCCGGCCCTCGAGCGACGCAGGGAATTTGCCACGGCCCGGATAGCCTCATCTTGGCCGACTACCCGCTTTTTGAGAACTTCTTCAATTCTCGAGAGTTTTTCCATTTCCCCTTCCAGCATTTTAGTAACTGGAATTCCCGTCCAGCGGGAAACCACTTTGGCAATATCTTCTTCAGAAACTTCTTCTTTGAGAATCGGGTTCTTTTTTTGGAGTACGACCAGTTTTTTTTGCTCGGTTTTTATTTTCTTCTCCAGTTCCGGAATCCTTCCGTAGCGAATTTCAGCCACCATAGCCAATTCTCCTTTCTGTTCCTTAATTTCCGACTCGCTTTTCAGCCGGTCAATTTCGCTTTTATGAGCCCTGATATTGGTAATTAGGTCCTTTTCGCTTTTCCATTGCAATTTCCAGCTGTTCACTTTTTCCTTGATGTCGGCCAGCTTCCTTTCGATTTCTTTGAGGCGTTTTTTGGAATTTTTGTCCTTTTCTTTTTTGATGGCTTCTTTTTCGATTTCCAGTTTTCTTTTCTGGTGTTCAAGGTCGTCAATTTCAGCCGGCAAGCTGTCAATTTCCATTCGGAGCGCCGAAGAAGCCTCGTCGATGAGATCCACCGCTTTGTCGGGAAGATTGCGGTCCGTGATATAGCGGCTCGATAATTTGGCGGCCGCGACAAGCGCCGCGTCAGTCACTCGGACTCCGTGATGAACTTCGTATTTTTCCTTGAGTCCCCGGAGAATGGCAACCGTGTCTTCAACTGAAGGCTCGCTGACATACACCGGCTGAAAACGCCTCTCGAGAGCAGCGTCGCGCTCGATATATCTTTGATATTCCTTGAGAGTTGTCGCGCCGATGGCTTTTATTTTTCCGCGGGCCAGGGCGGGTTTGAGCATATTCGATGCGTCCATTGCCCCTTCCATCGCCCCGGCTCCGACCAGAGTGTGAAGCTCGTCAATAAACAAAATATAGCGGCCGGCCGATTTTTCGATTTCCTTGATAACCGCTTTGAACCGCTCTTCAAATTCCCCCCTGAATTTCGAACCGGCCAGAAGAAGTCCCAGGTCAAGCATCAGAATCTCTTTTCCTTTCAAGTTTTCCGGAACATCGCCGGCCACGATCCGCTGGGCGAGCCCCTCGACAATGGCTGTTTTTCCGGTTCCGGCTTCGCCAATCAGGACCGGATTGTTTTTTGTCCGGCGCGTGAGCACCTGCATGATGCGGCGGATTTCTTCCTCGCGGCCCACGACCGGATCAAGTTTTTTCTGGGCCGCTTCTTGAGTTAGGTTTATGGTGAATTTTTCAAGCACTTGGTATTTTCCTTCCGGCATCGGACTGTCCACTTTTTGGCTCCCGCGAACTTCTTTCAATATTTTTGCGACTTTGCTCTTCGCAATCCCGTTTGCTTCCATCATTTTTTTGGCGTTGCTCGGCACCTCAAGAAGAGCCAAAAACATGTGCTCGGTGCTGACAAATTCGTCTCCCATCGCTTTGGCCTGACTGAAGGATTCTTGAAGGACGCTTGCCATTTCAGTGGAAAGATAAAACTGGGGCGTGCCGGTCACCTTCGGAATTTTTTCTATGTCGGCGTATATCTTTTGCTTCAGTTTTTCCCTTTCTACCTCAAGTTTATCGATAATCGTCGGAACAATGCTTTCCTGCTGGCCGAGAAGGATGTAAAGAAGATGCAAAACATCCACCATATTTTGCTGGAGATTTTGTGAAATTTGCTGGGCTCCCTGGAGAGCCTCCTGTGATTTGACAGTAAGCTTATTTAAGTCCATTATTTTGTAATTTATTGATTAGCACTCTCTTCAGACGAGTGCTAATTTATTATACTTTCTTCATGCATTATGTCAAGACATAGTTTATTACGAAAAAGTTCGCCAAGTTTATTCATTCTGATTCACCAGCGGAACGAACGCAAATCCCGGATATTCAACTTCATGAAAAACTTTGTCAGAAATTTTTTCAACCGTCCAGATGCTGTTTTTCACCGGAATCACGAGGCGCCCGCCGACGGCTAATTGCTTTTTAAGCTCTATCGGAATTTCATCCGCGGCGGCGGAAACCAGGATGCGCTGGTAGGGCGCTTCATTGACATAACCTTTAGATCCGTCAGCGCAGATGATTTTCACCCGTCCGCCCTCGACGAGGTGATATTTGCTCACGTTATTCATCCCGAAATGGCAAAGATCTTTGAATCTTTCCATTCCGATGATTTTTCCTTTTTCTCCGACAATATAAGCGAGAAGCGCTGTTGTCCAACCGGAACCGGAGCCGATATCCAGAACTTTATCTCCCGGCAGAGCCCCGAGTTCTTCCAGCATAAAAGCCACCGTAAGTGGCTGGGAAATGGTCTGCCCCTGTCCAATGGGGAGCGGAATATTGGCTTGTGAGGCGCTTTCCAGTTCAACTGGCACGAAATCCACCCGCCGGACTTTCGAAAAAGCGTCAATTATCCGGTCTGTTTTGAGATAACCCTGATATATCAAATCCTTTATCAAGTTATTCATAGATTTTAAAAATCCTAAATCCTAATATCTAAATTCTAAACAACACTAAAATCTAAAAAACCAAACTCGAAACGTTTCGAAAATTTGGATTTTGATATTTGGATTTGTTTAGGATTTAGTGCTTGGGATTTAGGATTTCACTCGCCGATTATTTGCACAATCACTTTCCTTTTTCTCCCCCCGTCCATTTCGACCAGGAAAATTTTTTGGAGGCTTCCCAAAAGCATTTTTCCATTTTCGACCGGCACGGTTTCACTAACTCCGATAAGAAGGTTCTTGCAATGGCTGTGGCCATTGCTTCTCCCGTCGGAGCGGGTTGTTCGTTTCAGCTCAAAAAGGTCATGGGAATATCTCTCGTCAATCGGCACCAGCCGATAAAGGAGCCTTTGGAAATCCTGGAGAAGCAAAGATTCATTTTCGTTTATGGTGATTCCGGCCGTTGTGTGTCCGGAGAAAACCAGCACTTGTCCGTTTTGAATCTTTGATTCCTTGACGGCTTCATCGACTTCGTGAGTAATGTCTATGAATTCAATTTGGCTTCGAGATTCCTGTTCAATTGTTTTTTTGTGTATTTTCATTTTTATATAAGAAATTAGATATAAGAAAGCAAAAACAAAATTAGAAATAAAAAAGACAGAAAATAAATTTCTTATTTTTTATTTCTTATATCTTATCTGAAAGCTCCTGCCACTGCCTTCGCCACCCGCTTGTCCAGCACTTCTGGCACAATTCTATCATTTTTTGGGTTTTTCACCAAGCCTGCAATGGCGAGAGCCGCTTTTATCTTGATTTTGTCTGAAATAATTTTTGTCCGGGTGTCGAGCGCGCCTCGGAAAATTCCCGGAAAAACAAGAGCGTTGTTAATTTGATTTGGAAAATCGCTCCGGCCTGTTGCAACAACTGTTGCTCCGCCCAATTTGGCTTCCTTATAGGATATTTCCGGTTCCGGATTGCACATGGCGAAAACGATTGCTCTCTTGTTCATCTTCGAAATATCCGATTTTTTCAGGAGATTTGACGCCGAAACTCCGACAAAAACATCGGCTCCCTGAAGAGCTGTTCCCAAATCCTTTATGTATCTGTCATTGTTCGTCGCGCAGGCAATTTCTTTTTTAGCGCCCTGCACATCTCGCGCGCACCGGCAGCAAAGCGACCCCTTGCTGTCAAAAACAATGATATTTCTGGCTCCATATTTTTTCAGCAGTTTCGTGATAGCTGTTCCCGCCGCTCCCGCACCGGAAACCACGATCCGGACACGGCTGATATCTTTCTTTACGACTTTGAGCGCGTTTATGAGACCCGCCAGAACGGCAATGGCCGTCCCATGCTGGTCATCATGAAAAACGGGAATATCCAGCTCCCTAACCAGTTTCTCTTCAATTTCAAAACATCTCGGAGCGGAAATATCCTCAAGGTTGATTCCACCAAATCCGGAAGCAATATTTTTCACCGTTTCAATGATTTTTGTCGTGTTTTGAGTGCTCAAGACTATCGGCACAGCATCAATATTCGCCAGTTCTTTGAAAAGCGCCGCTTTCCCTTCCATCACCGGAAGCGCCGCCTCCGGGCCCAAATTCCCCAATCCAAGAACTGCGCTGCCGTCTGTCACAATTGCCACATTGCTGCCTTTCCAAGTGAGATCATAGACCCGTTTTTTTTTCCTTGCTATTTTTTGAGAAAGTTTGGCAACACCGGGAGTATAGATTAGCGGTAAATTATGCTTCGTAAGTTTATTGCGACTTCTGATTTCTATCTTAGATCCGGATATACGTTTAATTGAATTTTGAATTTTGAATTTTGAATTTTGAATCAATTTATAATGATTGAATTTATAATTTCGAAATTAAGTAATTCAAAATTAATTCGAAATTCGAAATTGGAAATTCAAAATTAAATCTAATAAATGGCAAGCCAATTTAAGTTGATATCTGCAATTTTTTATAAACGCTTCCCGCCGCCACCGCTCCTTCCGCCGCCGCAGTGATAATCTGCCTCAATTTGTTTGATCCGTTGGTTGCGTCTCCCGCCGCCCAAACACACAGAGCATTCGTACTTTGGCCGGAATCCACCTTAATATATCCCTGCTCATCCGTTTCCACGCCCAGCTGTTTTGTGAGTTCGATTCCCGGCTCGCTTCCGATTTCAATGAAAACGCCCTGAACTGCCAATTCGCCGCTCCCATCTCGCTCCTTGTCCAGAACAATTTTTTCAACCGCCTTATCCCCTTTTATCTCTTTGATATTCGTATTATAAATAATTTCTATTTTCCCCTCGGCTGAAATTTTCTCCCCGTAAGCCGGATCCACTTTGAGTTTTTCTCCCCGATAGATCAAATATACTTTTCTAGCGTATTGAGCAAGAAGCAAAGCGGCTGACCCGGCGCTGTTTCCCCCGCCGACGACGGCCGCAATTTTATCTTTGAAAAAAGCCGCGTCGCAAGTCGGGCAATACGAAACTCCCTTGCCCTTGAATTCAGTTTCCCCGGGAATTTCAAGTTTCCTGTATTCCATTCCCGAAGCCAAAATGATATTTTTTGCGTGGTACTGGGAGGCATGAGCCGTGATCTTGAATATATCCCCTTCCTTGGCGACGCTGGATACTGAATCCATCAGAATTTCTGCTCCCAATTTCTCGGCGTGCTGGCGCATTTTCTGGAGAAGCTCAAAGCCGGATATTGAAATCGTCCCCGGCCAGTTTTCAATCTGGTGGGCTTCGTTGGCTTGTCCGCCGGGCTCTTTGCCAACCACGAGATGCTTCACCTTGTATCGGGAAGAATAGATTGAAGCTGTGAGCCCCGCCGGCCCGGAACCAATTATCATTAAATCATAAATCTTGTTTTCCATAAGTGTAGCTTAATACAAGAAAATTATGCAATTCAACCAAAAATTCTAAATCCCAAGCACTAAATCCTAAATAAATTCAAATATCAAAAATAAAATTTTCAAAAAGTTTTGAGTTTTGGTAATTCAGACTTTGAAATTGTTTAGGATTTAGAAATTAGAATTTAGGATTTCACACCTTTTCTAGCTCTTCCTTCAATCCTTCTTTTGATTGCGCTCCCACCAATTGCTGCATTTCCTTGCCTCCTTTGAAAATAATCAATGTTGGAATTGACATTATCCCGTATTTCGCCGCCGTTTCGCGGTTTTCATCAACGTTTACTTTCCCGACTTTGAATTTATCCTTCACTTCTTCCGCCAATTCCTCGATAATCGGCCCCATCATCTGGCAGGGTCCGCACCAGGCCGCCCAAAAATCAACGAGGACCGGCTTGTCGCTTTTCAAAACTTCGGCTTCAAAATTTTGGTCTGTGAACTCATGCGCCATATTTTTTATTCTTAAGTTTTTTTACGATTTAGATAAACAAGCGCTCCTCCCCCGACAAGAACGAGCGCAAAGATTAATACGGGAAAAATGCTTTTTTTGTTTCCGTTTTCATTTCGAACCGGCTGGCTTTCCTGCTTGGTGTCATTTTCATTTGCATTTTCAGCATTTCCCGCGTCCGGCAACACATTGGCGTTCTCCGCCAAGTCGATTTCTCGGACAAAATTATCAATAATCGGCTGATCGCCAACAATAAACTTATCAGCAAAAGCAATTGCCGGAACGCTTCCCTTGAACTCACTGTTGAACTTTTCTCCGAATTTCATGAGAAGTCGCGCGTTGAAAGGATTTGAAAATTCGAGTTTGGTGATGTCATACTTTTCGTGTATCCCATTCGCCTGGAAATATTCGTCCACGTTTTTGCAATGTGGACACTGCTCACCGTAGAAATAGTAGGCCTTTTTTTTAGAGCTGTCCTGAGCAAACACAAGAACGGGAATGACAAAGGCTAACGCAAACAAAAATATTTTTTTCATAAAATTTCTAATTTTTTAATTTTAAATTTTGAATGACCGAATTTTAAATATTTCAAAATTAACTAATTCGAAACTGATTCGAAATTCGAAATTAGAAATTCAAAATTGCACGTCAGCGTCCAAATCTCCTTGCTCGCCTTGAATAATCCGCAATCGCTTCACGCATTTTCTTTTCATTGAAATCCGGCCAGAGAACGGGCGAAAAATACATTTGGGCGTTCCGAAGGTCCCACATCATGAAACCGGCGCTCATATGCGGCTCGCCGCCCGTGCGGACAAGAAGATCAACCGGCGGAAGATCCCGCGTCATTAGGTGGTCCTTTATCATCTTTGACGTAATACGCTTCATTTTGCCTTTGCATTTCTCAATGAGGCTGTTCGCCGCCTCAACCAGCTCGTCGTCTCCTGAATAGGCTAAAAGAAAATTGAGGAAAAATTTCTGGTATTTTTCTGTTTCGCGCATGCACTTCCGGATGATTTTTTTGATCGTTTCCGGAAATTGTTCCTCCCATTTTCCTATTACATTCACCCGCACCTCATTTTTGTGGATATCTTCGCTGTCAATCAACTTCAAAAAGTACCTCCGATATATATCGAGCAGCGCTTTTTTTTCACGAAACGGCCTTTTGCGGAGATTATCAAGCGACGATCCCCAGAAAGTGACGTACTTCACTCCCAAATCCAAATTTTCCCGCAAAACTTTTTCGAGATTCTTTGCTCCCGCGTCATGGCCGTCCCAGGGCTTGAGTCCTTTTTTCTTCGCCCAGCGCCGATTTCCGTCAGGAATGATAGCGACGTGGGTAGGAATGTTTTTAAACTTATCGGACATAATAAAAACAAAATTAGAAAGTCCAGCTTTCCGTTTGGTCTAAGATAATTTTATAACAGAAATGAATATAAGACAAATATTTTGTTTATTGTAACAAGGCTGTGGGCAGTGGGTCTGGTTATCGGTCATAAGTTACTGGATTTATTTTATAATGACCCAAGACCAAAAACTAAAGACCTGTCCCACAGCCAATGACCATTGTAACCAACGACCAAAACCTAGACCTCCCTCTTCACTATATAATCCGCGATTCCGACCAGGAATTCCCTGGTAACTTTTTCAAAGTCAGATTTTTCAATGGCTTTTTTGCCCCTTTCGACATATTTTTTCGCCAAAGCTTGGGAATAGTCGAGGGAGCCAGTTTCCCGTATCGTTTGCCTGAAGCTTTCTATGCCACTTTCAGAAACATTTTTATTCCCTAAAAGTTTTTTTATCAGCCTTTTCTGCTCCGCATTTCCATTCTCGAGCGCTTTGGCAATGAGAAGGGTCTGTTTCCCTTCCCGAAGATCGGAACAGACCGGCTTGCCCAGTTTTTTCTCATCTCCGAAAGCTCCCAGGATGTCGTCCTGAATTTGGAAAGCAATTCCCACTGGAACGGCGTATTCGCTCAAGACTTTCAGCATTTTTTCATCCGCGCCGGCGAGAAGCGCACCGAGATGTAGCGGGCCTTCGACCGTATACTTGGCAGTTTTGTTCCGATGGACCTCGAGAATTTCTTTTTCGCTTGCCTGGCCTTTGGCTTCGAGCATCACGTCCAAAATTTCCCCGGAAACAGTGTTTACGACAATTTCCTGAAGTTTGGAAAGGGCCTTCTGCTTTCTCTCTGGCGCAAAGCGGGAATTGAAGATTATGTCGTTTCCAAAGGCCGCCGCCATGTCCCCAACTACAATCGCCATCGAATCCCCGAAATGCTTCGGGTCAACTTTTTTATAAAATCTTTTCGCCAGATTTTCATATTTTTTGTGGATCGCCTGGACTCCATGGCGGAAATCGTCCCGGTCAATTATATCATCGTGGATGAGAAGAAAAATATGAGTGAGCTCGATGCTCATTGAGGCTTCGATGATTTTTTCAAAGTCCTTGCCGTTTGCCGCCCGGTATCCCCAATACATAAAACTGGCCCGCACCCGTTTCCCGCCGGCGAGCAACATATCGCGAATGCTTTTCACCGCGTCCCGCGCCGATGGCCCAACCTCGTGCATTTCCTGAAGCTTTTTGGTGAAATATTGGGCAAGTTTCTGGTCAAGCGCTTTTTTGTAGTTTTGCAGTTCGATTTTGGCGTCCATATAATCTAAATATGCTTTATATAAAGCAATTTGTTGGATTTTATTTGACAAAAGAGATTTTTTTGATTATTATATTAGCTAACAAATAGAAAAGAAAGGAGGTCCTTTGCAGCGGCAAGGGTGGCGGAATGATCAACCGCCGAAGCCATTCTTGAACAAACTATTATTTTAAGGAGTGGGTTTTATGACTGGAGTATGGTCATTAAAGGGTAAAGGACCCGAAAAAAAAGTGATTGGGAGCCCTGTTGAAGCAGCAAATGCCCTCGACTCCCTCGGCTATTCGGAAATGACTTACGTGGGTCCAGCGCCCGCCATCAACGGAAGGAGCAAAACCTTCAACTCCAGACGCAGGGATAATTAACCCTGTATAACCGCTAACATACCGCCCTGCGGCACTAGGACGCCATCGCGCGTATCATTACCTAGTGCCCGGGGCACCTTTTTTTATAAGGACAATTGATACAAAACTGCAAATCGCCTAACCCAGGCGTTTTTTTTATTCTAAAATACAAAATACTAGATACCAAATACTATATACTATTTTTGACCCTACGGGGAATCGAACCCCGGTTACCAGGATGAGAACCTGGCGTCCTGGCCGCTAGACGATAGGGCCGCAATATTTTCAAGGATGCCTGTCCGCCTGTGGTGGAAGAACCTAGTGTCCTGGGCCGGGCTAGACCTGCCCGAAATGCTTTCATCTTTAGTTTGCTCGCTCGAGAATAAAACTATCTTGGTCTTGATTGGGCCTTTATACTATTAAATAATAGCATTTCAAAGCAGGCGGGCGAACTCAGCATATGAATAAACGGGTGTACCAACCCATACATTACACAAAAATTCCTCTTTTGTCTACAAGATACAAGTAGCGAGAATGTAACTAGTATCCGCATCATTGCGCTATTGCATTGATTCAACAATACCGGGTAACAAACTTTGTTTTGATACTCCAGAACATTGAAGCAAAATAAAGCACTACCGTTATCTGTAATACGGTAGTGCTTTATTTTCTTGTTGATATTTTATTCGGATAATTAAAATTTTTCCAAAAAGAAAAGGGGCCAGCTGAAGTAAACTGGACCCCGAGAGTAAAAAGAGTATCAGGATTCGCATTTGTATTTCTCCGTTGAGAATCAAGCTGAGGGTTGGCGAAGGATTTGATGGGTTCCCAGGTGCTGGAACAGTGTGCCCCTATACGTTGGGCACACGTGCGTTTGGCTATTTCCGCAACGCTTATTTGCAGCGTTCCATTCCCACCAGAGACAGTTGACACATTCTCCCTTCCTTGCCTCGTTAAGGCAAATCTGGCCAACATTTTTTAAATCTACCATGACGCCTCCTCGAGACCCCTTGGGGGGATCCGGAAAAATTTTATAAAAAATTTGGTTAGTCTTGCGCCCGACTTGAGAATCAAATTTTCGTTTGATTCCTAAATCGGACCCAAGACTTCCCGTTCTTTCCTCCTGAAAACCCCGCACCAGTTCCGGCTATTTTTTTTCCAAAATTCACGAAATAGCGCGAAGCGGCTTCGCCCCTAGACGGTTCAAAAACCAAGATTGTAGCTTGAACTGGCGCGGGGTAAACACAAAACGACCCAGCGTATCGCATGGATCGTTTGTTAAAGAGCTGACGGCTGTCCCCTACTTGCCCCGTTAAATTCGCGAAGCGAATATTTAATGGGGTTTATTTTCACAACCGCAAGCTCTCTTTAGATATTTAATTTTCCCGAATTTTATTTTCCTCTTTTCATTTCAACGCTTCTTTATTTTATTCCTCTTAACAGACTGCTGTCAATAGGGTTTATCCACAGGCTTTTTTTATTATATTTATCACTAATCACTTGTCTTTCCATTCTTCAGTTTGTCTGGGAAGCAATTTTTTGGCCTGCTGGGGATGGCGCATGATTTCCTCGGATAGACGCTCCATCCTGGCTCCCTGGGAACCTTTTATCAAAATTACATCGCCTTCGGCAAGCTCTTTCTGAATAGGGATTTTAGCTTCGGAGGAATCATTATAGAAAAATATTTGGTTTTTGTCAAGGCCAGCCTTCTCCGCTTCGTCGGCGATGAATTTGGCTTTATCCCCCACCGCGAACAAAACATCCGCCACTTCCGCCACTTTTCTTCCGACTTCCCTGTGTCCCGATTCTGTTTCTGATCCAAGCTCAAGCATATTTCCAAGAGCCACAATTTTTCGGCGGGCTTTTATTTTTTCAAGCACCTCGAGCGCCGCCAGGGTTGACTGCGGCGCGGCGTTGTAGCTGTCTTCTATGATAACTGTATTTTTTATGCCGTCGATGATGTTGAGCCTCCCCGCGGGAGATTGAAAATTTTTGAGAGCGTTGGCAATTTCAAGAAGATTCATCCCAAAATGGACGCCAGCCGCAGCCGCTGCCAAAACGGAATAAATTTGCGGCCGGCCGACTGACTGCATCAGCCTTACCGGCACAGACGCACCATCATAATTCAACTTGAAACTGATCCCTTTTATCTTATCGAGATCTCCTCCATAAAAATCCTCCGTCCTTTCATATCCGAAAAAAATATCCGAAGCCCGAACGTTTGCTTCTTCTGAAAAACCATAAAATATTTTTTTTACCCCCACACCAATCCCACCTTTTTCTGCTTGATAAATATTTCTGTCTTTCTGATTTTTTTTAACCGAAGAATTGGTGTGGGGGTGAATCTCTTCTGTCATTTTTCTCACTTCGACGTCATCAAAATTGAGAATGGCCATTCCTTCTTTCGCAAGATATTTGACCAGCGTTCCTTTTTCTTTGGCAATTTGCTTTTTATCTTTGAAAAATTCGAGGTGGCTAATCCCGACCGCTGTCACAACTCCCACTTCCGGCTTCAAAAAATTGACAAGATATCTGATATCCCCCGGCCGGTCGGCTCCCATTTCAAGGACCAAAATTTCCGGATATTTTTTTTTGCTTCCAAAAAAAGAATTAAAAAAGGAATCAATCAGCACAAAAACCCATTTCAGCAAATTTCCCCCCCCGCTTTCCAGTCCGAGCACGGCGAGCGGAAGTCCAATTTCATTATTGTAGTTTTTCTCATTTTTTCGAACCTTAAACTTCGAAGAAAGAACTGTATATATTGCTTCTTTGGTCGAAGTTTTCCCGACTGAACCTGTCACACCGACAACCCGGGGCTTAAAACGGCGCAAGGTTTTGGTTGCGAAATACTTCAATATTTTTTCTAATAGCAGTATCTTGCAAGATTTCATAACAAGATCTAAAAACTTAAATCTAAAAACAGAAAACGACAACGAAAATGCAAAAGTTTTTTGTTTTTAGCTGTTACTTTTACATTTTAGATTTTCATTTTTAGTTTTTATTTTTCTTCTTTTCTTTCTTTTCTTCATCTGGCAGCGTTGGCTGCTCCGGAGCAACTTCTTCCTCTTTCGGTGCCTGATATATCGAAACGTCGTGGGTGGCGTTAAATATATCTACATCTTTATCAGTGTATTCCTCTGTCGGCTCGACACTGAAATAATCTAACATGAATTTTGCCATTTCGCCAAACGTCGGAGCGGCGCTTGATTCGGCCCACTCGACGTTTTTTGGATTGTCCAGCTTTACAAGTATAGCAAACTTCGGATCATAAGCCGGCGCATATCCGGCAAAAGAGCCGACATGCGCATTCTCTTCATAACCGCCACCTTCTTTTTTCGGAACTTGAGCCGTTCCGGTTTTCCCAGCCACAAGATAGCCAGGAACTCCCGCTCTTTTTCCATGCCCGTTTTGGACAACGCTGACGAGCATTCGTGTGAGATCCAGACTGGCTTCCCTCGATATCACCCGCTTTTCTTCCTGAGGCTGGGTTTTTGTTTCTTCACCATCGCCTTTCACGGTCTTATCAACCAGATAAGGTTTCATCAATTCGCCTTCGTTGGCAACTGCCGCGAAAGCGTTCGCGAGCTGAAGCGGCGTCATTGAAATCCCCTGTCCAAATGACGCTGTGAATGAATTTATGTTTCGGAGCTCCGCCACACCTGAAATATTCCCTGAAACCTCTCCGATTGTTTCAATTCCCGATATTTGCCCAAATCCGAAATTTTTCACATATTCGTAAAAGCGCAAATTTCCCAGAAGCTTTTCAACAAAAATCGCTCCCGTGTTCAAAGACTTTTCAAGGACCTGGGTCATCGTCTGAACTCCATTTGTTTTCCCGTCTGAATTTTTGATCGTGTATCCGGCTTCGTTTACCGCGCCCGTGTCAGTATATGTTGAGTCCGGTGTTACCACTTTTGTGTCGAGCCCCGCCGCCATCGTGATGGGCTTGAAAATTGATCCGCATTCATACGTCCCGCTCACTGCCGGATTGGAAAAAACCGACATATCTTCCACTCCGGAAAAATCATTGGCATTGAAAGTCGGCCAGGACGCCATAGCCAGGATTGCTCCCGTATGGGGCTCTTGAATGACTATTGTTCCGCTGTCGGCGCTATATTTTTCAACCGATTTTTTGATCGCCATTTCGGCGCGATACTGGATTGTGTGATCAATCGTAAGATAGAGATCGGCTCCGTTTTCCGCCGGCACAACATTCCTGTCGCCGATTGAAATCCAGCGACCACCCGTGTCCCGCTCCTGTTCCAGCCGGCCTTCTTGCCCGGCCAACTCTTTATCCCAATAGGCCTCCAGCCCATACCGGCCTTTGGTCCGGTTGCCGTCGGAACCGATAAAGCCGACAATTTGCGAGGCAAAAGTCCCGCCGGGATAAAAACGTTCTTCTTCCGGAGAAAAATAAATGCCTTTCAACTTTTTTCCCCTTATCTCATCAGCTTTATTTTCGTCCACTTTGTGTTTCAGCACCGCATACCAGCCGTCGGGCTGGTCCAGTTTTTCCCTTGTCTCCCTCTCATCAAGCTCAAGGATAGGGGCAATTAGGCGGGCGGTTTCTTCCGGATTTTCGACCTCGCGCGGCACGGCATACACAAGATTTAGCTCTTTGTTAACCGCCACGGGATAATATCCGTCCCCATCTTTGACAAATATTTCTCCGCGCTTTGAGACAAGGTCGTCAAAAACTTTGTGCTGGTCAAAAGCCAGTTCCTGATAATATTCGTGAGCAAGAACCTGAAGGCCATAAAGACGAAAAATCACAACTCCGACAACTGTCAAAATAAAAACGACCAGAACATATATCCGGAAGTTTGTTTTGAGAGAACCGGTTTTTTGATTGGAAAATTTGCTCTTAGTCATCTTTATAAAATAAATCATGCGCGAAGCGCATACCAAATTTTGATTTTTTATATTTGACTTTTGATATTCTTATCTCATCGCCATATCTCCCGGCAAGTTGAGATAACTCACATCTTTTGGAACAACCATATTGAGATCTCTGGTCTTTTCTTCAATCTTATACATCGATTTGAGCTCCGCTTCCTGGATTCGGAGATTCTCGTTTTCCTTTTTCAGCTTACTGAGCTGGTTTTCCAAATTTCTGATTTCATAGCCTTTCGTCGCCAAATTGTTCACTTCGAAAATATAAAAAACTCCCGCCGCGCAAACCAGTGCCACGAGAAGGAAACTCAAAGTCACCCGTCCCATTTTCGGACTGGAATCAATGGATCTTTTTCTTTCACCGAACTGGACAGAACTGGAGTTGGTGATGGTAAGATAACGGCTCATTGGACTTTCGTCCCCCTTTACCCTGTTAAATAATTTCGCGGAGCGAAATTGCCGCTAAGCGGCATTCAACAGGGTGAATTTTTTGTTTATTTTTATATTTTCTCTGCTATTCTCATTTTTGCGCTTCTGGATCTTGGATTTTCCCGAATTTCTTTTTCGCTTGGTTGAATCGGTTTTTTGGTGATTATTTTGAGATTTTTTTTGTGGTTGCAAACGCATTTGGGAAATTTCGGCGGGCAAATACAGTCTCTTGATTCCTTTCGAATGAAATTTTTGACAATCCGGTCTTCAAGTGAATGAAAACTGATAACTGCCAGTCTCGAACTTCTGCCTAAAATTTTCTCTGTTTTCTCTAAAAATGTCTCCAGATTTTTGAGTTCCTGGTTTGTTTCAATTCGCAAAGCTTGAAATGTTCGAGTTGCAAAATGAATTTTGTCGCGCTTATAATTTTCCGGAACTGCTTTCGAAATAATTTCTACCAACTTCTCAACATCATCAATTTTGCTGCCTTTTCTCTCTATTGAAATTTCTCTGGCAATTCTGCGTGCGTATTTTTCTTCTCCATATTGCCAAAAAATATCAGCGAGATTTTTTTCGGAATATTTGTTGACAACGTCCGCCGCCGTCATCTTCTGCGTTTCGGGAGAATAGCGCATATCGAGCAATCCGTTGTGAAGAAAACTGAATCCCCTCCCCGCGTCTTCGATCTGGTCAGAACTGAACCCAAGGTCAATCAAAATCGCATCTGCTTTGTTGAGTCCCAATTCTCCAAAGATCTTATCTAAATTCGCGTAATTGTCATTCACCCCGCACCAGTGGCAGACAATTTGGTCCCCCCGCCATACTGGCCTAAAAGAATATAAGGGAATTTTGTCATGATTATTACTTTTCACTGGTGCGGGGCTTACCCCTTCCTGAATATCGTAACCTTCCTTTTTTAATCTTTTTTCAAAATTTTGGATTGCTCGCCTATCCCAGTCGATCGAAACTAATTTTCCGCCCGGCAAAATCTTTTTGAGAATCGCGAGAGAATGTCCTCCCGCTCCAAGTGTTCCATCGACAACCGTCATCCTCGGTTTCAGATTCAAATTCTCGATAACCTCCTCAAGCAAGACCGGTTTATGCGTCATGGAGCATGGAGCACATAATATGGAGCAGGCAGCAAAGTTTTTTTGTTCCATGTTCCATGCTATGTGTTATGTGATCTAATATATTCCGAGTTTACCAAGTTGCTCTGCAATTTCGTCTGTGTTTTTTTCAGCTTCCTTTTTGTACTTGTTCCAGCTCTCGCCGTCCCAGATTTCGAGACGGTTATAGAGTCCCGCGATCACCACTTCTTTTTTGAGCCCGGCATACTCTTTGAGATAGTCCGGGATAAGCACCCGGCCAAGCTTGTCCATGTCGACGTCAACCGCGCCTGCAAGCATCAGCCTCACGAAACTTCTTGTTCCCGACTCCCCCATCGGAAGACTTCCAAGTTTCGAAGACAAATCCTCCCAAGTTTTCATGGGATATACAAAAAGACATTTATCAAGTCCTCGCGTGACAACCGCCCGCCCTGAAAAAACTTCCCGGAATTTTGAAGGAATAGCCACACGCTTTTTCGGATCTATATTGTGAGAATATTCGCCGATGAACATTATTTTTGAGACGACAAAGAAAAATACAAACCGTGTTCCCCCGTTTGCTTATCCACAAAGTGGCCTAGTTATCCCCACTTCTATCCACTTTGCAACACTATGATTACATTTTAAACCACCTGAAAACATCCGTCAACACTTCCCGCCAAAATAAAAAATCGCTTATACAAGCGACTCAATGCAAATATTACACACAAGTTATCCACTTTTTCACTTAAATTTCTGAAAAAACACTATCTTTATTCTTTTCCGCTTCATCAGAATAGTCCTTCGAAGATTCTCGCAGTGTAAGCGCGGTGATCGCGCCGACAAGCATGACAAATGATGCGACAAAAAAGACATGGCTATATGACGCTACTTCAGCCTTGAGAACAACGAGCCCGGGAACAATATTCTGGAATATTGGCGAGGAAGAATTGATGGTTGTATTGGCGCTTATGCCGATTATATTTTTTTCAATATTTCTGGTGAGCAAAGTCCCGAAAACGGCAATCCCGATCGCTCCAGAGATATTCCGCGTGAGGTTCAAGATACCAGAAGCAATTCCCACTTCGCGGGGCAAAACAGAACTGGCCACGGCGTTGGTGAGTGGTGCCATTCCAAGCCCCATCCCAACCGCAAACAAAAACAGTGGAAAAATCAAATCACTTCCTTTCATCAATGGATCAAGGCGCTGAGAGATAATAAAAAAACCAATTGTCGAAATAAGCATTCCGCCGGAAACCGACCAGCGAGGCGCGACATATTTTGATATTTGCGCCCCAAGCGGTGAGATAATCATCATGGTGAGCGCCAGCGGCAAGAAAAGATATCCTGTCTCCGTTGCGCCATATCCCAAAAAAGTCTGGACGAAAATCGGAATGAGAAACATCGCTCCCATAAATCCGCCAAAAGAAACGAAGGTTGCCGAAAGCGCTGAGACAAAAATCGCATTTTGAAAAAACTTGAGATCAATCAGCGGATTTTTCATCCGCTTTTCGAGAAAATAAAATGTAACTCCCGAAATAAATGTCGCCAAATATGCAATGAAACTTTTGAGCGACGACCAACCCCACTCTTGCCCTTTATCAAGAACCAGGACCAAGCTGGAAAGCGCAATTGCCAAAATAATAGACCCGGCATAATCAAATTTTTCCTTAGTTGCCAGCGACCGGTCTTTGGGAAGGAAAGCCAGAACCATCAAAATTCCAATGATTCCAATCGGGAAGTTTATGTAAAAAAGCATCCTCCAGGAAAAGTTGTCGATGAGGGGGCCACCGATGAGGGGGCCAATAACAGCTGATGCCGCAAATGAACCGGCCCAAATGCCGAGCGCCTGGGCTCGGGCTTGCTTGTCTCGGAAGGTTTTCGTGATGAGCGACATGGCCGTCGGATAAATAGCCGCTCCGACCAGCCCCTGAATAGCCCGGAAAAAAATAAGCGACCCGATGCTCCAGGAAAGCCCGGCTATAAGAGAGATGATCACGAAAGCGACAAAACTCCAAAGATATATGAAACGGTCGCCAAGCATGTCACCCAATTTTCCGAAAACGGGAACGAAGACTGCGTTGGAAATTATGTAAGCGGTTGCGATCCATCCGGCGGTCGTCACGGTGATTCCAAACTCGCTCATCATCTTCGGCACGCCCAAATTGACCACTGTCCGGTCCAAACCGATCAGCAGCGTCCCAACCATCACAGTGGCAAGAATCAGCCAGGGGGAATAAATTGCTTCTGATTTATTTGGCATAAAATAAAATTAGGTCATTGGTTACATTGGTTATCGGCAGTGAGTCAGGTCATAGGTCGTTGGATTTATTGCGACCAAAGACTAATGACTTGTCTCACGGCTAATGACCTAGTTACCTATGACCTATCTATAGATCCACACTTTCGCCGACATTCCGTTTTTGAGTTCCGGATACTGGCTGAGATTGAAGCGAATTTTCACGTTGAATTCTTTGGTCGGTCTTTGTGATGATATATCGAAGGTCAGGGCTGATTCTCTCGAACTTGCTCCTATTTCATCGACGATACCTTGATATTCTTTGGACTCGAAAGCATCAACCGTGAAAACAACGCGCTGTCCGACTTTTATTCGTGTTAGACCCTTGTTTTCTTCGACTCTCGCGACTACCCGAAGGTTGGCCGGATTTATCATTGTCACCACCGGATCACTTGGATTGGCAATTTTTCCGATTTCCTTGGCGGCAAAGATAACCAGACCTTCTTCTTTTGTCTTGACCAGTTCCTCGCCTACTTTCGCCACAACAAAATTTTTGGGCACGATTTGTCCTTCCTGGACAAAGATTTCCCTCAAAATACCGGGATTTGGGGCCGATAGGATTATCTCGGGCGCGGAAACCTCAGCGTCTTCATCATAAACCCGGCTAGCCGAGACTCTCAAATACAGAACTGCGACGATTATCCCGGCAAGGAATAGAACAGCCGCCGCAACTATAAGCAGCTGCCTGTTAGAAAATTTTTCATTTTCCGAATCCCGTTGGAATTGCTCTTTTGATTCTCCCATATCTATATTTATTCTTTATTCCGAAATAATCCTAAAATTATTATTTTGAAAAACTGACGACCCTTTCCCCTTCGTTGATGCCGGACAATATTTCCGCCATTCCGCTTTCTTCCTCAATGCCAATTTTCACTTCCTTTTCCTTTAGACCTTGCCCGCTATCCTCTGTCAATACAAAATTCTGGCCGCCTCGCTTGATGACTGAAGACACAGGCACTGCCAAGGCATTTTTCCTTTCTGCAGCGACAATTTCAACATTGGCCGTCGCGCCTGATTTCAAGCACTCGGTTGATTTTCCAAGCGCAAAGGAAACTTTATAAACCGGATTGCCGTTTTCCTGGCTTTCGGCCGGATCAACCGCAGCCACCGGCAATTCAACTTTTTCTCCTCCCAAACAGCTGTCAAAAGTTATTTCAGCCATATCTCCTTCTTTGATTTCTGAAACATCTCTCTGATTGAGGAAAGCTTCAACCTTGAAAGTGTCCTGGCTTATCACAGAAAATGCCGGGCTGGCCGGATTGGCAATCTCGCCTATATCGATATTTTTTTCGGATACTATTCCCTCGATCGGAGATGAAAGTACAATTTTCTTGTGCTGATCTTTCGCGCTTCGAAGAGCGGCTTGCGCTGATACGATCTGTGCTTTTTGGATATCAACCAGGGCTTGTGCCGACTTTATCTGCGCCCTTTGGACATCGACAGTGTATTTGGAGGCGTGGGTATTCACTAGCTCATCTTTGCGCTCCTTTTCTTTTTTCAGGTTCGCCTCCGCCTGCGCAAGGCCCGCCTGGGCAATTTCAAGGCCCGCCAAAGCCTGGTTAACTTGGTCCGAATAATCAGTCTGGTCCAAAATCGCCAGCTGCTGCCCAAGTTTCACTTGGTCTCCGACTTGGACATTGATGGCCGCGACTTTTCCCGTTTTTTCAAAAGCCAGATCAACTGCCGCAACTGGTTTCACCGAACCCGACACCGAAATTGTTTTTCTGACGTCGGTTCTTTTCGCTTCTGAAAATTCGTAAGAAGCCTTTGCCGCGGTATTGATATAATAGGAAAAAGCCGCCACGGAGGCAGCTGCGAGGATGAATATAAACGCCAAAACCCATTTTTTCTTGAAATAACCCATGAATTTCTTTTTGATTTATAATTTCGCAAAATCATATCAGCATATATTGACATACCGAGATTGTCAAGGACTTGCCCGGTAGTGAAAATTTGACTGGCTTTAGACAAAGATTAAGGAATATATTAAAATAATCATTAGATTGAAACTGGCGCTGAAACTTAGCTTGATTTTCCCATGGAGTCAAATTTCTGCTACCGGGCTTGCATGCTTTTGAAAGCCATTATATAATTGAAACGTAAACACAAAAAGAAACACAAAAGCGGTTAGTTTCTCAAGGGGGATTTTTCTTTTGTGGACTTGCCGCCCTTATTTAGATGCCAAAAAAGAAAAAAAATGAAAACAAGGAAAGTCAAGAGCTCCAGAAAATTGCGGCTATTCGCGAGATGATTTCAAACGCCGAGCGCACTATTGTGTCTGCGCGTGCGATGCTGGCTCAGCTTGAAGGAAAACCTGTGAAAAAATCCGCTCCGAAAGTTTCTTCTGAAGAAGGAGAAATAGTGGAAGGAGCCTTTGACGGACAAGTTATGATGGGAACCGACGGAAAGCAATATCCTGTCCCGGCCAACTATGCTTCGAAATCCAAGCTGGTCGAGGGAGATATGCTTAAGCTTACAATCACTCCGGACGGTTCTTTTGTTTATAAGCAAATCGGCCCGGTGGAGCGAAAGCGCATCATTGGAATCGTCAGTCAGGATGATCTCGGGAATTATGTTGTCATCGCTGATGGAAAAGCCTACCGCGTGCTACTCGCTTCTGTCACCTATTTCAAAGCTGAACCCGGCGACGAGGTCACGGTGGTCGTTCCCCGTGACAGTGAATCAGTCTGGGGCGCTATTGAAAATTTGGTGAAAAAAGGCTCGGTCAGCGAATTCAGCCCGGAAAATTTTGAAAAAGAGGATAAAGAGGAAGAAAAGATTATTAAAAGCACCCAGGACAATCTCGGCCAGGATGGAAAGTTGGAAAGTGATTTTGTCGATGAATGGACACCGGAACTGGAAAAACTGCGGGAAGAAGCCAGTAAGCCAGCGATTTAAAAATAAAAAAATAAAAAAACATGTGTAAAAAATTTTTGGCGGATATGACAAAGAAATATCCTGTAATCCAGCAGTTTTCCAAATTTGTCGTGATCGGCGTAGTCAACACCGGCGTGGATTTCCTGGTTCTCAATCTCGAAATGTTTTTGACCGAGATATCGAAAGGACCATATATGCTGGTGCAAAATGCTATTTCATTTTCCATCGCAACTGTAAACAGCTATTTTTTCAATAAATATTGGACCTTTCAAGACAAATCGAATAAAGATAAGGCCAAAAAATTCTCGCAATTTATTGGTGTCAGTATTGTTGGCGTAGCCATCAACAGCTTGATTGTTTTCTCGATAACTACATACGTTCCGCCAATGTTTGGCATCAGCAGCGTTCTTTGGGCCAATCTCGCCAAAGTCGCCGCTACCGGAATTTCCCTTATCTGGAATTTCATCGGCTACAAATTTTGGGTGTTCAAGAAATGAATTACCCAGCCGCAGCAAGCTGCGGGGTATCCTGTTAAAATTTAAACAGCCTGAGTTGATTTGATTGAACTTTTTCCTGATGGTC
>MFSH01000003.1 GCA_001784875.1 Candidatus Moranbacteria bacterium RIFOXYB1_FULL_43_19
AAAACTATCAAAGCTGGCCGATTCATAGTTGGCCTCCTTATTGCAATTTTTGAAAAAACTTGTAGCCCTGAAGTGTATCATCCAAAAAAGCGGCTGTCAAAAAAACAACCCGCCGAGCTTGTCCCCATTCCAAAGCATTCTCCCAACGTTGGATGTTGGTGAAATATAAAAGGCCCCTGCCGCCGAAGCGATCGAGGCCAACATATTTCTTGGCATGAGCTAGTAGTCGAGAATTTCCCAACCGGCGTAACACGGCAGGAAATTGAACTGCACGTGGCATTTCTTCCGGTCGTCCCAGAAAACCATAGCTTCGGGATATCCGGCTTTCGGATAGACGCCTTCCAAGGCGAGAACCCTGCCGTCAATTTTCACCTTTGTGCCGATGTTCAGTCTGCCATTGGCAAACTCTTCGGTGAACGGATGGGCGGCAAAGATGAATTCTTTTTCTCCTAAATTCACCAATGCCTGCCGGGCTTTTTCAGTTTGCCTCCGTGAGGGAAGCCAAAGAAAGCCGAGCCACCCCAATCCAGGAATTGGGTGTGCTTCTACGCTTAATAAGGGCACGGTATCCTCCTATTTTCTTTTTTTAAGAGGTTGAATCCCCCTTTTTATCTTCATCTGAAGATATCAGCAAATTATTCTGAAGTCAAGCCAATATAGCCAATTTCCCAATATCGGTTGTTTCGAAGTATTGAATTACTAAAGTGAATTCCTAAAGTTCGACTTTAGGAAAGGCAAAGCTCTACGAAAGATTAACCATATAGGTTTTGAGAAATTTTTCTATGGCATTCACGGTTTCTTCTTTCAGTTTTGGGTTGCTTTCCGCTACCCACTTGGCAAAGTTATAAAGCTCTTGAGAGTCAACTTTTATCCATTTTTTGTTCTTTCGCAAAAAATAAAAAAGAGCCGTCATGGCAATTCTTTTATTCCCATTTTCGAAAGGATGGTTTTTCACTAAAAGGTAAAAAAGGATCGCGCCTTTCCCAATGAGACCCTTATAGGCAACACGGCCAAGAAAACCCTGGAATGGAACGGCCAGGCAGCTTTCCAGCACGTTTGGAAAACGCGAATTGAAATCCGGGATTGGCTCGTCCCAGCCCATTGTTTCTTTGGCCAGCCGGTGAGCGACATATTCTATTTCAAGGATTGAAATTGTTTTTATTTTCATTCTTTTCCAAGCAATTTTAAGGTTTGGCCGTATTCTTCCACGGTTTTTTTCACGGCGCTGGTTATTGCTTCTTTTTTCGCGCTTGTCAGCGCAATGTCCAAGATTTCAGGAAGATATTGGCGATCAATGAAATAATTGCGCCCTTTTTTCTCGGCTTTGATCTTTCCGGCCTTGATCTTTTTGTAGACAGCGATCCTGCTGATGCCAAGAAGCTTCGCAAGTTCAGCTGTTGAAATAAATTCTTTCTTCATGTTTGCATTCTAGCCTATGTTAACCGACAAGTCAATGGTTAACAAAACAATCCCCCTGCTCGCAAGCGGGGGGACTATTTTTTGAGAATTCCGAAAGTTGAGCTTTCGGAAAGGTTTTTTTTCGTTTATTCGGATTCCGTTTCCATCTCTTTGGAGCATTTTTCACAAATGCCATGTGTAATTTCTCCATCGCCTTCGGCGCCTTCTTTGAAGCCCATATCCGCTTTGCACCACGAGCAAACTCTTTTGATCATTTTCTTTTTGGGCTTTTGCTCGGAATCAGAATCTGTCGGAGGCTTTGGCAAATCAAATTTTTCCATTTTTTTTGGTTATTATTCCTCGCTCTCCCCATCCCGCAATTCGCGGGATGGGAAAAGATTGGAAAATCTGGAGAATTCCTAAAGTTCGACTTTAGGAAAGGTTACTTTAGGAAAGGTTAAATTATCGAAAAAAGTTCCTTGGCGATGGTGTTTTTCCACGACCAGACATTTTTTTGGCGCACTTTTCCGTTTTTCCCCTTCGCGTTCTGCTTTTCCCTATTTTTGTAGGATAAAGTCAGATCATATTTCCCAACCGCCCATTTTTTGTATTTGAGGTTCAATTGAAGAATGGTATCATTGCCGCGCTTTCGCACCTTGAGAATAGGAATATTTTTGCCGTTCATCCTCACTTTCACCCATTTTTTCTTGAGAATATTGAGTCCCGGAACAACAATATTCACTTTTTTTCGGGCTGACCGGCTAGCATTATAGGCCAGTTCGGGCGTGTCGGTTGTGATTCCAATTTCTTCCTCAATGATATTTTTCTTCAAATTGCCTGAAAAATTGCTGTTTTTGTCCTTATCCGATGCTCCGCTATTATTTTCCTGCGTTGAGCCGCCGCCCATAAACAAATCCTCAATCTCTTTTTCTGTTTCTAGAATATCCGCGGCTGTATTTTTCGTGCAAGTGACCGGGCAAATGCTAATCTCATGGAGATTATTAAGCGTGTCCAGAAGATCTTTCATTTTTTCCAAATCAGCACTCGTAGCATCTGGGTCTTTGAGCAAATCGTCCGCTTCTTCCACAATTTCATCCAAGGTTCTTGAGTCGCCTTCGGGAACATACTTGCCAATATCGAACGCTTCAATATTGAATTTCATCGCCAGAAGCTGACCGCGCAACTTGTTTCGCATGGAAAGTTCATAATCCGCAAAAACCTTTTCGACATCTGCAATAGAAACAATTTGCTCATCTCCAAGCATAATTGGCGGAGTCAAAAGCACTTCGTATATTTCCGGATGCGTTTTCCAGTATCCAATCGTTCTTGTTTCGGCGTCGCGGCACATCGCGGCGGTGACGCTACTCGCGATTTCCTCGCTGTCAGTGAAACCTTCACCGAAAGGCAAATCGTTTTTGGTCTGTGAGCCGTCAAACACAAATTTGAAATTGCAGGTTTTTCCCTGCAGTTCGGACGGAAGATCCAGCGGAATGGTCAGTTTAAAAACCCAGTCTTCCGGATCGGAAAATTCGAAGAGGCCAACACTGAAATCTTTGAGTTTCCCTAGATATTCCGGATCGCCGCCATTGATATTCGCTTCAAGAATCAGCCAGTCGCAAAGTTCGCTCGAAAATCCGGCGCTCGAGACCATATATTTGAAAGGATTGCCGAAGTTTTTGAGGCTGATGGTTCTCTCGGCGGGCTCGCCTTCGCCGAGACAAGCTGGAAGAAAATCAGAAGGCGATTCCAGATTGAAATCCAGTGTCCCGACTTCAAAAAGATTCCCGATTGAGGTTTCCGTATCGGAAAAGGAGGCCGCTGTTCCTAAAACCGCCGAAAAACCGGCCCAATTCAAGGCAATAACCAAAATACAGGCCAAAATTTTCAGTTGTGGGGATTTCAAAACAGAAAAAATCCTGCTCTTTTTTTCAAGCTTTCGTTCGGTTTTGAGTATTCGGATGGGGATTTTTGTTTCTTCGCTTTGCATAATATATTTCAAATAATCTTTGTTTTTCTTGCGTATTTTTCCGGCTCTCTCCTCACGAATTCTTTCCTTTCCGGCTCAATTTCCACCGGATCGAATCTTTCCGACTCAAATTTCTTTTGCTTCGATTTCCTGATTTCATCCCTGATCTTTTTTATTTCGTCGAAAATGATTATCAGTGCCGGGAAAACTATCAGCGCCATAAAACCATAGGGAGTTTTTGCTGCCGCGATCGCATATCCGACATAAGGCACATCAAACAGCATTTTTCCGAGAATTTCCTGTTTCTTTATTTCGCGCTGGTCAGTTCCATTGTTCGCATCTCCCTTGGTGACAAAGGCAACTGCTCCATCTTTTTCTCTCATTTCAACAATCCGATGAGTGACAGTTTTTTTGCTCGACCCTTCTTGATTGAAGGTGACAATATCCCCAACTTTATATTCCACTCTGGGCTTCACCACAACCACCGCCCCCGTTTTGATTGTCGGCTCCATTGAACCGGACTGCACGATCATTACTTTATAGTTCCCGGGAATGGGGAAAGCCGAAGCAATCAGCAAAACGATGATAACTGCGATACAAATGAAAAATAAATAATAAAATATTTTGAGAATTTTCATTTTTCTAATATATCCCGAAATTTATTTTCCCGGACATCACCGCCGTCCAGGTTCCCGGTCCTTGATGGAACGACTCCTCGGTCAATGTCATTTGCAGATCATAGCTTCCCGCATCGAGCGTCAAACCGCCGCAGGTGAATCTTTCGATTTGTCCGTTCACTTTGTCAGCCGGAGAAAATTTGATGGTCGGATGCGCCGGATCGAGATAGGCCAAATAATCATTATTTATGCTATTGCATACTCCTCCGCCCGAAAACAAAACGTGGTAGCTATTGGCCGTCGCCACGGCCTTTGTGACATTCCCACTCGCGTTTGCCGTGATGAAATCCCAAACCAAATACCCATTGATGCAATGCGTATCTTTAAAGGCAAGATATCCTGCATCGTTGGTATTTGAATTCGTCGTATTGTCCCACCACCGGCCCTTGTATCCGATATATTCGTTGGCCGCATTGTTTCCATTGACCGAATCCTGGCAAGTCGGAATTCCGTCGAATTTGAGTTGGTAAGTTGCGTATGGCTTCAAGCCCGTGGCCGTGATTGTTCCGGATAATTTTCCGTTCGCCGGAGTGTTATAAGTAAAACTCACATTCGCTCCGCTATAATCATGAACATAGCCGTATTGGGGATCCGCGCCCAGATCGGCGAGATTGATTGTTTTTTGAACAGCAAGATCAGTGTCGTGATAATTCACTGATTGCATATCAAATAGAGTATTGTTTTGATTCCAACCTGTCATTTTATATGTGTTATGGATGGCAGCAGGAACGATCCAAACTTTTGCATAATTAATTTTGTAATTAGAGTCTCTCGAGTCTGGCAGATCAAGATTCAATTCTTTACTGCCCGATCCGTTGTAACTGCCACTTGAATCTATAGTAATGGTGGCAATTTCAGTTTTTATATTATAGGAAGGCGGTATGCCCTGCGGCCATGGATCCGGAGCATAAACTAATCTATAAGTGCCAGCCGGCATGTCAAATACTTTCAGGACCCAATCAAATGTCGGCCCCTCTTCGTCATAGGCCAGTTCTGCATATCTATCATCCTCGATAGCATTCCAACTGCCATCCTTATTTTCCAAAGTAACAACCGTCTTATCAAAATCAAATTCCGAAGCTTGAAACGTCATATCGGCTCCGAACGTGTCGCTTTGCACTTCGTCCCCCGTGCCTATCGGCAGTTCCCAGCCAATTCCGAAATAATAGGAAAGATCTTTGCTGATATGGCCGTCGGAATTCAAGCCATTGCAGACCGGAAGAGTCGCGCTTGAACAGCCAAAATTCGCATAGGCGGCGGAAAGGCCGTCCGCCAGATCCCATGTTTCTCCCAAAGCATCAATGGGACCCTTTGAAATAAGCGTCATTTCGCCATAATTTTGGATATTATCGCCTTCCCCAGGGTCACTTTTTCCCTGAAAACCGGCTGTTTGGCCCTGATCGAGCCACGCCCAGAAACCCATATTTTCCCGAAGTTCGCCGTCTCCCGAGGGGTTGCAGCCGCTTTCCACCGATGTTTCCGGCTCAACGCAGGAGTTGTCGCTGTCCACAATGTTGCCGATCACCAATCTTCCCCATCCATCGCTGTCAATCAGATGAAAACTGACCGAATCGCTTCCAAAATCGCCCGGCTTCACATTGTCGAAGAAGAAAAATTTGTGGGTCGGGCCGAGGTCAGTTTGGGTCCAGCTGGTGTCAACGCCGGAAACCGCCGGGCAGGGAAAACCGTTATAACTGCATTCGTTGTCAATCTCGAGATCAAAATTCCCGCTCGCGAAAGTTTGGCCGAGCAATTGATCTCCTTTCGCATAGAAAAAAATGGCAATGATAAGAAACAGGACGCTAACGACCATTTCTTTGCTGATGTGATTGTATATTTTTTGGAATATATTTTCTTTCATGCGTTCATTGCTAATCCCTCCGCCCCGCAAACCGCGAGGCGGAATCAATCAACAATCAAACAAGAAAAGTGCTAGTTCTCAACATAGGTGATGAGACCTGTCTCCCAAAGGAATTTGGGAACAATTCCGGGAAAACCAGACCAATTCATCCCACTACTCCAGTTTTCTTCTGGAACAAGCCATGCTTTTGCATTGGTCAAGCTGTGAGTATCAAAACTTCCATTAATGGTGATATTTCCACTAACGTCGGTTGTTCCAGTTCCGATTTGAGTATCAACATCGGTGCTTGAATTGTAGCCTACAGCCAATACATAGTTGTGGCTTGCGAGGGGCGCCTTTCCGGTAAAGGCGTATACAAATTCCGGTCCTTGAGTCTTGTACTTCAAAGTACCAAAGATGTCATCCTGAACTATATCCCAGTCAGGTTCGCCTATTCTCTTGTTCTCAAGAACAACAGATGCATAACCATCCGCGCCGGTTAACTGCTCGCCATTAATGGTCATATCAAAGGATAATGTATCTCCCTGATATTCGTTGCCTGCATTGTAAACAAAGTGATAGCTTTGCTTGACAAGCATGTGCCCACCAACCGGGATCATCCCGAGAGCAACGGGTGTGCCGCCTCCATAAACTTGGGTGAGGGTTTTCTTCTCATCCGGATTGAAAATTTCCTGCCACCAAATTTTGTCGTCAGCGTTTTTGTAAACTTCGACATACAAATCATATTCAATCTTGGATTGAACATCGTCTTTTCGTGTAGTGCCTTCAGCAACACATTCTGGCTCCGAAGAAGTTTTTCCTCCCAAAGAACTGCAATCATAATCTTGAACTCCACCGGTATTCTGAAAGTTGCTTAGGAGTTTTGATACATTAACTGGATTTTCACCGAAATTTTGGATGTTAAAATTGATATATCCGGTTTCACCTGGTTTCAGATCTGGAATATCATAATGATCTGTCCACGGATTGTCTCCATCAATCGCAATGTCGATTGTGCCAGCTGTGAATGTGTTTCCGGTGCTCTTTTCCACATCGCTGAATTGCGAGATTGTCGCGCCGACGACAATCGCGCCGACGGCGACAATGATCGAAAGACTCAATAATATTCTTTTTTTGTTCATTTTTTTGCTTGCCCCGTTAAATTCCGCGAAGCGGAGTATTTAACCGGGTTTTATACTTAATTAATTTATTATCTCTCCCTCACTATTCCCGCCCCTATTTGCAACTAATCTATTTTAGGCGCAAATTTCGGGCGGATTTTTTTCGCCAGCCGATAAAAATTATTTGGGAGAGTTTTTCGGCTGCCGTCGACCTTTGAGTTATATGAGTTTTTTATTTTCCAATTGAAAAAAGCCCACCGGCACAAACTAAAAACTTTTAGCTAACGCCGGTCGGCTTTTTGAAATCCACTTATTTTCCCGTAAAAAACAAGTGTTCACCCTTTGTTTCTTATTTATTATTTTATATTAAAAAAAAGCAAACAGAATAGCATCCTCCAATTGCTTTTTGTGTTTTTGTTTTTTGATTTTTTCTGACTAGTTCTATTTTACTCCTATTCTCGGCTTCTCGAAACCTTTCAGCAGTGGATAACTCAGCAGAATCTTCGATTTTGTGGCGTAATTAACCCCCGCCTAAAGATTGGAGAGCAACAAATCATTGGTAAAAGCGTCTTCAAGAACCGGCGTTTGGCGATAACTGGACGCTGCCCTCACCAGCGGATAGGCATAGCTGAAAGCTTCTTCCACCGCTACCTTGCCGTCTTTTTTGGGAGGATTCACGCTGGTTTTTTTGAGGGGGTTGGAACCGTCCGCCAGCCCGTCATACATCGCCCGTAAAACGAAATAGTGCGAGAAAAGCCCTTCGCTGTCGTGAATATTGCCGCTGTTGTCCGCTCCGCCGAGATAATAGGTGTAGGAACTTTCGTATCTCCCGCTGGAAAACGCCAGCACTCGGCCGATGCCGTCCGTTGTCGGGATTTCTTCCTCTTCCAGATCATCCATTTCTTCCGCGTTGCAGGTGTCAAAAGCGAAAAACATGCGTTTGGTGCGAGGATCCTTAAACCAATCCCTCAATGTGCCGTCCCAAATATAGGCGCTGTCATCATATCCGACCGTGTCGTAGTAGGTTTTGTAATCCGGATATGTCTCGTTAGTAACAGAATCGTAATACGGCACACCTATTTTCGCGTATTCATCCGCTAGATACTTTTCGTCATAAACTACAATACCACCATCAACGATTTCGTTGTCCCCTTCGTCAACACCATCATCTTCGCTTAATGCTCCGTGGCCGCTGAAGAAGAAAACCAGTTCGTCTTTGTCTGTCAGATTATTCATCACTTCGCTTACCGCTCCCTGAATATTCGTGAATGTGGCTTCGGAATCGCTGAAACGATGGACATTTTCCTTTGCGAAGCCGTATTTTTCAGTCAAAGTCTTTTCCATATTCACGCTGTCGCCGTCTTTGCAGTTGAATTTTATCTCGTCTGTGAGCGATTCAAAATCCCCGTTTTCGTCAGGAGCATAAGCGCTCAAATCGCTTTCCGGCACTTGCAGAACGCACAAATCCGGCAAAAGCGCGTCCGTGGTGGATGTGCTGACACCGGGATAATTGGCAAGGCCAACAACAACGGCATATTTTTTTCCGCCATCCGGAAGCGGCGCGCCCGGGTATCCGGTGACGCCTCCGGCCGTCGGGTCAACGGCTGGCGGAGCCGGTTTCACCGGTTTTGTGCCTTTGATGATCATTTGCTCGAGCGCATCGCCCCTTTCCCGATCGCTGTCGGAAATCCGCTTTTTTTCAAAATGCTTCACTTTTGACTTTTGCATCTTGAGCGGCCTCAAAAAATTCGGGCCGTTCCCATTGTCTTTTGCGATGGCGATTGTTGCTCCCAGAAGAAAAACAAACGCAAGCGCAACCATCGAGATTTTTTTCATGGTTTTCTTTTAATATTTACTCTTTTTATTATTATACTCTTTTTTCGCTTTTCTTTGAAATCCGAAAAGTGGATAACAAAACGGAATCCTCGATTTTGTGGCATAATCAGAAAATAACAGCCCCGACGTGACATCAGGGCTGTTTCTGCCAAATTTGCCAAGCTAAGTTTCGGGATTATTTACGGAGTTATTGTCGTGTCGGACGCCGCAGGAGTCGTGCCGCCGGGTATATTTGAATCATCGGGAACCACTGCTCCATCGGCCGGATCGGTGTTGATCGCCTCCGCCACCTCTTCGGTGAGCTGCTCTTCATCTGCTTCGTTTATCGGCGTCTGGTCGTATCCGGTGAGAAACTTCATCACCCACCCCAGAAGGCTGAAGCTGGTTTCATTGGCCGTGATGACTTCCTTGATCCTTTCCCTTTCCTGCATAAGCGTCGTGAGTTGGGTTTGAAGCGCGGTGACATCTCCTCCGGTGGCCTGAATTTGCGCCATCGTCCGGGTCAGCTTGCGGATTTGATTCCGGTTGTGGACCAGATTGCTCCGAAGCTGGCCGAGATTTTTGTAATCCGTCCCAAAGAGCAGAGTTTTGAGTTTTCCCCTCTTTTCCACCTGTTCAATTGCCTCGGTAGTCGGTTCCTGGACCTGCTCTTCCCCGGCCGCCACTTGCTCAACTTCCGTGCTGATTTCGGTGTTGCCGGCCGATTCCTCCTCGGTCGCCACCTGCTCCAGATTCCGGATCACGGCTTGCGTTTTTTCCTTGTGGATTTGTGCGTTGGTCCTGCCAACAGTTTTGTCGGCTTTTTCATAGCTTTTAATGGTAGCTTTGGTTTTGGCTTTCCCGGCTGATTGGGAAGATTTGTTCGACTTGCTTTTGCCGCTGTTGCCGCCGGAATTGTTGCTCTTCGACGCCGCAAGGGCGGAAAAGCCCAGCGCAAGGGCTATGACCAGGGCTGCTGCGGACAATAATTTTGCTCTTTGTTTCATTTTTTTGGCCCTGCTGATATTTCTTTTCAGCGAAGGCTTTTTAAAAATAATATTTATTTTTGAACCATAGTCTGTAAAGAAGCTCGAATATATTCATGATACACTATTTTTCAAATGATTTGAAGCCAAGATGTGGATAAGTGCCGTTTCTTGGTGATTTTGCCGCATAATCAAGGCTTTTCTTGCGCAAAAATGCTGGTTTTGTATAATACTTACAGCCAAAAAAATGGCAGCGGACAGCTTTTCCCGAGCCATATGCGGCGCGGAGCTCACAAAAAACCAGGCTGAAAACCGCGTCGAGCCGCTTGAGACGGGCAGGAGGATTTTTGCCATCAAAATAGAAAAATTCGGCAATGAGGAGGGATGCCATGAAAAGAAAAATGCTGATTGTTGCAGTTCTCTTCATCTTCGGGGTTCTCCCCGTCAAATCTTGGTCCAGTCCAAGCGAGGCGAAATTCAAAAACGATTCCCCGATTGCGGGTTGGATCATTGAATTTGGAGCGGATTATTTGGTCATTTTTTCTCCCGTCTCGCCCTTCATCATCGCTTTGGGGGGAATAGCCAATATTCGTTCTTACGAACTGCCTCTCTTGGCAGCCGTAGCGGGAAAAAAGGCGGTCGGCATCCGTACCGCCGTCGTCATCCTTCCGTCCGGTGAGAAAGAACGCCGGATCATGCAGATGCGGTTCCTTTCCAAGCTCAAATGAAAAAAATTTTTCACTTCCTACAACCAAAAGCCCGGAACCGCGCGTCCGGGCTCTTTTTTTGGCAAATAATCTGGCTGTGGATAAGTCCCTTTGAACAGAAAAGCGGATTTGTGGTATAATGTCATTGACTAAAAAGGTTTTGGCTCTTTTCTTTTGGGTTGCAGTCGACTTGTCAGATTCCGCCCGGGAATCCGACATGGATCCAAATCGCCAAAAAACCTCATGTCCGGGCCAGTCCTAAAAAAATAAAGACAAAAACCACATGAAAAATAATGTGAAAATGAATAGGGTTCTTGTTGGTGTCCTGATCGGCGTCGTTGTCACGGCTATCATTTTTTTGATGGTCATTTCCTCGCAGAAAGCGTCCGCCCCTTCTTTGCAGTTCCAATCAACAGGTGCGGCAAACCTGACAAAGGGAAATGGAGCCCCTTCCGGCGCGCACTACAACCTGAATATGATCGGCGTACCCAAAGACAAAACGGCCGATATGACGGGCAGCAGCGGCCACCGGATTTTCGTTCCCCTGACCGGATCCTGCCAAGTCAAACTCGCTGAAGGGACTTTTCAGGTTATGGACGCGAATTGCACCGACGGCACGGCGACTTTTCAGCTTCCCAATCCCGACCCGGCCAACAGCGGGACAACCACTTATTCTGTCTGGGCCAGGGCGCTCGGGAAACCCGGTGGCAGTTCTGAAACAACCACCTGCGCCACCGACCCAACCGATGGTCAGCTCTATTGCTCGGTCTATACGATGATCCAAATCCGCAGCAAGGGGCAAAGTTCATTCACTAATGTTTCCAAACAGCTGCTCTATATCTATGCTGATATTGACGCAGACGGAAACTTGGACAGAATGCCTCTTTTCGACAGCCGGCTCCAGGATTACTATTGGCAGTATGACAACAGCGGCCTCAAGAATCTGCAGCTACGCTTCTATCCCGTTTCCACAACGGTTGATTAGGAGATAAAATCATCTTATATAAAACCTAAAATCGGCGGCATGGCTTGTTTTTTCAGGTTGTGCCGCCAGGTTTTGGTTTTTCAAAAAAAATGGCCAAGAGTGTTTCCGTAAGCCAACTTATGACGAAAGAGGTTATTTCGGTCAGGCGCGAAACGCCTTTTCTTGAAGCCGTTGACTTGATGCTGAAAAACAATTTCAACGGTTTGCCGGTTGTCGCGAAGGACAACAAGCTGGTCGGAATGCTGAGCGAATATGACCTGACGCTCAAGGGTTCGTCCATTCATCTCCCGACTTTTCTCAAATTGCTGCAGAAATTTGATATATACAGCAAAGACAAAAAATTTCTCGAAACGGATGTCAAGAAAATTCTGGCGATGAAAGTCAAGGACGTGATGAATCCCTCTCCTTTTTCAATGAGTGAAAATTCCACCCTCACGCAAGCCGTCAAAATTTTTTCCGAATATGGCGACCTGAATCCGATTCCTATCGTAGACAAAAAAAAGCGCCTGGTCGGAATTTTGGCGCGTTACGATATCATCAAATTGTTCGGTTCTTCATCGGCCGTCCACAAGAATCAAAAAAACAAAAGGCTGATGGACAAAAATGTGAACAGATTCTTGTCTGATTTTGAGAAGAATTTTCTTTTTGTGAGCCGTTTTCGGGTCAGCCACTGGTTTTTGATAAGCGTCATTTTCATCCTCATCGGTTTTGCGATTGCTTTTCTTTTGATTATAAAAATAAACCTTACCTGAAAGCTATCATCAGCGCTGCTCGGCCCGGACAATGAGGCGCTTCCAGGTCGTTCCGCCCGGCCAGCAGGTCATGAGAGTGAGCGTATATTTTCCGGGAGTGTCGTCCATATACTGGGCTTCCGAGGGAGCGGCCGTTTTCTTTTCCGTCACTGTGTAGCGGTATTTTTTGGTTTGGTAGAAGATGAAGATCTCGTCCCCTGTTTCGAGTTTCGAAAGGAGATAGAACACGGCGTTGTAGCGGTTGGCTTCGAGAAAGTCCTGGCCGGAGTGGGCAAAAATGAAGATATTTCCTTCTTCGCCCGGATATTTTGTCCCCAGAGCCTGCGCCACGCCCTGGGTGAGCGCCCGCTGATAGGCAGCCGGATTTTGGGGGTCAACGTTGGGAATCACTTTGGCGTTGGCTTCGATTTTCGGAATAACGATGCCGAAATTCTCGTCCACCGGCTTCAGGATCTGGAATTCGGAGGGGCCGGAGGCGGATACCATGGATTCGCTTTTCCCGACGACTTTCACGTTTTTATGTTTCGCAAAAAGATAAGCCAGCTCCGCCCGGAGAACGGGATAGAATATGGATAGAAGAACAATCACGGAAATCGCAATGAGCGCGATTCCCGTGATCATGAAGCTGTCGGGCCTGCCCCGCACCGTCTCGCGTCGGGGCTTAGGCTGCTGGGGAAGTTGGTCCGGCTGGATTTTTCGGCGGTCCCGGGAGGCCGGCTTTTTTCTTTCTGATGAAGGCATAGTAGATTATCGCCAGTATAACAAGGGCAATGATAGCGGATAAGGCTTTGTTTTTTTGGACAAAACTTTGCGGCTCTTCAGAGGCTGTTTCTTCGCCAAGGACCTGGCCTTCCTCGCCCGAAGGCGCGGCCTCGGCCTCTTCACCGCCCGGAGTTTCCTCGCCGGCGACTGCGCCTCCGGCTGTGGCGCCGCCAGTCGCGGCTCCGGCAGTTGCTCCGCCGGCCGGAATGGCTCCGCCGCCGGGCGCGGTGATGGTTGTTGTTCCTCCGCCGGTTGTCCGGACGACTGTCCGTTCGTCAGCCGCGACGCCGGATCCGTTTCCGAGGGCGTCAAAGGCCCGCATGGCGTAGTAGTAGTCCTTTGTGCAGTCCGGCTTGGTGTCGGTATAGTCCACCGGCTGGTTCGAACCAACATTGATGCTGGTGACCAAAGTGCTCGCGTCGGCGGTGTATCTTCTCTCGGTCGAGCGGTATATCTCCACCCGCACCGTCTTGCCGCCGTCGTCGGCGGTTGTGACCTTGAGGTTCAGTTCGCATTCGGAAACTTTAGCGCGATTGTAGTTTCTGGGAGTCCCCGGCCCGCCAAGGATAACTTCGACTGATGCGTCGGGCGTGGTGACGGTTTCTGACCCGTTTGTCGCCACAATATGGAAATCGTATATTCCTGCTCCGGCAATGACACCCGAGTTCACATTGCAGTTTCCGGATGTTCCACCTCCGGCTAGGTTCACGGTCTGGAATTCGGCGCCGTCAACAAAGCATTTTACCGTAATCGGGCTCGAGTTGATGTCCATCGCCACAAACCCGAGATTGAAATCGGTCGTCTGGTAGGGGGATTTGGGCGTCATCATTTGGGCCGCGAGAGTCGTCGCGGCTTGCGAAGCCTCTGCTCCAAAGATGAGAGAAGCGGCCGCGAGCCCGGCAACCAAAAGTTTTGTCATGTTGCTCATATCGTTGTTTTCGTCCGGATTATTTCCGTTTTTCTTTCTTTTTCCCGTCCAGAGAAGGCCTGCCCCGCCCAAAAGAAAGAGAATGGCCACCGCAATCCGCCAGGGGCTAAACCCGGTCGCCGGAAGAACGACAATTTTCCGGGATTTATGTTCGGTGTCCGTGTCGGTTTCGATTCTCACCGAGGCGCCTTCAACTATTCCGGGGCGCACCACCGCCACTTCCGTGCCGACAAATGGTCCACTGTTGAATTGTGGAGCGACATTTTTACCTTCACCCAATACGTGATCGCCCTTGAGCGATTTTCCTTCCGTCCAGGCGAGGTCCGGATAGCTTCCCGATTCCTGATCGGAGCTGATATCCGCGGTGTAAGAAAGAGTTACGGTTTCACCGGCTTTCATATTTCCAAGATCCCATATGCCCGGAGAAGCATAGGCGTGAGCCAGGACAATGCCGGTATGACCTGCTTCGGTCGAAGAAGCGGACTCGCTTCCGGGCCTGTAGGTGAAGCCGTCGGGCGGCAGGTCGGTCACTTCAACGCCGTTCACGTCGTTTTCGAGGGCGGTGACGGTGAGCGTGTAGACCACGTCCGATCCCGGCGCCTGGTCAACCGGAAATTTGTTGTTCGATTTTTGGATTTCAAGTACGGGTGGAGTGAAATGGTTTCCAATGAAGCAGGCAATATTTTCACCGGGATAAACGGAGAAGTCATAGCTGTTATCATTGTCAATTTGAGAAGGAGGATTCTGAATCGGACTGGCAGGCAGTAAAAGATCGCTGCGTTCTTCCCTGTCAAAGTTGCAGTATATGTTCGTCTGTTCCCAGCCGGACTGGATAGTTTCGGATAATGTATGGTCCCCGGCGGTCAGGTTATTGAAGACAACCTGGCCGTTTGCATCAGTTGTTTGCGGAGAAGTTTGTCCGGAAATTGGATTGAGGCTGATGCTCCAGCCGGAAAGAACTTCTTCTCCTCCGTCATAAGTGCCGTAACTTTCCACGTCATTGAATTTGGTGACGGTGACGTTTGCACGCTTGGTGTTTGTGAAGGTGCAAACTAAACCATCGCCGGGAGCCACAATTTTATCTGATCCGTTTGTATATGATATTGCCTGCCCGCCATTGATAACGCAATCAGCAGAAGTCAAATCCCATCCCGCAGTCGCTCCTTCTGAAATATTGTATGTGCCCGATGATATCGGTGTGACAGCCGTGGATCCATTCCCCGCGACAGTTGTGATGCTTGGAGTTGATGGCGTAGGTCCAGCAACATCAAAATTGAATGTCGCATCTCCACCAGCGGTGTTTTTGATTATCTGCAAAGTTGAAACAGTGAATGGCTCGCACAAGCTGCTGGCACCTTCGTAATTGTCGTCGCCAACGTAATATGCTTGAAATGAGTATGAACCAGCTGCCAGCGGGCCTTCACTATCTGAAGGATGGGCAATACCTGGATCGTTGCCGTCAAGAGCCACTGTCCCGGCAGCGAAATCCCCTTCTCCGCTGCATTCTCCGTTGGGGAAGAAATAAAATTCCACATTTCCGCTCGGAGCAAAACCACTGACGCCTCCGGCTACGGTTGCCCGATCATGCACGGTCAGAGTTGAGGCTTCTGTCGCAATCACGCTTTCATCGCTGTTGTGGAGTTCTGTGACAATTTCAGGGATCGCCTTGTTCACGCTGAAAGGCTCGCAAGATCCTTCCGAAGAATTGTAATTGCTGTCTCCGCTGTAGTCGGCAATAAAAGAATAGGAGCCGGCTGCCAAAGCGCTCGTAACACTGGATTCATTTCCAACGGCCACTGTTTCGCTTGAAGAAGCACCTGTGCAATCACCATTAGTGAAAAAGTGATAGGTCACATTTCCGGTAATAGTTACGCTGCCGACTTGGGGAGCAACTGTCGCTTTGTCATGAACAACAGTTCCCAGTGGTATAGAGGTATTTGTGATGTCGGTTTCTGTTGAGTCATGGACTTGGGTGGTTATGTTCGTATCCGCCTTATCGACGGTAAAAGGTTCACA
>MFSH01000004.1 GCA_001784875.1 Candidatus Moranbacteria bacterium RIFOXYB1_FULL_43_19
AGACATTTCTCTTGTCAAAGCCGTCCGTTCTGTCGGAACCCAAACTGCCGGTGATCCCACCCAGCGGGCTATTGAAGCGGCGGTGGGGACGGGAGGAGGGGGAGGATGTTATACATCTTACGGTACTCCTCCAGGGTCTGCAGATCCTCTTACAGGAAAATGCATACAAGGTTTTACCAATAAAGGCTCCATCGGGCAGTGGGGAGCCTGCGGCAGTGGAATTAGTAATACAGATCATTTTCGTCCGCCTGGCGGTGGTTGTTGGGGTACGGGTTTGCCTCTCGACTTCGGTGAGGCTTTTGTCTGTTGTTTGTAGAGCTTAACCCCTACCAACATTCAATAACCCCTCCTAAAGTCGAACTTTAGGAACGAGATGAAACACAATGAGAAAAACGCCTCTTGTGGACAATGAATATTATCACATTTATAACCGCGGCGTAACCATTCCTAAAGTTAAACTTTAGGAAAATAACCCTTCCTAACATTCTAGGAAAAATAGGAAATACTAAAAAAGAGCGGGAGCTTCGCTAAAGTTGAACCTTAGCAAGAATAGAAAGGGCGGATAACCTCTACCAACATTCAATATTAGGAAAAGTGAAAAAATCCCAAAAAAGAGCGGATATTGGAATAGTCCGCTCATTTTTTATTATCCTAACTTTGAATCTTAGCAACGCTTTCCAAACACTAAATGTTTGGAAAAATACTCGTAGTATTTTATTTTCTCTCCTCGAGCGTCACTTGCACGTTTTTTTCCTGGCCTTTGCTCCAAATTTTGAGTGAAATCGTGTCGCCGACATTGAATTTAGCAATCTGGTCGGAGAGCTGGTGCGTATCGTCGATTTTTGTCCCGTTTATTTCAAGAATTATGTCGTTTTCAACAATCCCCGCTTTGTCAGCCGGACTTCCCGGAACCACCGCAAAATCAGTGATGCTTTGCCCGCGAAGGACCAGCGCTCCGAAATCGAACGGCAGATTGTTTTCTTTTTGGATCACCGCCGTCACCGGAATATATCGCACGCCGATATAGGGCTGGACAATTCTCCCTTTTGTTTTCACGGACTCAATGTCTTTTTTGACTATATTTATAGGGAGAGCAAAGCCGATATTTTCCGCGCCCTGGGCCATAGCCACATTAACGCCAATTACCTGCCCGCTGATGTTGAGCAGCGGCCCGCCAGAATTCCCCGGATTGATCGCCGCATCGGTCTGGATAACTTCACTAAGATTTTCTGCCTGCCCAAACCCATCTCCAGCGATAACATTGCGCTTGAGACCGGAAATTATTCCTTTCGAAACTGTATTCCGGAATTCTCCAAGAGAATTGCCGATGGCAATCACCGTCTGCCCGATTTTGAGGTTTCCCGAATCAGCCAGTTCAAGTATCGGCAAATTGCCGCCCGCCTCAATTTTGAGAATGGCCACGTCGCTCACCGGATCAATCGCCATGACTTTGGCGGAATGCCTTTTTTCATCGTTTGTCATTACAGTATATTCCGCTTCCTGATCGGAAACCACGTGCCGGTTGGTCACAATAAGCCCGTCTCTTGAAACAATAAAGCCAGAACCTCCTCCGATTTCCTGCTTTTCCGTTCCGCCCTGATTATCCGGCTGCTGCTGTTGCCCCGATCCAAAAGGATTGAAAAACGGATCAAAGCCGAAAGGATCGGAAAAAAAATCCTGGATTTTGGGAATATCTTTGGAAACAATTATGCTTACCACAGCGGGAGAAGCTTTTTCAACAGCGGCTGTCACGGCTGATTCCTCATCGGGAATATTTATGGTATTGCCCGCGCTCCCGGCGCTCTTCTGGTCGATCTGGTTTTGCTTTTTTTTCAAAAAATCAAGACTGAATTTTCCCTGCCCGAGATTTCCCGCCATAAAACCAAAAAGCGCCCCGAAAAAGGAAGATAGTAGAAATGTGATGATCACAACCGCTACCAGAAATTTTTTGTATGTTTTGATAATATCTTTGTTTTCTTGGTTTATCATAATTGAAAAAATTAAAAATTTATAAAAGTGATTCGCGAGCAAAGCGAGCACCAAAACTTTTCACTTTTAACTTTTCACTTTTAACTCTCTAGAGATATCGCATTCACCGGACAGCTTGAAACAACCTCGCTACAATCGCAATCCTCGCAGGATTCCGCAATCACCTTCGATTTCCCGTTCTCCACTTTGAAAGTTTTCGGGCATAACGCCTCGCACGTCCCGCATCCGATACAAAGTTCCTCATTTACTTTGGGTTTTGGCATATGTTTCGATTATTTATTACGAGATGAAATACTAAGTTATTTCAAATTTATACCTCCACTAAATTCACCAATCTTTTCCAATCCTCATCCACCTCTTTTTGCATTTCCGCGATTACCTTTTCTCCGCCGGGCCGGAATAAATGCTTGAACCTCCCCTGCGTTTTCAAAAATTCCTCGATGGGTTTTGGCTTTTCGGTCGCCCAGTTTATTTTATATACCCCGTTTTCATATTCGTAAAGCGGCCAAAAATTGGTTTCGGTCGCCAGCTTTCCGATGCGCACGTATTCAGAAGTGGCATATTTCCAAAGATTCGTGCAGGGCTGAAGCACCAGCAAGAAACGTGGCCCTTCCAGCTCGAGAGCTTTTTTGGCTTTTTTGGCAAGATCCGGGAGATAGGCCACATTGGCCTGCGCAGCGTATTTGATATGGTGTGCGATTACAATCGACATGAGGTCCTTTCTCTTTTCTTTTTTCCCAAAGCTCTTTTTTCCGGCCGGCGTTGTTTCGGTGTCCGCGCCAAATGGCGTCGCTCCCGATCGCTGCCCGCCCGTATTCATATAGGCTTCGTTGTCATAGCAGACATAGAGAAAATCATGCCCTCGTTCAAGAGCCCCGGAAAGGCTTTGGAGCCCGATGTCATAAGTTCCTCCGTCCCCCGCGAAAACGACAACTTTAATTTTCTTTTCCGCTGGAATTTTGTTTCTTTTTCGCAAAGCTTTCAAAGCTCCGTCAATTCCCGCCGCTGTTGCCCCGCCATTCTCAAACGCACTGTGAATGAAAGGCACTTTCCAGGCGGAATACGGATACAGTGTCGAAGTCACCTCAAGGCACCCCGTCACGCTCACAACCACCACAAGGTCGTCTGTCGCATCCAAGACTGTGCGCACAATCGCCGGAATCCCGCATCCCGCGCAAGTGGAATGGCCGGGAGCCAAATGCTTTGTTAATTCCTTATTCATAATCTATTTTAATCCAATATATTTTGTTTCTTTCCCGTCCCAATTTTCCTGAAAAATTTTCTTAATATCTTCCTTGAAAATCTCCCGGCCGCCAAGGCCGTAGATATACGGCTGTATAATGTATTTTGTATCACGTATCATGTATAGGCATTCGACTACCTCGCTATAAATTGGAGGTTTTGATCCAAATGATACTGTCCGGTCGAAAACCGCGATATTTTTCACATTTTTGAGCGCTTCGGCGATTTTATCGTATGGAAACGGGCGGAACAATTTTATTTTGAGAAGCCCCACTTTCTCTCCTTGCTCGCGGAGTTCATCAACAGCCATTTTAGCTGTTCCGGCAGTTGAACCGGCGACAACAATCGCCTTTTCTGCGTCGTCCAGCTTATAACTTTCGAAATAATCATAATTTCGTCCGCTTATTTTCCCATATTCATGGCAAATATTTTTATATTCGGTTTCTGCCTCTTTCATCGCTTCTATCTGCGCCCTTTTGAATTCAAAATATGAATTGGGAAGTGAAACCGGGCCGAAAGATTTCGGATTTTCAAAATCAAGAAGATTATTTTTTGACTGATATTCGCCAACGAAATTTTTCACCACGGAATTTTCCAAAATCTCCAAGTTTTCCACGCTATGCGAAGTTTGGAAGCCGTCCATGATGACCATCGCCGGAAGCCTCACTTTTTCCGCGAGGCGCAAAGCAATGAAAGTATTGTCATAAACTTCCTGGGCGTTTTCCGAAAAAATCTGGATCCAGCCAGAGTCGCGAACGAACATCACGTCCTGATGGTCGCCGTGGATGTTGATTGGCGCTGAAATCGCGCGTGCGCTGACCAGCATCAAAATCGGAAGCCGCGTCCCGAAGGCTATCGGCAAAATTTCCGCCATAAGCAAAATTCCCTGCGAGCTTGAAGCTGTCATCGTCCGCGCACCTGCCGCGCTCGCCCCCACTGCCGCGCTCATTGCCGAGTGTTCCGATTCAACCTCGATCATTTCCGTCGCCGCTTCCCCGTCCGCGACGAATTTTGCAAAAGTTTCAACAATCGGAGTTTGAGGCGTGATCGGATAAACCGGCATCACGTCGGGATTGATTTGCTTGAGAGCTTCCGCCGCCGCCGCGCCACCTGTCAGCGCGATTTTTTTTGAATTATTCATCATGTGTTTTTGGCCATCTTTATAGCATGCTGCGGACAGACCGTCGCGCAGACTCCGCAACCTTTGCAAATTTCGTAATCAATATCCGCTTTTCTTTCAGAATCATAGTCAATGCAGGCTTCGGGGCAGAAAGAAAAACACTGCCCGCAGCCAATGCAGGATTTTTTGTCCACTTGCGGTTTCATATATCGCCAATCACCGGTGTGGGGAGACTTTTTTATATCGTGCGTGATGATTGCACCTTCTTCGATATTTTCCCAGTTCATAAATGTAATAGCAGGCCATTGGTAACATTGGTCATTAGCTGTGAGACAAGTCTTTAGTCTTTGGTTTTCAGAAAAATAAAATCCAATGACCCATGACTAATGACCAGACCGACTGCCAATGACTATTGTAACTAACGACTATAAACTATCGTATGCTTTCTCGATCGCCAGAATATTCTTTTCCGTCTTTTCGGCGCCTATTTTTCCGGTATATTTCTCCCGAAAAACATCAACAACGTTTTCCAGCTTCACGATTTCCGAGACTTTGAGCAGTTTTCCCAAGATAGCCGTATTCGGCCGCGGCTCGCCGATCACCTCCATTGAGAGCCCAGTCGCGTCAATGGGATAGATATTTCCGACAAATCCCGTTTTTTGCTTGACCATTTCACGGTTCGAAGTCGTATTCACAATCATGGCTTCGTTTTCATCAAGATTTTTGGTGGCATCAATGGTTCCAAGAAGCGTCTCGTCGAGTATCACCACCACGTCCGGATCCACTACCGGCTCGTGGGTTTTGATAGGTTCATTGGAAACACGGACAAATGTTTTCATCGGCGCCCCTGTCCGCTCCGGCCCGAAATCAGGAAAAGCCTGGATGAATTTTTCTTCCTTGAGCGCAGCTTGCGCCAAAAGCTCGGCGGCCGTTTTTGCCCCCTGCCCGCCCCGAGCGTGAAAAATAATTTCGAATATTTTTTTATCGAGTTTCATCCCTAATATTATACCATAAAGAAAATCAGTTTCCAAAGAAACTGATTTTCTTTTACAAGATACCAAACACCAGATACTAGATACTATTTCGCCAGTTCCTCATCCAGTGTTTTCTTCAGCTCGTCGTAGGCAACCACTCCGCCAAAAAACTGGTCGTTCACAAAAAAGGCGGGCGTTCCGGAAATTCCGAAATTCTGGGCTTCCTGCATGTCAGCTGCAATCTTGTCTTTTGGATCATTTTGGTCTACGCACTGGCTAAACTTCGCCCCGTTGAGGCCAAGAGCCGAAGCATAGGTTTTGAAGCGCGCCGTTCCTTCCGTAGCCTGCCAGTCCGCTTGCGAAGCATAAAGCTTGTCCGCCATTTCCCAAAATTTCCCCTGTTCGCCGGCGCAAGCCGCCGCTACGGCCGCATTGTTGGCCTGTTTGTGAAAATCAAGGGGCAGATATTTGTAGACAAACAAAACTTTGTCCTCATATTCGCCGATGGCTTTCCGGAAAGTATCATGGAATGTCTTGCAATAGGGGCACTGAAAATCGCTGAAAAGAACCACTTTCACTTTTGCATCCTCCGGTCCGACTTGCGGATCATCTTTGGAAACACTTGGGGTATCGAGATATTTTCCGGCCTTGATGCCAACCTGCTCCGTGTTCATGAGATATTTCCCGTCTTTTTGCTCAAATATTCCCTCGGCTTGAGCAAACACGTCCGTCTTGGTCACATTTTCATCGAAGATAAAAGCCGGCAGGCTCTTGACATTGAATTTTTCCTCGAGAGCTTTCCCCTCCTCGGAATCCATTTCCACTTTCTTGGCCAGAGTTGTCGGAACGACCCTTTTCAGCCATTTGAGAGGCTCGGTCGGATCACAGGCTTCGCATTTGCTGTCGGTGAGTACTTGAAGGTTGACAACCGGCTCGCTATAGGCGACCCAGGTTTTTCCTTCAAGAGGAAAAACATCCACATTTTTGAGCACTCTCGGCGAAATGCCCTGCTGACCAAAAAATTGGGCCACGTCCACAAAAACACTGCCGATTAACAGCCCCGCCAGAAGAATAACTATGGAAACATAGTTTTTCATTTTGCGGTGGCAAGTCTCGTCCTTGCATTGAGACTTTTCTTCTCCCTCCCATTTTTCCATCGACGCCCTTTCCGCCGATTTGTCTTCGTTTTTTTCTTCCATTTGGATGTTTATCCCCACCACTTTTCTCGATAACTTACAGCCTCAAAAAAATAGAGTATACTGGTTTTTTGACCGTGCTTTCGAATCATCTCAAAAAGTGATGGGGGATGAAGTTATTTATTACGCCTAAATAAAATTCGCGCTTATTGCGTCGCTGCTCCATCCGGCGCGGGAGCCTCCCGAGCTTCGTTTCCATCCGGAACTGGCTGCTCTGACGGCGCACTTGGCATCTCTGGCTTTGTCAGATCAAATCCCTGTTTCATTTCGGAAACAAGATAGTCGCCATATCCGATAGTCACTCTTTTTTTTGCTTCCGTCTTTACTGCCACGCCGACAAGAAAGCCCAAGATAAAAATAAGGAGATAGTTTATCGTCTTTTCGTTTATTTTGATCTTCTTGGCAAGCTGGGACATCTTTTCTTTCATATTTCAATTTCCTATTGATTATTCTCCCTGAAGTCTAGCAAGAGCGTCTTTTAAAGGCAATATTGACAAGTTAGCGAAACTGTTTTTTGAAAATTTTACATTTTTACTGGATTTTAACCGGATCATTCAGCTGAATTTGGTTGGCGTCGCAGAATCCGGCATTTACCTCGAGGACAAAACTGGCTTTATCGGGAGATGTGAAAATCCGCTGGTCGTCCGGAGAAATTCTCCCTTCGCAGCCGATTACCCTTCCGTTTTCAATCCAAATAATATCGAGAGAAAATTCCATTCCCTTCATCCAAAAACGCTGGTATTCGTCCTTCGGCATCAGAAAAAGCATTCCTCTCCCCTCGCCGAGATTCGCTCTTGCCGAAAGGCCTCTTTCTATTTTTTCTTGGCTGCTCACCGTTTCCGCTTTTACGATAACATTTTTTACCTGAACCCTTTTGATCGGATTCCAGTATTTCAGTGAAAAAAATTCGCTGGAGACGTAGTTGAGAAGAATCACCAATATTATCAAGACGATTATGATTATGAAGATTATTTTTTTTGACATAGAATATGAAATCAAATTTCTAATTTCCAATTTCTAATTCCTAACAAAATACTAAATGACCAATTTTCAAATCCCGAATTTTTTCATTGGACATTTGGATTTTTATCGGATATTGGGAATTGGGAATTGGGAATTTTATAGTCGATTAATCTCATTATAAAAAGATATCCAACCGAGAAAAGCAGAATGAATATCAACTTGCCGAGTGCGCTCAAATTCAACGCCGCAAGACCGATGATAACACTGACGACGCATACCAAGCTCACGATCTGCTTCTCTTCCAGTCCCAATTTTACCAGTTTATGGTGAAGATGTCGATTGTCTCCGCCTCGAAATATAGATTCTCCGACTTTATGTCTTTCCCGAATCACGTTTGCAAGATCCAAAACCGGAATGAGCGTCGCCATGAGCACGGTTGCGATCTTGGCTCCCGCAAAAATGGAGAGGCTGGCCAGAAGAAAGCCAAAAAACCAGGCGCCGCTTGTCCCCGCCATGATACGCGCCGGGTGCCAATTGAAAACCAAAAATCCCAAAATCGCCCCGCCGGAAATGGCCGAGAGTATCGCCACCGCCGGCTGATTGACATGGGGCAAAAGGCTCAAAAAAAATATTGTTCCGAGCGCCACCAGCGTCACGCTCCCCGAAAGGCCGTCAACGCCATCGAGCCAGTTGAGGGAGTTTATGAAGAGTATTATGTATAGTGTATAGAGTATTGTGTATGTTAGCGGATTTGCGAGCTCTATAATTCCGCCGAAAGGATTTGTCACGAATTCGCTGCGGACACCGAAACTAATCGCTATGATTGCAATAATAATTTGAGATATCAACTGCCATTTCCAATTGATATTTTTGAGATCATCCCAAAGGCCAAAAAGAAGAATCAACAACCCGCCAGTAACAATACCCGCGATCGGTTTTGTGATGACTAAATCTTTGTTGAAGATCACCATCAAAACAAAAATTAAAATCACGACCAATCCTCCAAGTCTCTTTGCGGCTTTGGAAAAAGAACACTTCTCCCCTACCCATAACAAAAAAGGTATTGCAAAAACAACGGGAAAAAAAGAAAGAATGAAAGGAATAAGGTATTTTGTATTATGTATCATGTATTATGCATCATGCTCTATCTAAATACTTTATACATAATACTTTATACTTGATACATATCATTTCTTCCTCACCTTCTTCGTCACCCAGAATTCGCCGAAATATTTGCCAAAGAGAATCCGGGTTTGGGAGTCGACAGCCGGAGCAGCTCCGAGAAATGGCGCCGTGATCGGAACCAGGAACCATTGGAGAAACATATAGATATAGCGCTTGCGGCCATAACGGGCCGGCCTCGGAGGAAGAAGCATGAGACTCAAAAACATTGAAATGATGAGACCGATAAGCGCCGCGTTCATGAGATAACGGGTCATATAAGGCAAATTGTGGGCAAGAACCGACCGATTGAATTCCGGACCGCCAATGATCACCGGCAGCCACCCAAGAAGGGCAATGATGAAAGAATTGGTCGCCCAGGACCAATGGCCCTCGAGCATAGTGAAAAGATGACGCAACTTGCGCATCGGTTTGATTTTTTTGTTTTTCCAAAAAGCTCTTGCCAAAAGCGGGAAATTCTCGATTCCATAGGCCCAACGCCTCTTTTGCTTATATTGGTTGACAATAGTTTTCCAATAAGTTTCCGCCAGGACCGCATCAAGCGAAACCGGAAGGTGAATCGGCTTTACTTCGTAGTCTCCATTGAAAAAAACATAGCATTTCCAAAAAATGACGCTGTCCTCGGAAATCATATTCACCGGCCAATAATCGACATCGACAATTGTTTTGAAGGCTTCGGAGTGGGAAGAAAAGGTTACCATATGCTCCGGCCTCATCGCTTCCACCATATGCCAAAAACTTGATCCGGTGACGATTATGCGGACAAAGGCGTTTGTATCCCATATGTTGTTGTGATACATCGGAAGCGGCTGGTAGGCAAAATGAAGCCTCCTTGGTTCAGTGATATACTTCAGAGTGAGCGCCGCAAAATACTGGGGATGAGTACATGTGTCGCAATCAAAATTGGAAAGAATGACCTGCTCGAGTGGAATATTTTTTTCTTCCAGATATTTTTTCAGTTCCTTGGCAGCGAAAGTGGTGTTCGAGGCCTTGGCTTTCATTTCTCCGGGAGCAACCTTATGGACAGTCACCAGAAAATCGAAAAAAGTGCTGCCGAATTTATTTTTGAGATAATTTATCTTATGTGTTCTTTTTTTCTCGTCTTCCCGTTCTTCGGTCGCCAGAAGAATGATGAATTTTTCATTCGGATAGTCGGATTCAGCCACAGACCGGATAGCCGGTTCGATGATTTCCGGCCCCTCATTGGCCGTAGGAAACATCACGACGTGATAAACGTCCTCCCAGCGCAAAAATTTGGACCTGTCCCGCTTGAGAATTTCCTGAATTTCTTTTTTTATTTCTTTTGCCGCGCATAATCTTTTTTTGGCTGCTTTTTTTTCCGCGGAAAAAAATTTCCATTTTTTTTTGGAAAAAATATCTCTGGCGCTCTGAAGTTTCTGGTTTATTTCGCGGGTAATGTCATCCAAATCCGAAATTTTTCGGCAGATTTCCATCCAATCAATCTCTTTGTGGCATTGCATTTTCCGAAAGGCGACGATGGAATAAGTGGCGATATAAAAAGTCCGGTAAAGCCAATATATATCAAATGCTATTATGAAAACAGCCACCCAGACGGGAACCCAAAAAGAAAAAACAAACATGCCAATAAGCGTAAACCAGGCCAGTGATCCGGGAATAATTTCGAATATTCTTTGAAGCCGGCGGCTGCGAGGATCGGTTGTGCGAGGATCGGGATAGGAAAACATATAAGATATAATAAAATTGAAAGAAAAAAACGCTAATAAAAAATAATTTCTTCTCTCTTATTTCTCATATCTTATTTAAAAATTAATCAGTATTACGCTCCCCAGCCCCACAGCCATCAGAAGCTGGACAAGAAGCGCCATGCCGGCGAAAAGATATGAAACCAGCTTTTCTTTATAATAGAAAAAGCGGGAAAGAACCGCGTTTACGGCAAAAACCGCCGCTGCCAGTCCGGGGAGAATGAAAATATTTTTCCAGTCCCCGATCGAATCCACTCCGAAATGCACATTGTAGTGGAGTATGATCGGCTGGCTGGACGGTTCGACGATGAGCCAAATTGCTGCCCACATTCCCAAATTCGAAAGCGCTCCCAGGGCCAGTGAAAAGAATATCACCGGATCGGTCCAGTAGCCGTGCCAGAAAAACCTTTTGAATTTTTCCTTGAATTTATTCTTCCAGTTCATCGTGTTCGTAAATTTATTCAATTAGCTCGCTGTTTTGGGTTTCCAGCAAGATATCTTCGTTCTTAATTTTATCAACAACTCCGGTTAATTTTTTCGTGCGAGTTATGGAAACTGTATTATACTGAGATTCAACGGCAATAATTTTTGTTCCTAGCTTGTCTAATTCGGCACTAAAATTTTCGTATTCTTTGGCAAAAGTATTAATCAATTTAATGATAGAATGCAGATTTTGTTGATATGTGAAATTCTTATATGACTGGAAAATCATTCTTAGAATTGCGGTGAAGCTAAAAGGTCCGGCTAAAATTACTTTCTTTTTCATCGCATCATTCCAAACCTCGTGTAAACTCTGATAGATAAAGCTAAATATCATTTCGTTTGGAACAAAAAGTATCACGAAGTCAACGGTATTTTCCTCCGGGTTGATATAATCCCGAGTCGAAACCTGCTTTATTTTCTGTTTCACGTCAGCTGTAAACTCTCTTAGGTATCGCTCTTTCTCTGTTTTTGATTCGGCCTCTTGATATTTTATCAAGGATTGCAGGGGAAATTTTGCATCTATGTTTATCTTGGTTTTATCTGGCAATAACATCGTAAAATCCGGACGTGTTGAGACTGTATCTTGTTCAATATTCACGGAATAATGCTGCCCCTTCACAAATCCCACAGATCTCAATAAGTTCTCTGCGACTTCCTCGCCATATTTCCCTCGCATTTGATTGTTGGACAATATGTTTTTCAGATGATCTGTTGCTTCCTTTAGTCCGCCTGTCGCGATTTTATGCTCCTCTATCACGGTTTTTAGCGTATTCAGTTCTTTGAATGTGCTTGATCTGTTTTCTTCCGATTTCGCCTGGTTCTTTTCCAGATCTTGAGATATTTTTTCAACCAAGTCTTTGATTGCGTCTTTTTTGCTATCCAAGTACTGCTTGTTTGAATCCATTTTTTCTGACATGGTATCTTTCATCCTGTCTCTTTCTAAGGCGAGAATTTCCTTGCTCATATTCAAAGTTTTTTCTGAATTTTCTTCTATCAGTTTCTTCATCCATTTGCCAAACATTTTTTTCAGAGATAAAACAAACATCGTCAAGAAAATGACGACGGCAATTAGCGATAAAATTATAATATAGACAAAAGGCATTGGTCGTTATTCGTAATTAGTAACTGGCAACTGGGATAAAACAAAGAAACAATATATCCGAATTACAAATAATTACCAATTACCAATTATTTTCTCCTATTCGCAATCTCTTTAAGGTTTGGGATTTTGCAGATAATTTCTTCGTAAGGGCTTTCCAAAAATTCCATTATGAACTTGTCGAGCATATCCGTGCGGTATTTGAACTCTTCCGAGCCCATGATTGAATAATTGATTTCTTTCCCCACTTCCGCCTCCAGACTTTCCAAAAGATGCTTCAGTTTGGCCCGGCTCAATTCGTCTCCAACAATCAAAAGGTCAGCCCGGCCTTTGGGATAATTGAGAAATACCCCGGACATAAGAGCCAATTTTATCTTCCCGAGCCCCTTGATCCGATGGAGGCTCCGGCACTCGGGAAGCGTGTTTGATTTGATGACAAGATTCCTGAGCTCCGGATAGAAAATAAAATCCCGATTTGTCTCAAAGAACCGCTGCCCTTTTTTCGACCGGGAAACGATCATTTTCATTCTTTCGAGGCGAGAGAGCTCCCGATTCGCCTGTTGGGACGAAAGCTGGTTTTTCCTGACAATTTCCTTGAGAGAGTAGCTTTCTTTGTCATTGAGCATAAAAAATTTCACCAGCCTAGCTCGGGCGCGGGAATCAAAAAGATGTGAAAATACCTCGGACATATCTTTGGATATTCTTAAGTCTTAGCGAAAAAAACTGCTACTATTATAGCGGCCGATTGGGAAAAAGTCCAATTTTTTTCGTGATACACGAAACCTTTAACAAGAAACGCAAGATTGAAAAAAATTCATTCAATAATGTCATGTTACGGGTTATGCGTTACGGGTTACGTGAAAAAATTGATATTTTTCAGCTTTTCCCCTATAATGGGCTCAAATTTTGAAAACAGGCAAAACTACGAAAATGACCACTTCTCTCAAAAAAAGGAGGGAAAGGGAATATCAAGCGAAAATCCGCGATGTTTTGATTTGTTCCAAGGGCGAACTGGCGCCTTTCGCGACCGCTTTTTCCTTTCCTCCGGAAAATTTTGAGCAACATAAATTTGGAACCCTTTTCGGAATCATAAAGGTTGACGACCATTCAGAAGATTCTTCATATGTCGTCAATCTTTTGACTTCGGTAATCAAAAAAGAGTACTTCGGAAAACCTCACCGCAGCCCGGAAGACAGCTTTGAAGCCAGCCTCCGGAAAGCCAATTTAGCACTGGCAGAGCTTGTCCGCCATGGCGCCACGAAATGGGCCGGGAAAATAAGCTTCTGTGGCGGAGCTATTGAAAGAAACAACCTTCATTTCGCCTGTCTCGGCAAAGCATCCATTTTTCTCATTCGCGGAGGCGAAATTGCTGAAATTAGCGCCGAACTTGAGGAAGAAAAAGAAGCTGAATCGCATCCGCTTAAAACTTTTTCCAATACTTCAAGCGGCAAGCTCGAAATCGGCGACAAGCTCATTTTCGCGACCCAAGAACTCACGGACATATTTTCCCGGGAAGAACTCCGCCAAAACGCTTCGCATTTCTCAAGTGAAGAATTTCCGGGATTTTTGGAAATTTCGCTCCGGGCCAACAGCGAGCTGGCCGGAGCAATTGTTGTTGACCTCATCGATTCGGCTGATTTGAAACCACTGGTTGTTGAAGCCCCTGCTGTTGGAAGAGAAAAAGCTCCGAAATATGCCAAGCCCGAGCCGGCAACTGCGGCACAAGCGAAAAAAATAGATTCTTTCGTGGGGACAAAGAGCCTGGCTGATGAAGAAAAAAGAAGCCGCGATTTGGAAAATGCCCTTCGCGAAGAAGCGCCAACTTATCCGAAGCCCGCCTGGAAAAATATTTTTCTCAATTTTCTTGAGAAGACAAAAGATATTTTTCATTCATTATCAAATTCCGCAAGAAAAATCAATTTTAGAAAATATTTCGGGAGAATTCCGGCTTTGGCAAAAAGTTCCGTTTCGGCGGCCAAACCTTTTTTCGCTTCTCTTCTTTCAAAAACAAAAAAAGTTGACTGGCGCAATCAGGATACGCTGGCAAAATTTGCCGCAGGAATAATCATCCTGGCAATCATTTCTTTCGGAGCAGTGGCATTTGTGAAAAACAGAAATGAACAAAAGAGACTGGCTGCGGAAACCGCTGCCCAGCCGGCTGAAACTGCTCCTGATCCTCAAAGCCTTGAGGATATAAACGTCAGAAATATCGAAACTCTTGAGGAAGTCGCGAATCTTCCACAGGAAAATATTGATCTGGCTGTTCTTGACGGAGTGCTTTATGCTATTTCCGGAAAAGACAGAAGCATGACAAAGATCGATGTTGACTCAAAAAGTACAGAAGAGGCAAAAAGCGATCTCTCTTCTGGAAATTTCGGGCTGCTAGCCGCTATGCCCAATCTCAAGGCTCTTTTCGCTCTCACGGAAGACAAAAAGGTTATATCTTTCACGCCCATAAACAAAAATTTTCAGGAAAACTCGATTTCACTTCCTTCAAATCTCAAAGCCCGGGATATCAAAAGCTACCTCACTTACCTATATATTCTTGATATCGATGGAAACCAAATCTACCGTTATCCCCGGGCCGAAGGCGGTTTCGGTGAAGGGCAAAATTGGCTCCGAACTGCCACAGACCTCAAAAACGCGAAGGGCATGGCGATAAACGGCGATCTTTATCTTGCTGAAGGCGACAAGATTACCGCCTATTTGCAGGGAAAAATTGACGGAAATATCAATTTCGAAAAACCGAGTGTCCCGCTTTTGATTGATAAAATATTTTCCGAGCCGGATATGGAAGGAGTTTATGTTCTCGACAACAAAAATCGCCGGATCGTGAAATTCGGAAAAGACGGAAAAATTGTTAGCCAGTATTGGAACGCGGATATATCTTCCGTCAAGGATTTTTCAGTGGACGAGAAAAATAAAGTCGTTTACCTTCTCAAAAAAAATCAGCTTCTCAAGTTTTCCATAGAATAGGCTAGCCTTTTCACATATTTTAAAAGGCGAGATCAGCTCTCGCCTTGGTTTTGCATGGATTGTTCACCTCCCGGCTATTTCAGGCGCCCAAGAGCTGCGCCCGTGAGCAATATGTGGTTTGCCCCGCCAGGCAGCCTTTTTCAATGTTCAGATGGGCGCAGAAAGGAGGTCCTACGCAATTATCGGGATAATATTTCTTCCCTATAATTTTATGCGCGGACGGACAATACTCCATTTGCTGCATGTCACAGCCTTTCTTCAAATCCAACCATGGGCAGTCGTTTTTGCAGTTCTTCGGGTGATTGGGCCACAGAGCCCGCAGCCGAGAATTATCGAGTGTTATTCTTATCACGTTGCCCTCCCTGTCTTGATAAAAAAGTTTAGTTCCCTTTTCCGAGCGGCACTTTTCTGTGAGACATATTTTTTTCAATGTCTAAATGTTCCGCCCAGGGACATTGCCCTTGCTCGTTAAGAGCAACTGCGCCTAAACTACAGGTAGCCCTTTCCTGAATATTTTTTGGGCAATCTGTCCGCGCACATCCTAAACTGACCTTGTTAAACATCAATATTTTCTCCTTTTATCCTTTAATGAATTACCCAGCCGCAGCAAGCTGCGGGGTATCCTGTTAAAATTTAAACAGCCTGAGTTGATTTGATTGAACTTTTTCCTGATGGTCGC
>MFSH01000005.1 GCA_001784875.1 Candidatus Moranbacteria bacterium RIFOXYB1_FULL_43_19
CTTGCTTAACCTTTGAAAATAAGTTTGCACTTATGATCGTTGACACAAGGTTTTACGAGTCTAATGTCATGCTCGACTTGCGTATTCTGAGAGAACAAATTGTCGAAACCGTTCATCCCCGCTCAAATTTTCCTTCGGAAAACTTGAGCGGGGAAAATCCGAAATCCTAATATCGAAATACTAAACAAATTAAAATTCTCAAAACCAAAAATTAAAAAAGTTTTGGCCATTTGAATTTTGAACTTGGATATTGTTTAGGATTTAGTGCTTAGAATTTAGGATTTTAAGGCTCTCGCTATTTTCCTGTCACTCTCCCTTTTTTGTATTACAGAGCGCTTGTCATGCTTCTTTCTGCCTTTTCCTATGCCAAATTCAAGCTTCAGAAGTCCTCGTACAGTATATGCCCGAATGGGCACAAGTGTCAACCCTTCGACCCTTGATTTGCCGATAAGAGTGCGAATTTCTGCCCGGTGAAGAAGCAGTTTTCGAGGTGCGGTGGGGTTATAATTAGCAATGGCTCCCGCGTGCTTATATAAAGGGATATTGGCGTTGGTGAGATAAAGCTCATCGCCTTTGACGGTCACAAAACTGCCTTTCAAACTGATGTGCCCTGTTTTCACCGCTTTCACTTCATATCCGCGCAACACCAAACCTGCCTCGAAGCGGTCCGAGATGTCGTAGTCGAAACTGGCTCGTTTGTTGATGGCGAGAACACTCATGTCTTTATTAAAGCAAAGCTTGACATCATTGTAAAATGTTGTTATTTTTTATTATTCTCATCCGATTGGGTGTGGAACAAAAAAAGATAGACTAGGAGGATGTGTCAAAATGTCTATGTCTCCGAATTCGGCTCTCGGTTTGGTAATCATACTCATTGTATTGGCTTGTGTGGCGGTCGTAGTTCTGGGCATCGCCATTCTCGGCCATATCGCGTCGTGTTTGTCTGGAACAATCTGGCAATCACATCAGGCATAATTATCTTAATCATTGCCGGATTAATTTACCTCTTTAAGAAATATTGAGACTGGAGGATGGGAGGAATGGTACATTACACATTAGTAATAATTCATGGATATGGTGCGGGGTGGGAACCACTGGAAATTCAAACTGTTATTAAAACCGCCGAACCGCTCATTGCGCTGCAGGAGCGTCATAAGCCCTACGCCTATGGTTTCATGAATTTCGAAACAGGAGAGGTGAGAGGGGACTATGACCCTCAGAAGGATATTTCGCGACATGGGCCGATGTTTATTCGCTTCAAGGAAGAGGATATAATCCGCGAATTAACTTCCGAAGAGGTCGCGGAGTTATTCCGCCGTATCCGGCATCAAAACGAACAGCTCACCGCGGCGACGAAAAACTTTTTAGAATTTTAACAAGATATTTTCATCGCCTCGAAAGCCTGGAGCTAATCCCTCCCGGCTTTTTTTATTTCAAATCCCTTGCTATACCCCCACACCAAAGTGGAAATCTCTGGGAAAAAAATATCTGGCAAAAATCTTGGTGTGGGGGTATACTTATAAATAATGAAAAAACAGATTCAACAGCTTATCAAAGATGCTATCCAATCCGCTTTTGGGATTGATTTTGATACGGAGAAAATAAAAGTTGATTATCCACCGGAGGGGATGGGGGATTTTTCGACGAATGTGGCGTTGCTACTGGCGAAAGAAGTCGGGAAAACTCCGATGGAAGTGGCGGAAGCGCTGAAAGAAAAGCTTGGCTTTGAGGAGCCACGCGAAGCGGGGCGGGAAAAGCCGAGCTTTGGATTCGCAAAAACAGAAATCGCCAAACCTGGATTTTTGAACTTCTGGTTGGCCACTACCGTATTACAGAATACGGTAGTGAAAATTAATAAGGAAAAAAATGATTTTGGCAGTTCGGAAATCGGCGCGGGCAAGAGGATCCATCTTGATTTTGTTTCGGCGAATCCAACCGGGCCGATCCATGTCGGAAACGCGCGGGGCGGGCCGCTAGGGGATGCGCTCGCGAATGTGTTTGAAAAAGTGGGATATCATCCTCATCGTGAATATTATGTGAATGATGCCGGTAACCAGGTTAAAATTTTGGGGCATTCTATTTTGGGCGACGCCGAGGCACAGTATAGCGGAAAATATATAGAAGAAATAAGAAATAAGATAGAAGAGAGTGAACCAAAAAAAGCAGGGGAAAAAGGCGTGAAGATTATTCTCGAAGAAATCATAAAGCCTTCAGTGGAAAAATACGGGATTGAATTCGATAATTTTTTTTCAGAAAAAGAACTGCAGGGGAGCGGAAAGATAGAGAAGGCAATTAGCATATTGAAAGAAAAAAATCTGATTTATGAAAAAGACGGGGCGGTTTGGTTCAAGTCAACGGAGTTCGGAGATGATAAGGACAGGGTAGTTATAAAATCAAATGGAGAAAAAACATATTTCGGCTCCGACATTGCCTATCACAAAGAAAAGCTCGATAGGGGATTTGATAAACTGATTGATATTTGGGGAGCGGACCATCATGGGGAAGTGGCGAGGACAAAGGGCGCGCTCGAAGCTTTAGGCTATAAGAATAAACTCGATGTGATTCTCACGCAATTCGTGCGCGTGCTAAAAGATGGAAAAGAAATGAAAATGTCGAAGCGGGCGGGGACCTATGTGAGCATTGATGATCTTGTGGACGAAGTCGGAAAAGACGCGACAAGATTTTTCTTTTTGATGCACAGCGCCGACACGCATATGAACTTCGACATGAACCTTGCCAAAGAGCGGAGTGAAAAAAATCCGGTCTATTACGTCCAATATGCCCACGCGAGGATTTGCAGTATTTTTGAGAAGGCTGCTCTCCTAAGATCGGATCTTAGGAGCGTCCTAAGATCCGATCTTAGGAAAATGCACGCAAAAGAACGTGCGTTGGTTTTCGAACTTCTGAAATTTCCCGATCTTATTTCCGAGATTTCGCAGAACTACGCGGTTCATTATCTCCCGCAATATGCCATGGGTCTGGCGGACAAGTTCCACTCGTTTTATGACGAATGTCGGGTGATTGATGAAAATAATTTGGAACTGACAGCGCAAAGATTGGAATTGGTAAAAGCGGTTCAAATCGTTCTCGCCGAAGCTTTGAGGCTGATGGGAATCAGCGCGCCTGAAAAAATGTGAGGTCTCTGCGAACTAAGAAATATTACGAAAATACAAAACAGCTAAATTCGTATATTCGTATTTGATTCGTAATTCGTAGAGAAAGGGCGTTTGTGGAAAAATAAATTTTATCAATAATATAAACAAACATGAATAATCACTACAGAAACGGATATGGCAACAGCCCGCTCAAAAAGATGTTCCTCGACATCGAAACTTTGCCGGCGCCGGAGCATGTGCATGAGGCTTTGATGGAAATCCACGAGTATCGGAAAAAGAAAAAGAAAAGGAACGGGGAAAAATATTCAAAGAGCTTTGAGCAGTTTCTTTCAGAAACAGGGCTCGACGGGACGTTCGGGCGGATTTTTTGTATTTCGTATGCAATCAATGACGATATGGTCCATTGCATTTGCGACGAGAATGAAAAAAAGATGCTCGATAATTTTTGGGAAGCGGCCAAAGACGTCGATCTCTTTGTCGGGTTCAATATAATGGATTTTGATCTGAAATACATCATTCAACGGTCGATTATCCATGGAGCGAAACCGAAGACAAAAGTACGCCTCTCCTTTGCCCGTTATCGGAGTGAACCGATCTATGACGTGATGCACGAGTGGAACCAGTGGGGATACGGAAAAAATGTTTCACTTGATTCACTGGCACGGGCGCTTGGCCTTGGTTCATCAAAAACCAATATGGACGGGTCGGAAGTTTTCACCTATTACAAAAAAGGAAAGCTGAAAGAAATCTGTGCCTACTGCAACGCGGACGTGGAAGTTACGCGGAAGATATACAAGAAGATGAATTTCGAATAAAGCTTGGCTTTGAGGAATTGCGAGCGAATAGCGAGCAAGGAAAAAGCCGAGCTTTGAAAAATCAATCATAAATATCTTACTACTATATATCGTAGTATTTTATTCACTACAACTAGTTGTAGTGAATTTTTTATAAAATCAGTTGGTATTTAAAAAATCCGGTCTCAAACGTGAGACCGGAGCCGTAGCAATAGCAGGATAAAATCTTTCGATTTTTGTAAGGCAGAAACCTAGCGTTGTGCACGATGTTCCGAAAGGTCTACAGGCATGATAGCGGGAAACCAAGAAGGCGCGGGCTTATATGCAAGGATTTTTCTTGCCAGATCGTAAACAGCCGAGTTAGGATGATCCGGCTCGTTCTCCCAGAATCTCAATGCCCCAATGGGGCCCAGAAATTCGGAGTCCGATAGTAAGTGTACCCTGGATTTATGCTCAGCCAGCACTGCCGGATTAATACACCACAGTCGTGTATACCAGCAGATCCATGGTGAGCGATTCTTTTCCTTGGAATCCGGAAAAAACACGAATACGCCGTAAGCAAGTTCAAAGCCCCTCCGTGGAAAAGAACCTTGCTCTGCCAAGAAACCTTTAATCGCGGAGATAAGAAGGTCTCTTAATTTTCTTACGCTGCTAGCCATAATGAACGCTCCTCCTTGGATTTATAAGAAAATAATTGCAATTATTTTTATATATGTCAACCATCGAAGTTTCCAATCTTAGCAAGACCTACGAATACTTCAAAAAACAACCCGGGCTTTTGGGCGTCCATGAAAGGCTTTTTTCATCGCGAGAAATTATATAAAGAAGCTGTGAAAGAGCTTTGCAAACGGGTGATCATCATTGAGGAGGGGAAAATCGGATATGATGGAGATCTTGTCGATCTCATTTCCAAATACGCGCCATATAAAGTTCTCAAGATTACTTTTAAAGGAGAGGGAGTGAAAGAGGAGGACGTGAGCGAGTTTAGAGAAATCTATAAATTCAAACCGAACAGTGTCACCCTGCGCGTTCCGCGGGAATATGCGAAAGACGTCGCGCGCGATATCTTGTCTTCAGATCTTCCGGTGGATGATATCCTGATCGATGAAGTGGAAATTTCGGATGTGGTGAGGAAGATTTTCAGTATTGGAAGATAGTCAGAATATTTTTTACTACCATATATGGTAGTGTTTTATCTCGCAATAAATTATGGCAGAAATAATGGATGCATCAATGCGCTAGCGCATTGATGCAAAATAAAGTGAGTAAGTATATTATAGCTGCTTTTATTCCCTAACATCTGGAATTGGGAAATAACATTCTCACATTCTTGAGAATGTTAGAATGTCGCTTGTCTTTTTATTTTCTCTAAAACTAATTGTAGTGAATTTTTTTGCAAAAAAAAGAAGCCCAAGCGGGGCGGTTGACATCGTGAAAGATTCTCACGAAAATCGCCGCGCTTGGGCAGGGTTATCCATTACCTTTCCTGTCGCTCCGTTGATCGCGTAGGAGCTACTGTTTTTGTGGGGAGTTCAATGCCCTACTGCATTGATTAGGCAGGGAACGCCTTGAGGTCTAGTTCCTCAGCCCGCGATCAGAACAGGATGGCCTCTCCCCGAGCCGAGTGCCGCAGCAGCGCCGGGGAAGAAACAGGACTTGCTCTCGTGGCCATGGCGATATCCTCCTTTGAGTAAGTCGCCGGGTTCTCGGGTAAAAAATTTCGCCGGAGCTGGTTGAGCTTTGTCATTTCAGCCCAATATTTCCACTTGTCGGCGAATTTCCCTTGCCGCTTGAATTCACTTGTCTTTCGGAACCACCTCCTTTTAGTGAAATGAACTGCTTCTTATGAATATTATAGGCAAAACAGAAAAATAGGGCAAATTTATATATTTTTCGTCATATAAGTATTTTTGAGCTTATATCCCAGATTTCGATAATATTCTCGCACACCGATTCCGGCGATGACGGAAATTTTTTGGCAGTTGAATTCTTTTTTGGCGATTTTTTCAGCTTCGATGATCAGTTTTTTTCCGAGTCCCGCGTGTTGCGGGGAGTTTTTGTTTTTAGCGCCGAGGTTTAATAATTTGCCGTAGGTGTGGACTTCGCGGATGACGGCGAATCCGTTGACGTCCGACGTCTTTTTTTTTGTAGACGTCGGACGTCTATAGGGCGAAGCGATTCTTAATCGCATCACAGAATATAGTTTTCTGTGATCTGGTGAAACATATTCGAGATATATTTCTTTTCCTCCGGAGGCGTTATAATCAATTCTATTTAGGGTAATTTTGTCTTTGGTAGTATAATTTCCGCGGATTTCGCGGCAACGAATGCAGTTGCATTTAATTCCTTTGTTTTGGATAAGCTGCCGTAAGTTGGAAATATTCGGTCCAGCAACGATGGAAGTGGCGGGGATATCGCGGATTAGTCTTGAAATTCTCACGTAGGGCGGGACAAATTTTTTGATTTCGCAGATTAATTTTTCAGCGTTTTTATTCGTTAAAGCCTTATACTTTCCTAATTTCCATAATTTGTATAAATCGGAATTCCTTGTTACGACGCAAGGATAAATTTTAATTAGATCCGGCTGGAAATCGGGATTAGAAAATATTTCCTTGAACATCTTGAGATCTTTTTTGAAATTGCTGCCGAGGAGCCCGGGCATCATATGATAACTGACTTTGAATCCGGCGTTTTTCAAGAGCTTAGTGGCTTTGATTGTTTGCGCAACATCGTGGCCGCGGCGATTTCTTTTGAGAACATCGTCGAAAATACTCTGGACGCCGATTTCGACTCGGGTTGCCCCGAGTTCTCGATAAAAATTAATCTCCTTTTCATCGAGTGTATCCGGTCGGGTTTCAGGCGTGAGGCCAATAATGCGGTGCTTGGCAGTTTCGTTTCGTTTTTGCTCTCGCAGCAAAGTAGACGTCCGACGTCTTTGGTTTTTTAGACGTCGGACGTCTAAGGAATAGTTGTTGGCGGCACGATAGCATTCGGCAATAAAGTTGTACTGATATTTTTTTGGCAAATCGGAAAAGGTTCCGCCCATAACAATCAGTTCTATCTTATCAATATCGTGCCCATTGATCTCGAGGGCTCGCAATCTTTTCTGAACTTGTCTGTAGGGATCGAAATTGACCGTGATGGCGCGCATCACTGCCGGCTCGTTGGAAAGATAACTTTTGGGCATTTCTTTTTCAGTCGGGCAATAAAGGCATTTGCCGCGGCAGGGATATTGTTTTGTGAGGACGGCGACGACGGCGACGCCGGAAAGCGTGCGGACATTTTTGGATTTAAGTATTTTTTTTAGCAATAAAAGCTCGGCTTTTTTCCTTCCTCGAGAGAAGTCCTTGGAATTCCCCAAAGCCAAGCTTTGTTCATAAAAATCCCGGATATTCGCGTTGCGGGGAGCAGTGACTCCGAAGTGACCGCAGATTTCTTTTTTCAGTTCGTCAAAAGATTCCGAAGATTTGATTTTTCTCCGGATTGCTTCTTTAATAATAGTAGCGAATAAATCATTCATGCTTTGGTTATCCTAACATTCAGTGTTGGGGAAACCCTAACATTGAATGTTAGGATCGTGAAAGACAAGAGCGCAAAAAAAATATTGTCTGACTTTGAAACCGGCTATGATTTGATTGCCGATAAATTTTCTGGAACCCGCGCGTTTATGTGGCGGGATTTAGGGTTTATAAGAGATTCAGTGAAAACGGGGGATAGAGTATTGGATTTTGGATGCGGAAATGGGAGGCTGGTGGGATTTCTTGAAGGAAATTATAAAAAATATGTCGGTGTTGATATTTCCCAGAAACTGATTGATATTGCCAGCCAGAAGTATAATAGCGAAAAAACAGAGTTTGTGAAACTATCTTCTGATTTTTATACACTTCCTTTTAAGGATAATTGCTTTGAAATAATCTTTTCAATTGCTGTTTTTCATCATTTTCCGAGCAAAGAATATACATCGATTATTGCGAAAGAATTATATCGGGTCTTGAAACCGGGCGGAAAAATTGTCATCACTGTTTGGAATCTGTGGCAGAAACAATATCTTAAATACCATAAAAAATCAAAAAAAGAATGGGTCGATGCGGAAATTCCATTTAAATCAGGAAATAAGGTTTTCCGGCGCTATCACCACCCTTTCAAAACGGGGGAGTTGGAGAGCTTTTTTCAAGAAGCTGGCTTCGAAACACTGAAGGCAGAAGAAGGCTGGAATTTGCTTTATATCGGGGAAAAAGCGAGTGTGGATAAATGAGTCTTGACTGGGTATAGTGAATAGTGATATAGTGATAATGTTAGAATCTTGTATCTGGTATTTAGTATTTGGTATGGGATATGGAGTTATTATTAAAAAAAATAAAATGGAGAAAAATTTAACAGATAAGCAAAATCTGATTCTCGAAACTATCCGCGAGATGATCGACGGCGGGCAGGGGAACCCGACGACGTATAAAATTGCAAAATATCTTCAGAAAAAGGGAATGAAGGACGAATCAGTGAAAAGCGTTTCCCAGGTGATTGAAGCGCTTGAAAAAAAGGATTTAGTGAAGCGGGATGTTTTCAGAAAACTATATCTGGTCGAAAACGAAAATATGCCGGCCGGACTCGAGGGAGTTTTCCAGGTTCCGGTGTATGGCCAAGCCTGCGCCGGGGATGCTCTTGCGTTTGCCGAGGACAATATTGACGGCTATCTTCAAATTTCGGAAAGCCTGATCCGGCCGAGTGCCAAAGCGCAGCTTTTTGCCGTGAAGACTCTCGGAGATTCAATGGACAAGGAAGGAATCGGCGACGGGGATTACGTCATTTTTGAAAAAAAAGATGCAGACTTTGATTTTGACGGAAAAATAGTCGTCGCAATCGTGAATGGTCTGGCGACAATCAAACGGTATCGCAAACTGGGAAACGGCGTGATTGGATTGTTTCCGAGTTCAACGAACAGTTTTCACCAGCCGATTTATATCCACGAGTCGGATTCGTTCATGATCGCGGGCGTTTTCAAAAAAGTTTTGCCGGTGAAGTTTGTTAGTTTGTAAAAGCTTGGCTTTGAGGAATCCCTCCCTTCGCGAAGGGAGGGAGGAAAAAGCCGAGTTTGGAAAAAATATATGAACCAAGAATGTTGCAAAAGGTTGATCCCCATCGAGTGGGAACAAAAGGAAATTGTCTGGCGAGATAAGCCTTTTTACCACGACAGGTATTGGTCGTTTCTTAACGTGCCAATTGATTTTGGAAGAAAAATTATCCGAGGACTTGAGAGAATAAGAGAAGCCGGTCTTTTTTCCGAACAGATGGTGCTTTCAAAAGGCGACGGTCTTTGGGGAGGAGAGATGCTTATTCCGATTAGCCAAAGAACGGATCGTTTCAAGACAGAGCTCGTGACAGGCAGGTTTTTGACAAAGCTTTTTGAAGGGCATTATGGCGATATGCGCCGCTGGATAAAAGAAACAAAAAAATATGCCGCTGAAAAAGGTTTTAAGGCCAAAGAATTTATCTTTTTCTACGCAACCTGCCCCAAATGCGCCAAAAAATACGGCGACAAGGTGCAAGTGGTGGTATTCGCGAGAGTGGAGTAGCGTACTTTGCCTTTTCTTTTGGAAGTCGTTATAATACAGAAGCACTTACGGGGGTGCCTCTTTTTTACTAAAATAACAAAAAAAATTATGCCTCCAGCCTTCAAAAGACCCAGTTGGGATGCGTATTTCATGGCTCTGGCGAAACTAGCCGCTTCACGGTCGACTTGCATATCGCGGCCGACGGGATGTGTCATCATCCGTGACAAGCAAGTCCTTTCCACCGGATACAATGGCTCAATGCCCGGTGTTCCGCATTGTTCAGATGAGGGCGTATGTTATCGCCGAAGCATAAAAGCTCCCGACGCGGGGAAATATGATTTTTGCCGGAGCATTCACGCGGAAGCCAACGCCATTGCTCTTGCAGCCCGGACGGGGATCAGCATCGAAGGCGCGACGGCTTATTTCACCCTTTTCCCATGCTACGTCTGCACGAAGCTTTTGGTGCGGGCGGGCATCCGTGAAATTGTCTATGAAATTGGATATGAATCAAAGGACGCGATGCGTGACAAGCACTGGCAAGAAGTAGCCAACGAAGCCAATATCCGAATCCGGCAAGTGAAGCTTTCTGAAGAAGACAAAAAATGGTTTGAAGATTTTTTGCAGGATGATACGTCGAAAAGAAGGATTCCGAGTGAATGATTTCACATAGCTCATAACTCGTAACACATAGCACAATATGTTATTGGGAATAAAAGACTTGCTAAAATTGGTCAAAGAAAAAAAACTAGTTGAGAATTTGTCAAAGCGGGAGCTCGAAAACCCGGAGGGGTCAGGGTTTGATCTCCGATTGGGGGAAGTTTATGAGCTGGAAGGCTATGGGTATCTCGGTCTTGAGGAACGGGAAACACCGAAGTCAGAATTGGTCGCGAAATTCGATCCGGAAAAGGTGAGCTCGTATATTTTTGAGCCGGGAAAATATTATCTCGTGAAAACCGTTGAAAAAGTGAATTTGCCGATTGACATTGCTGGAATAATTTTCCCGCGAACGACACTTTTCCGTTCTGGCCTCGCGCTTTTCAATGGAATTGTGAACACCGGTTATCAAGGCGAACTCACTTTTGGGCTTTGCAACCTGGGAAAATCAAACATCAAAGTTGATATGGGCGCGCGCGTTGTCCATATCACATTCCATGAAGTTCTTGGTGAGGGCAGCCAATATCGGGGACAATGGCAAGGAGGAAGGGTGACGACGGAGGGTCGCGAGATTCAAGTATAATTTTATGAAAAGAAAGAAAGGATTATTTATCGTTTTCGACGGCACAGATGGAAGCGGAAAAGCGACTCAAACTGGATTATTGGTAAAAAAGTTAAAGAAAGAAAGACATAAAGTTGAAAAAATTGATTTTCCGCAATACGGGAAAAAGTCAGCAGCTCTGGTGGAAGAATATTTAAGCGGAAAATATGGAACAGCCGAAAGAGTTGGTCCCTATCGGGCGTCGATATTTTATGCCTGCGATCGGTATGCGGCAAGCAATCGAATAAGAAAATGGCTGGAAGATGGAAAAATTGTCATTGCCAACCGGTACGTGACAGCCAACATGGGCCATCAGGGCGGAAAAATAAAGAAAAAATCTGAACGCAAGAAATACTTTCAGTGGCTGCACGATTTGGAATATAGAATTTTTGAAATTACAAAGCCTGATATCAATCTGATACTTCATGTGGAAGCGAGTATTGCCCAAAAAATGGCGCTGCAAAAAAGAAAGAAGAGTTATCTGAAAGATAAAAAAGCTGATATTCACGAACTGGATTTGAAACATTTGAAAGACGCAGAAAATATTTACATAGAAATTTCCAAAACAATTCCAAATATAGAATTAGTTGAGTGTATGGTGAATGGAAATTTGATGAGTAAAAAAGACGTAAGTGAGTTAGTCTGGAATAAAATAGTGAATTTTTTTGCATGAAATACAAACCGACAATTGGCATGGAGGTGCACGTGGAGCTCAAGACGGATTCCAAGATGTTTTGCGCGTGCAAAAATGAGTTGGGGCTCGATCGGGTGCCGAACACGAATATTTGCCCGGTCTGCACGGGTCAGCCCGGAGCTTTGACGGTGGCGAATGAAAAAGCCATCGAGTTTGTGATCAAAGCGGGGTTAGCGCTCAACTGTAAGGTAGCCGAAATTTCCAAATTCGACCGCAAGAACTATTTCTATCCCGACCTTCCAAAAGGATACCAAATTTCCCAATATGACCAGCCGTTTTGTGAAAAGGGATATCTTGAAATCGGCGGAAAAAAAATTGGAATCACGAGAATTCATCTCGAAGAAGATACGGGAAAACTCATCCATCAAAAAGGAACGGATTTCAGCCTCGTTGATTTCAACCGTTCGGGCGTGCCGCTCATGGAGCTGGTGACAGAGCCGGACATAGAATCAGCCGAGGAGGCCAAAAAGTTTTGCGAAGAGCTGCAGTTGATTCTCCGTTATCTTGAAATATCGGACGCGGACATGGAAAAGGGACAAATGAGGTGCGAAGCCAACATTTCAATTTCGAAAAATAAGGGTGAGAAGGGGACAAAGGTGGAAGTAAAAAACCTCAATTCTTTCCGGTCGGTTGAAAAGGCGATTGATTTTGAGGTAAAAAGACAGAAAGAGATACTTGAAGAAGGAAAAAAAGTGGTTCAGGAAACGCGAGGCTGGGACGAGAGCAAAATGATGACCTATCCGCAAAGGGAAAAGGAATCGGCGCACGATTACCGCTATTTTCCCGAACCGGATTTGCCGCCGCTTGAACTAGCCGCAGAATATGTTGAGAAAATAAAAGCGGAGCTTCCAGAACTCCCGGCGCAAAAAATAGAAAGATTTCAAAAGGAATATAAATTGCCGGAAAAAGATGCGGAAGTTCTTGTGCGCAACAAAGATCTGGCGCAATTTTTTGAAGAATCAGTGAGTGAAGGGTGCGAACTATGCGAAAAAAAAGACAAAATATCAAAGCTTGCGGCCAATTATATAATTTCGGAACTCAAGAAATATCTGGATGAGAAAACAAAGATAACTGATTTGAAGCTGACCCCGGAAAATTTTGGGGAACTCGTGAGTATCATCGCGGCGGGGAAAATAAATTCCAGCGCGGCGCAGACAGTGCTTGCGGAAATGGTGAAAATCGGCGCGGATCCGGAGCATATCATCGCAGAAAAGAATTTGGGACAGATTGCGGATGATTCAGAAATCGAAAAAATAGTGGAAAAAGTCATTTCTGAAAATCCCGGTCCCGTCGAGGATTATAAGTCCGGGAAAGTTGCTGCCTTGCAATTTTTATTGGGACTTGTTATGAAGTATAGTAAAGGTAAGGCCGATCCGGAGAGATCAATAAATATATTGAAAAAATTCTTGGCTGATTAGGAGGTGATCATGCCAAATCGAAATAGGCCGAACCAGGAGTGTCGGAAATTGGGTTGCACAGCCGTGTCCAATCCGACCGGACGTGATTGCAATGATGAAATTTGTCCCCAAAAATTCCCAACTCCTGAAGAGAAATTGGTAAAGGCCGACAGGACTGCAATCGTTCAGTTTCCCACTCCTAAATTCTCGCCAGTGGCAAAATGCACGTGCAATTTCATCGGCGGGGAACACCAGGGATGCTGCCCCCTCGGCAGAGGGCGGTCAGGCTAGCAGGCCATAAATCAGAAGGAGGACACACGGAAATGACTGAGACGAAAGAGGAGAGGGATCCGCGTTGTTTGGTTATCAGATGCAAATTGGACGGTCGGAATTGCGACCCGTCCAAATGTAACCTCGTTGTTGGCCAGCCAGCCGAAAATCCCTTGCCAGCAAAAGGTAAGATTTTGTGGGACGAATGCGGCGGTTGTCATGGCTAAAACCACCTATCGTTCGATTATCATGGCCGGGGGAATCTCCCTGGCCTAAAATTTGTCTAAATATTATAATTAATATCAAAAATATGAGAAGTTTAAAAGGCCAATCGATTTTAGAATCGCAACAATTCGACCGCGAAATTCTCGATGATTTGTTTATGGAAGCGGACAATATGCAGGGAGTCTGCAAATTTCTGGATGGAGGAGATGTGTCAGAAGATGCGATTCACGAATGCGGAATCATAAAGGCAGGAATGGCGGAGAAAAAAATAGCCCTTCTCTTTTATGAACCAAGCACCCGGACGTGGTCGTCATTCTATGTCGCGGCGGAAAATCTGGGAGCGAGAGTGATGGCGATTCCTCCGGCGAGGCAATTTTCTTCAGTTGTGAAAGGAGAGACGGTGAAAGATACAATCGCCATGTTTTGTGGTTATGGCATTGATGCAATTGTGATGCGCTCGGATAAAGAGGGAATGGCGAAAGAAGCCGACGATGCGTCGCATTCCAACGGCCGCCAGGTTTCAATCATCAACGCGGGAGACGGCGCGGGCCAGCATCCGACTCAAGCGCTTCTCGATCTGTATACCATCAAAAGATTTTTTGAAAACGATCTCAAAAAAGATATTCACAAAGAAAAAATAAACATTGTTTTTGCGGGGGATCTGGCGAATGGGCGGACGGTTCGTTCGCTCGCGTATCTTCTGAACAAATATCAGGATCCAAAAAAAATAGAGTTTTTCTTTGTTTCGCCAACGGTTCTCAAAATGAGGGATGATATCAAAGAGTATTTGAATAAAAAAGGCGTGAAATTTTCTGAATATGAAAAATTAATTGACGTTGCGGACAAAGCCGATGTTTGCTATATGACCCGCGTGCAAAAAGAAAGGCTGGATGGAATCGAAGTTGATTATGATTTTATCAGAAGTAATTGTTCAATAAACGAGGAAGTCGTGAAAAAAATGAAAAAAGAGGCGATTGTGATGCACCCTTTGCCGCGTGACCCGGCTTTCGGCGAAATTCCGGAATGGTTCGACAGCGATCCTCGGGCGAAATACATCCAGCAGGCGGAGAATGGCCTTTATGTCCGGATGGCGCTGCTTAAAAAGGTATTACTCGGGTAAAAGCTGGAAAATTAGGGAAATATGGAGTATTGACAACCTTCCTGACGAAGAGTATTATTGTAAAAATGCTAAGAAAAGCTAATCACAAAAAAATATTGATTGTTTCATGACGGAAATCCGCCCCTGTGGCGGGTTTTTTTTAGCTCTTTAACTAAAAAAGAGATAAAGATCGGCAAAAATTTGCCGGTATTATTACGAAGTAATAATACCCCGCAGCTTGCTGCGGCTGGGAATATGTTAGAATAGATGCATGGAAACAAAATTTGCCAGCCATGC
>MFSH01000006.1 GCA_001784875.1 Candidatus Moranbacteria bacterium RIFOXYB1_FULL_43_19
ATTGTTAGCTATCTCCAAGGTTAGATTTTAAATGATAAATCGAATAGAAGGAAACTTAGGTTTTGGATGATTTACTGCGAGAGCTTGAAAAAAATCAGGAGATTTGCTAGTATTAGAAATACACCCCCACACCAATCCGGGTAGAGCGCGCAAATTTATAATCAACGGAAAGCGAAGCGATTTCGCCTATCTGAAGTCGGATGATCAAGATACTTGCCAGGATTGTTGTGGGGGTAAATTAACCACAAAAATATGGCCGATCAAGAAGTGGGAAAAGTAATCCACTACTATGACAAGGCAATGGTGGCAGTGGTGAAGCTGGCAAAAAAAATCAAAGCCGGCGATCCGCTCAAAGTTGTGAAGGGAGAAAATGAGTTTGAGCTCACGGCGGATTCCATGCAGCTCAACCACGAGCCGATAAGCGAGGGAAAACCCGGGGAAGAGGTGGCAATTAAGGTGCCAAGCCCGGCAAAAGAAGGAGCAATTGTTTTCAAGGTTGAAGCTGCCTAAAAAGGACCGGGAGAATATTTTTCCGGGGTGGCAAAGAATACAACCCCGCTGTTTAATTTGTATCGCAAAATATTTTAAAATGAGTTCAATACTTGAAAACTACTGGATTTTGATCCCGCTTATTATTTGGACACTTTTCTGGAAGGGCATTGCCCTTTGGAAGTCGGCGCGGCGCAGTGAAATGATTTGGTTCGCCGCTCTTTTGGTCCTGAACACTCTTGGCATTCTTGAGATAATCTATTTTTTTTTCATTGCAAAAAATAAAACGGATGAAATTCAGCCCGACGCAAGAATAGACGATCTTGTCAAAAAAAGAATTATTTAAGTTCGCATACCAAAAAGTTAATTTATTTTTTCAAAAAATATGGCGAAAAAATCCAACATCGAGCCTTTGGGCGAAAATGTCCTCATTGAACCGGCAAAGGCTGACCAAAAAACCGCCTCCGGCATCGTTCTCCCGGACACCAGCGAAGAAAAGCCGCAGGAAGGCCTGGTTGTCGCTGTCGGAACGGACAAAAAAATACGGGTCAAACCGGGACAAAAAGTGATTTATTCGAAATATTCCGGAAATGAAATAAAAGTCGGGGAAACCGAATATCTGTTAGTGAAGAACGAGGATATTTTGGCGGTGGTGAAATAAGCTATACCGTTCCAAAAATAGAGACGCCCCTGGGGGGGCGTCTTTTTGAAGCAGAACAACAGGAAATATTTTTTTGAGAGCCAAATTCTTATTCGATTTTACCGCCCGCTTTTTTCCAGGCGTCGAGGCCTCCGTCCATCACAAAAACATTGAAGAAGTTGAGGTCAAAAAGGATCACTGCCGCTTTGTTGGCGTCCTGCTCATTTTCGCCGTAAATTATAATTTTTTTTCCGGAAGAAATTGTTTTCTGGTCCTGCTCAAGAAGAGAAAGGGGGAGATTGGTCGCTTTGGGGACATGGCCGGAGTCGAATTTTTCTTTTTCCCTTAGATCAACAAACTGAATAAGCTCGTCTCCTCCCGCGAGGTCGCTGGCAATTTTTTCAACAGTGATTTTTTTGATCTTATTCTCGTCTCCCGGGGATTTCCCCTCCGAAACTAAAGTATATCCCTCGCTTCGCCAGTCTGCTATTCCTCCTCTAAGGTATTTTGCGTTTATAAAGCCGGCTGAAATGAGATTGTTCACAATTTTGGCGGTCTCAAAAACATCATTTCCTTCATTAAGTGTGATTATGGAGGCTGTTTTTTCCGCTCCAAGGAGGCCAAACTGCCTTTCGAGGTCTTTCCCGAACGGCAAATTCACCGCTCCAGCTATGTGGCCCTTTGAAAATTCATCGGCGCTCCGCAGGTCAACGATGAATATTTTTTCATTGATGCCAGCCTGATCAGAAAAATCTTTTATGGTAATCGTCGGAGCCCTGAGAATTTCTTCGTTGATTTTTGTGTCTTCTTTTTCTTTCTCTGAATTTTTGAAAATAATCGGGCGGGCGAGAGACCAGGCCACAACTGCCAAGATCAAAACGAATCCCAGAAAGAATACCTTGTTCTGATTTTTTGGTTGAAATATCGGATTATTTTTCATTTTGTTTTGATTTTCCTAAACTAAAACGCTGTTTAAAAATTCCTTGTTTCCTTTGGCAAAATCTTCCGCGTCCGTTATTTTTTTTCCTTCAAGCTGTATCTTTTCCAATATTATAAACCCCTTTCCCGTCTGAACGGCTATTTTGCTGTTGTATTTTACCACTTTTCCCGGAATTTCTCCAATGATCTTTTCTTCCGCCAATCCTATTTCCACGAGTTTAAGCCTTTTTTTGCCATTTTTCATCGGAAGGAAAGTGAATATTCCCGGCCAGCGAAAATAAGCTCGCCATTTCCTGAAAATTTTTTCTGCCGGATCGTTCCAGTTGATTTTTCCGTCTTCTTTTTTGACCGTCCGGCAATAAGCGGCTTCTTTTTCATTTTGCCGGGTTCCTTTGATTGCTCCGCCGATCCAGAGAGGGAGAGTCTCGACCAAAATCTTTCCCCCTGCCCGGGCCAGTTTCTCGGTCAAGGAGAGCGTATTTTCATCGGCTTCAATCCCAATTTCTTCCTGGTTTATGATTTCTCCGCTGTCCATCTTTTCGTTCATCAGCATCAGCGTTATGCCCGTCTTTTTTTCACCAGAAAGTATCGCTTCCTGGACAGGAGAGGCTCCGCGGAACTTTGGGAGGAGGGAAGCATGGATGTTTATGGCGCCGAATTTTGGAATTTCAAGAATACCCTTGGGAAGAATTTTTCCATAAGCGGCGACAACAATAAGATCCGGGCGCATTTGGGATATTTCATCTTTTGCCTTTCCGCGTTCCAAATTTTGCGGCTCAAAAACGGGAATGGACTTTTTTTCGGCCAATTCCTTAGCAGCTGACTTTTTCATTTCTTGCGACCTTCCAAATTTTTTATCCGGCTGAGTGAAAACAGCGGAAATATTGTATTTACTTTCGATCAATGTTTGCAAAATCTCCGCCGCAAATTTCGGTGTGCCGAAAAAAACAATTTTTGTTTCTTGTGGATTCATGGCACAGTCTTTTTGTAGTTCGTAGAGATATTACTTTATTGCTCTGTCAATAACCAAAATTCCGTCAAGATGGTCGATCTCATGCTGAAGAACGCGCGCCAGGAGGCCGTTGGCTTTGATTTTTATTTTTTCCCCGCTCAGATCCCTGGCTTTGATTTTCACTTTTATCGGCCGCTCGACCGGAAAAAACTTTCCCGGGAAACTGAGACAGCCCTCTTCAAAAATTTCTTTTTTTCGGGAAGAAGATTTTATCTTCGGATTGATCAAAGTGTGGACCGTATCATCAACCCGGACAACGCATATCCGAAGATCCGATCCCACTTGCGGCGCAGCCAGACCGATTCCTTTTTCCGCTTCCATTGTTTTCACCATATCGGAAACCAGCCTCGGGAGATCGGGGTTTTTGAAATCTTCGACTTCCCGCGCCTTTTTGCGCAGAAAATCATCTGGATATTTTAGGACTTTAAGCATCGCTTTGTTGCTCTAAATCGTTGATATCGGGTCCACATCAATAGCCCAGCCCTTTTTGAGCCCTCCCAGAAACGGAAAAATAGGCAGTTTTCTGATATCAGCGCCGGGCTTGGCTTTCAGCAATATGTTTTTGTAGTAGCAGCCTCTTTTCTTCGCTGAAAAAGGCTCGTAGGGCTCGCTTATATCAATATTACTATCCGAAAGCGCATGAAGCAAGCTAAATACTTTTTGGGACTCGGCGTCAATTTTTTTCTTGTCTTTTTCGCGATAGAATATCTTCACCAGCCTGGAAAAGGGAGGGGCGGACGTTTTCTTCCTTTCCTTCAATTCTTTATCAAAAAATATTTCGTAATTTTTTTCTTGAAACGATGTGAGCAAGAAATTATCCGGATAAGTTGTTTGGACAAGCAAAATTCCGTCTCTTTTCGCCAGGCTTTCGGCCTGTCCCAGCAGCGAAAAAACCAATTCTCTCGAGTTGAAATCAGAAATACTTCCCAAGTCGTCGAAACTGGGAAAAGAAACCAGATCAAATTCGCAAAGGCTGCCGGATTTCAAGGCGACCTGGGTGCCAACAAGAATATCGAAATCTCCATTTTCCAGGGCTTTCAAAACTCTCACACTTTCCTTTTTTGATTTTGAAACGCCTGAATCGAGACGCAAAACACGCGCTGAAGGAAAAAGCCTCATGATTTTTTTTTCAACGATTTGAAGTCCTACTCCCTGATGCGAAAACTGGCAAGATCCGCATGTTGGGCAGGCGCTCAAAAGATCAATTTTATGGCGGCAATGAAGGCATCGGTACTCTTCCTTTTCCTCGAAATAGACCAGGGCCCGGTCACAGTCCGGACAGCGCAAAACCGTTTTGCAACTTCGACAGACCGAATAGCTTGAAAATCCTTTGCGATTCACAACGAGAAGCGCTTTCTTGTTTTTTTCTATCGCATTTGAAAGCAAGCCATACAATTCTTTCCCGATAGGAAAATCCACCCCTTTCCTTTCCTTGAAAATATTTGATACTTCGATTTTGGGCTTTGCCGGATTCTCTGCGCCAATGCCAATTATTTTTAAACTTTCTTCCTTTTTTCTTTTCCATATTTCTACCGAAGGGACAGAATTTGAATATATTATTTTTGCCTTGTGAATGTCTGCCAGCGCCCTGGCTACCTGCGCCGCATTATATCTCGGATTCATATCCCACTGTTTGTGGGATATGTCCGCCGACTCCTCGACAAAAACCGCTCCCAAGTCGTGAAAAGGAAGAAAGAGGCCCATTTTTGTGGCAACGATTATTTTTGCGCTGCCGCTTTTGACTTTTTCCCAGGCTTCGAAAATTTCTCCTTTTGAAATCGCCCCGTGGACCAAAGCAATTTCTTCTTCCGGAAAGTATTTTTTGAGCTTTTCGAAGAGAGCGGCGGCGGAAAATATTTCCGAGGCAAGATAAAGAAACTGCTTCTTTTTTTTCTGCATTTTTTCCATAGCCAAAAAAGCGACCTGGTCTCTTTCTTTTTTGGATCCGATGAGCGCGAATTCCTGGTCTCTAGATTTCACTATTTCTTTCGGCCAGCCGCTATTTTCCAGATTTTCCAGTCTCGTTGTTCCACCCCTTTCTCTCTTTTTTGTTTTTGCTATTTTCGGAATCATCATCTTGAAGGCTGTCCCAAGAGAAGAGAGGTAGGTGTCAGCCAATCTTTTCGCCAGTTCAATCTGTTTTTTAGAAACCATTCCTTCCCGGATTATTTTTTTCACTTTCTTTAGCTCAAAATTTCCCTTTCGGGGAAAATCGTTCCGGCTTTCCAGCGCAATTCCCAAAATTACCCGGCTGAAAAAGGGAACTTCTACCAAACTTCCGCGCTTGATTGGTTCATGGAACAAATACGAAAAAACCTGCGTTCTCGCGATTGGCAGGCGAATGAGAGGAACCACTTGTATGATAAAATCTTTTTTCATTTTTTATTCCTCGGAATATTTTTTGACTAAAAACCGGAAAAAGTCCAGCTTCTTTTCGGTCGCCAGATTTATGCCGGCCTTCTCGGAAGCGATGGAAATCTGTTGCCAGGCAGTTTCGATTGCTTCAAGGCCGGGCAGCAGCAATCCGCACCGCCCGTCAGGAGCTTTCACAATAACACCGTATTTTTTCGGGTCAAGGCTTTCAGGATTTGCAATTTTTTCCGGCTCGCTCAAGATGCTGACTTCGATGGATAATTTCGGCAATTCCTCCGGACTCACAGGAAAGAAACGATTATCCTGAGAACAAGCGGTAACGGCGTTCAGAACGATTTCTTCGGCCAGATTTTTGTGGACCGGGAGATATGTGCCGATACATCCCCGCAATTCTTTGCCTTTATGAATACTCACGAAAACTCCATTTTTTTTCTCATAAAATTCCGGCGGCAAGTTGTCCGGAATATCGATAATTTTTCGGTGCTTGATGTATTTCTCTATCGCTCTTCGCGCTAATTTTGCGTATTCGTTCATTTTGAAATGAATTGATCTTTATTTAATATTCAAGTTAACAACCATATACCCGACTCCGAACGGCGCTTCGTAGCTCAAGGATTTCACCTCCCATCTCAAATTTTCCAGAGCCCCCAAAAGCATGATAATCGACCTTAGTCCGCATTCCCCGGCGTCTTCAATAAGATACGGATCAAGATTGAGAATCCCCTTGGTATTTTTCCGCCGGATAAGATCAGCAAGTGTCCTGTCGAAGATTCTTCCCTGGGGCGAATAGCCAGCCGGAGAGTCGGAAGTGACCCGGTGCGACAAGTCGCCGCTGGCAATGAAAGAAACTATTTTGGGACTGCTCTCGAGAACTTTTCCCAAAACTTCTCCGAAATGGAAATGATAGTCAAAAGGCAACATGGAAAAAGACATATGGATAAGCCGCGGATTATAGCTTACGTCCTTTTCACTGATCAGATAGTGAAGGGGGACCAGCGCGCCATGGTCAAGTTCCAATTCTCTCGCCAGGCCGACCGGCAAGTGGGATGAGCGGCAGTTTTTTACTATTTCGTCAATGAGCTCGCGGTCGTTTTCGAAGATGAATTTTCTATGGTCGCCGAAAGAGGAAAGATCGCCGCGAAGGGTGGGGGAGTAGTTTATAATGAACTTGTCGTATTGGACCGGTCCGTGGGGCGAAACAATCACAATCGTGTCCGCTTTCACGGAGCGGAATTTTTCTCCCGCCGCTTTCATCGCGTTCACGGTCTTTCGGCACAAATTCAAGTTGCTCCGGCCGATAGTCGGAATGATGATAGGCGGATGGGGGGTAATGGCGGCATATCTAATCATATGTTTCCCGTATAAACATGCTTGAGTCCGGCTTTTTTTCCGATTTCACAGGCTTCTTTCACTTTTTCAACTGGCGTTTCGGAAAGGCGCTGGAGTTTCCAGGAGATGGCTCCCGAAAAAGCGCTCACGTGCCAGGGAACAAAATCACCCAGTTCTTTTCTGATGAAATTGGCAATTTTTTCAAGCATTTTTTTGTCGTCCGATAATTTTGGGATTATAAGGGTTGTAATCTCCAGCCAAATCTTTTTTTTCACAATCTCCTTGCAGTTTTCGAGAACCGGCTTGAGCCGGGCTCCGCAATTTTCAAGGTAGAATTTGTCATCGAAGGACTTGATGTCTATGTTTATGGCGTCGAGATAGGGCGCCACAAGCTCCAGAGTTTCCGGGCTCATAAAACCGTTGGAAACCCAGATATTTTTGAGCCCCGCTTTTCTGGCCAGCTTCATGGTGTCAAGGGCATATTCGAGAAAGATTGTCGGTTCGGTGTAGGTATAGGAGATGCTCGGGCATCCGCTTTCCTTTGCCAGCCGGACAACTTCTTTCGGCGGAAGATTTTCTCCGCTTCCCGCGATCATCTCGCGGGTTGCTTTCCGACTTTTCGAAAATTGGGAAATTTGCCAATTCTGGCAGTTCCCACAGCGGAAATTGCACCCGACAGTGGCGATGGAAAAGGTGAATGTACCGGGCAAAAAATGATAAAGCGGTTTTTTTTCCACCGGATCAATGCTGGCCGCAACAGCCCTTCCATAAGCGAGGAAGTATAGTTTTCCGTCCACATTCTCCCGCACTCCGCAAACTCCGCGATGCCCCGGCGCCACTAGACAGAAATGATTGCAGGTTTTGCATCGGACATTATTATTTCCTAATCTTTCGTATAAAACGGATTCTTTCATAATTTGCCTAAATGCGAAATATTTAATACAATCTTATCATAATCAACTTTTATTTTCAAAAAATATCCGCATCAAATTTATGAATAAAGCAGAAACCGGAAAAATTATTGAGCTGGCCCCGATTCGAAGACATAGGGAATATGAAAAACAAAAGTCTGAAATCCAAAAAACTGTGGAGTTCGGCAGTATTGCGCAAGTTGTGGAAATGATAGAAAACGGAGAAGTCGACCAAAAAATGCTTTTCAAGCGCAAAAATTCAACCGAAACAGAATTGTTTATGTTGAAAAAAATATGCGAATTAATGGAGCAAACTGACATTGATGCGCAATCTCAAGATCGGGCGGAAAGCGAAATTGCGCTTTTGAAAGAAGAACGAAATGATCTTAAACGACAGTTAGTGAAAGCAAAACAAATAATCGAAAGATTGGCTTCGAGGAAAGATACTAATACATAACACCTTTTTCAGACTCATAAATATGGCTCTCCTCGACGGCAAAAAGCTGGCCGGAAAAATTATCCGGGATCTCAAAAAGCAGGTTTCGCGCCGAAAAAAGAAGCCTGTTTTGGCAATGGTTTTGGTCGGAAGCGATCCGGCGTCTTCGATTTATGTCCGGCGAAAAGGCATATTTTGCGAAGAAGCGGGGATTATATCAAAAACCTTGAGGCTTCCCGCCGATACTTCCGAGAAAAAACTTCTGGCGATTATAAATAAGTTGAATAAAGACAAAAACGTTTCCGCTATTATGGTCCAACTTCCACTTCCGAAACATATCAACAAGACCAAAATTATCGAAAGTATTGATCCCAAAAAAGACGCTGACTGCCTCCACCCGGAAAATTTTGGCAAGTTCGTGCAGGCCAATGAGGAATATTCAATTGTTGCCCCGGCCACGCCTTTTGGAATCGTGAGGCTTCTTGAAGAATATAAAGTGAAAATTGAGGGCAAGCACGCCATCGTTGTCGGACGCTCAAATATCGTTGGGAAGCCAGTCGCCCAATTGCTCTTGAACCGCGGAGCGACTGTCACTGTCTGCCACCGCCATACGAAGAACTTGGCCGCTTTCACGCGCCAGGCGGACATTCTTGTCGTTGCTGCCGGGAAAAGAAATTTGATTCGGGCCAATATGGTCAAGAGAGGGGCGATTGTGATTGACGTCGGCGTCAACCATGTCGGAAAGAAAATTTTCGGTGATGTTGATTTTGGGAGTGTCTCGAAAAAAGCCTCGTATATTACTCCTGTTCCGGGAGGCGTAGGGCCAGTGACAATTGCGATGCTTTTGTGGAACACGGTGAGATTGGCGAAAAAATAGAATTTTTTAGTCGTCCTGACAAAACTTTCTCAGACAAGATCTTCAAGCTCTTCTTCGGGAGCTTTTTTCTTTCGCAGAAGCTGTTTCGCCAGCTCAAGCTCTTGTGAGCCGAATTCTTTGAGAACAAAAAGCAAAAGAAGGTATATTGCAAATAAAATTGCCGACCAAGCAATGAAAACATAATGCCCACCTGAAAAAAAAGTTGAGAGAAAATACATAATCGCCGATGCCAAAACTATTTTCAAAAAACTGGAAAGCTTAAACAAATACCCGAAATATTTGTAAGAATAAGCAAGAATCAGAGCCATCGCCACAAAAGAGGTGATTGAGGTGGCGACTGCCGCGCCAGGAAGGGCGTATTTTTTTATGAAAAAATAGCTCAAAACGATATTGGTTGCCAGTCCCACAAACGAAATAAGCATCGGGGTTTTCACACGTCCTGCGCCGTTCAAAGCAAAAGCCATAACATAAAATATCGTGAGAAACGCCACGCCGCCCATGAGAATTGACATCGGAAGAGCTGCGTCAAGAAATTTCTTGCCGTAGAATATTTGAAGTATCGGCGCTGAATAAACAGACATCAAAATTGAAATGGGGAGCAGAAACATCACCATGAGTCGAAGTGAATGGCTGATCAGTTTTTTTGTTTCAGCGTGATTTTCGCTCGAAGTGGATTTTGAAACGGCGGGCAGGATAATGATTGTAAGGGCATAAAAAAGAAAATAGGGAATGCGCCCGACAGTAATTGCACCGTTGTAGAGTCCGGTCAGCCTGTCATCCCGCAAAATCCCTTTCACAAGATACAGATCAATTGTAATCAAGAACTCGTAGGCAATCAGGAAAAGCGTCATCGGCCAGGCGTAGCGGAGAAGCTTTCGCCAGTCAAAGAAGCCTTCCGGCTTTTGTTTTTTATAGGGATCAAATAAGGTTGCCGCCAGAAAAACAAAAAAAGGAGCAAAAACATACCCGATAATCGCTCCCTCAAGGGCCAACCCTCGAGATTTCAGATAATACGCAAGGCCAAGAATAAACCCCAGGCGCGCGACTGACCGGATGGTTTTGAGCCAGGCTTGGGTGCTGAACTGATGAAGACCGGTGTAATAATAGAAATAAAAAGATGCCAAAGAGAAAGCGGGGATAACGAGTGATGAAATTCGAAATAAATTCGTGAGGCTTGGATCGCCGAGAATCCAGGAAATGAACGGGGATAGGAGAAAAAATAAAATTGTTACGCCGCCGATCAAAAAAAGCTGGACTTTGGCCGTTTGTTTTTTAATGATCGGAATGAGACCAAGCTTTGTGTCGTATATTTCCCCGAGATATTTTGCCATCGCGGTCGGCACGCCTTGGCCGATGAGCACGACGACCATCGTTGTCAATGTGACAACGAGACCGTAGCGTCCATACTGGGCCGGACCCAAAATCCGCCCCATACCGGAATGGATGATGTATGCCGAGAGATTATATATCACTTCCGAGAGCGTGACCCAGAAAAATGATTTTACAAGAAACCTACTCATAAATTCAAAATGCGAATATCAAAATGCAAAATGATAATGGAAAATGTAAAATTTTCGAATTTTGATTTGTCGGTTTGGCAGAATTTCGCTGAAAGCGAAAGAGGTGGTGTGACCTTTTTAATCTTTGATTTTTGATATAATACTTTCGAATATTTCCTCTTTGTCCTTCTCTCCATCTAAAACCATCATATCCCAATCTTCTATTCTTTGCGCGTATATTTTTTCTTTCGCCGCCAAGTATTCCAACCCCTGATCCGGCTTTCGCTCGCGCCGCATTATTTTTTCCGGATCAACTTTGAGATAAAAGGCAAAATCGGGCCAAGGAATGAATTTTTCCGCAAATATTTTACTTGGAAGTTCGGCTTCCAAGTAGTTTATATTCACCACGGTGTCATAAAAATATCTATCGCTTATAATATAATCAACCTTCAATTTCTTCAATAATCGATTAAATCTGCAAGTATCAATCATCAGCGCAAGTTTCCGCAATTGAATTTTCAACCAATTCGCTTTGGTTACGCTTCCAATATTTTGACTTTTGACCTTTGGCTTTTGACATAAATTCCCGATTGAAAACTCTACGGCATGAAAATAATAAAAAGACTTTCCCTGTGATCTCAGGCAATTTTTAAGCAATTCAATTTGAGTCGATTTTCCGGAGCCATCAGGACCGGAAATAGATAATAATATAGGCATTGACAAAATATATTTATTGTGCTTATATATAATTAATCTGACGTTTAAGGAGGGAAGAAAAATATGGAAACTCAGATTGGGGCAAAAATGCCCGTCAGCCAACTATTAACCAACGCCTTCGTGACCCGAGGAGGAAAGCCCTTTTTGGCATCAGCGATTGGCGTAAACGTCACGATTTGCCCTGTTGACAGGGCGGGGCGAGTCATTGGCAAAAAAGAGCTCCTGCCAGCCGGTGAATTTTATCTCGAGGTCATCCATCCGGACGACCTGCGCAAATTTAGCGGGAGATAACCCGAAATGCAGAAAAAACCTGTTCAGCGCCCTTATTATAGGCAGCCTCATCGCCTGTGATAAGGGCTTTTATTTATCCTAAAAAACTAATCCTAATACATCAGCACCGCCACCGGTTCCATTTTCGCCACTACGTGAGCAACACCATTGTCTTCAACACCTGCAATGACCTTGTTAATATCTTTATATCTTGCGGAATCCTGATCGACAACTATTCGCGACCGGGCGTTATAAAGCCGCACGCCTTTATCTTTCATTTTTGCAAACAGTTCATCTTTTGTGGTGATGGATTTTTCTTTTTCATTTTTTCCTTTTCCGGTGCCGTGGGGAGCGGAGAAAAAACTATCCTCATTTTTGTCCGTCCCGACGCAAATATAGGCATCGGTGGACATGGAAGAGGGAACGAACACCGGCTCGCCGGTTTTTTTGTAAACCGGATGATTGGCCATTCTGGCCGGCCCAAAAGACCGCGAAGTGTTGCTGCGATGGACCCAAACATCGTTCCCGAAATGATTTTCTTTGGATATTGATATGTGGGGCATATCATAAATCAAATCCATCTCCGGATCGCGGTTGAAAAGTTTTTTGATTGTTTGCGAGATGTTGTGAGTGATGACCGCCCTGTTAGCCGAGCCAAAATTGGAAGCAGCGGCTCGAGCGTCCATATACATTTTGCCATCCGGGCCGTCGGCACCGTACCTTAGGAGCGAGTTGTCTCCCCGCATATGGCGCTTTATATTCTTTTGCATTTCATAATAAATATCTTTTTTTCTCGAGCCGAATGTCAATTTGCCCAGACTGACCATCGTTGATTGGGATATGTGCTCCCGTTTCTTGGCGGTATGGGTATACATAGTGTATTGTCCTAAAATTCCGGAACCGGTATGAACCATGAAAAGGTACTGCCCTTTTTTAAGTCCTAGAATTTCCGCCATTTCGGGATCAACGAGATCGGACACTTTCATGAGATCTAAAAAATGGTTCCCGGCCGCACCGAGGATGCCCAAGCGAAATTTGGCAAAAAATAGAAATAATTTCGGAATAACGTCAAAAATATCCTGGCGCGTCACTTCACGCGAAAAAAAATTTCCGCCGTTTTGGGTATTTTCCAATTCGTTTTTAGTTTTGATTCCGAGGTAATCAATGACGGCTCGCGTGCCTTTCCGGCAGATGTCTACGACGACATCAAAAGGGACTTTTGTTCCGACGAGTTTTTTGGTAGGAACCGCTTTTATCAGCTCTTGAAAAAGTTTTTCAATCTGTTCCGGCGAAAAATTATCTTCCGAGAGATTCGTCTTGAGAAGTCGCATACCGCAGTTGGGATCGGAATCGTTGACTTGAGGAAGAATATATTTTTCGGAAACAACCACTGTTCCGGACGCATTTTTCCGGCCTGGTTTTGATGAGACATCCGGCATAGCCACAAGATTGTGAAAAAGGGTATCCGGATTGGAAGCCACGTCCTCCAGTTTGTTCCAGGTCTCATCTTCAGGAAGCAGGTCTTCGCTCATGAAAAAAATTGCCGGAACTTTCATTTTGTCCGTCTGGAATTTCTTTTTATGAGCGGTTAGGGATTCTATCTTGTGTTCCATGATTCTTGGTTCTTCAATCGACATATATTCTAGTTCACTGGAGAACTAGAATCTTTGCTGATTATTTGAAAATTATTTCGGAATAGATTTTTTCGTATTCCTCGACAATTTTCATTATATCAAAATTTTCCCTCGCGAATCGCAGGCCTTTTTCACCAAGCTCGCGCCGCGCCTCTGAATTGTTGTGTAAATAAAGTATCTTTTCTTTGAGCGCTGCATGGTCACCAACCTCAATTAAGATGCTGTTCTCACTGTTCAAAAAATATTTCAGCCTTTCCAGATTGCTTGCAATCACCGGTTTTCCGCAAGCCATCGCCTCCGGAATTACAAGGGGAATATCGAATTTTCCGGCCATCGTCCGGGCGGGAAAAATAGAGATGTCGCAGAGGTTGAAAATATCCTCCATGACATAACTCCCGTCATCGATAAATACCACTTGACCCAAAGCTTCTTCCTTCTCAAATCTTTTTCTCACTTCTTGCTTCTTTTCAGCGTCTTTTCCATTTTTCACCCGGACAGCCAGATGTAATTTGAGATTTTTGTTAACTTTCGCCAGATCGGAAAAAACCGAAACAATGTCGTCCATATCTCCCAGCCGAACATATTCGCCAGTATAATTTATCACGAAGTCATTTTCTTTTGTTTCAAATTTTTGCATCAGCTCCGGTTTTTTTGGGGCGGGAGAGAATAAACTGATATCAATTCCAGGATAAATTCTTTTCACATTGCTAAATCCAATTTTTTCAAGTTTTTCTTTGGAATAGTCGGAGTAGGCGATGATTAGATCGGCGTAGATTATTCTTTTTAAATGTTCGTCGCCATAAATATCATCCCGAAGCGTAGCCAGCGTCTGAATGGTTTTCAATTTCTTGTTTCGTAAACACATTTTCAGCGCAAAAACATTCAATTTTGTCGGTGTGAAAAAAGAGTGGATAATATCATAATCCTTCCCGCCCTTCAAAAAAATTTCTTTGACTAGGAATAAGTATGCCCGCACTTTTTGCCCAAAATCCCACTTTGGAGATGTATAAATCTTGTGCTGAACAACATTTTCCGGAAGATCTGCTACTTTGCCAAAGGTCAAAAGATGCACCTCGAAATCCCGTGCGTGCTTTGCCAGAGTATACGCGAAATCTTTGGATCCCTCGTCCCACGGCGGACAAATCGGCCGGGTTAGTAAAAGTATTCTCATTTCAAATTCTTATAAATTCTATACTTCAGGTCTTTCGCGCTGATTTCAAGCGAAACTCTTGCATCATTTTTTCTTTCAAGGTCAAAAAGCGGCGCGACCTGTCGTGTTTCGCCGGCTTCAATTTCGACTTGGCCTTCGGCAATCTTTTTTCCATCGGCCAAAATTTCATAGCTGTATTTCATTTTCTCGCCTTCATGGTTTTCAATCGCAAAATCAAGCGAATCACCCGCCTGCAGCGATGCAGCAGCTTCGGGAAGGTCCCGCGGATTTTCAAAATAGGCGACGCTCCACGATTTTTTGTAGTCGAGATCGTGGTTTTTTGTCTCGACGACGAAAAGCACCGAAAAACTGACAAGAAGAAGAATTATGGTTGCAATGACAATAATTTTGGAGGACATAATTTTCCAAAGCTCGGCTTTTTCCTCCCTCCCTTCGCGAAGGGAGGGATTCCTCAAAGCCAAGCTTTTAGTTTCGTTTAAAAACCGAAATGTAATTTGAACTATATATCTTGGAAAAATCCGGATATTGTTCGAAACTGTTTCCTTCGAGTTGAGCGTTCAGGACGACGTAATTCACTCCTGTTTCTGAAAAGCACAGTCTTCCCTGGTCGCTTTCGGGCTCCATGATCATGTCCCTCGTGCAGATTTCCCGAGGTTTTGTCGGATCAACATAGCGTGACAAATTCCCGCGGCTCAAAGGATATCTATAGTCTTTCATAAAAAACAACTTGTACCAGGAATCGGCGTATATGTTCACATGGTCCTTGAGCACCACGTCCTTCGCGGTGTCCAACCTGTCGGCCAAATACTGGGCGGAATGAAAGGTCTGGATGGCTTCCTGAAACTGCGGCCGGGTCTTGAATGCTTCGGCGCTGTCAGCCATTCCATCCGTGATCACAAAAAACAGCAGAACGAAAAGGAGGACGGAAGAAAAAAAGACAGTCGAACTCTTTTTGAAAAGCCTCAAAAATTCAACCAGGCCAAAAGCGGCAAGCAGAGAAAGCGGAAGATACAGATAATTCCCGATCCGGTCGCTGGGAATATTGACATAGAGCCACCCCGGCTTCGCGCTCATGAGGAGCAATACGGCTGCCCAGGCGAGAGCGAAGCTGAATTGGTAATCTTTCCTATTAAAAACCCAAAAAAGCAATGCGAACCCCAAAGCGCCAAGAATTAGCCTCGCGCTTCCGGCATTTGCCTCTATCTGATTGAAGCTTAGTCCGACTCTGGTTATTTTTGACGGCTCGCCGGTGGCCTGGCTGACAGCCGAAGGGTTGAAATAAGAGGGAGTAAATATAAGTAAAAAGTAAAAAGTTAAAAGAAAAAGGATGACTATCGGGAAAGGCTTTAAAAATATTTTCAGCCAATCGCCCATGATTTTGAAAGCCCGCTCAAAATTGAGCCCGAGATGGAGCAAAATAATCGCGGCGATTGAATAAAGCAAAATAAAACTTGAAAGATGGTGGGTATATAGAAGTCCGACACTCGAAAAAATAAAAAGGCTGGCAAAGACTGAATCTTTTTCTGAAAGCGCCCGATACAAAAAGTACAAAACAACCGGAATGAGCATGTTGCCGATGATATTTCCGACTACGCCGCCGCTAACATACTTTGCTTGAGGGGCATTTATCGCGTATAAAACTCCGGTGACAAAAAAAGCCATGGCTGCTATTTTCGGGCTTTTGAAAATCCTTCCAGCGAGTATTGACAGAGCAAATATCCCGACGATATTGAAAAAAAGCAAAACAAGGGCCGGCATCGCCCCTAAAATCGCCGCGCCGCTCAAAAGATTGAAAACCGAAAAAACCATATGTTCGCCGATAATAAAGTCCGGCATTCCGTAGTCAGGAAGCTGGCCGCTGTCAACAATTGCCTGACTCCAATACATATGGTGGCCCAGATCAGTGGAAGAGGGAATGATCGTATCCGAAAGATAAGTTGTTCGAATGAAAATCGCGAGAAATAGCGAGATCAGGATGAAAATTGCCTGCCAATAAGAAAAATTAAAGAAATCATGCAATACTTCTTTTTTTCCGGCCTCTTTTTTTTCTTTTCCGGTGAAGCGAAATTGAAAAATTATATATCCGATAATCGAAAAAATGAGAATTGATCCAACGAGAACCGGTCCGCTCAAAAAAATATGCATCCGGTTGAGAAGCAAAACCAGAAAATCAACCGAAATCAAGCTCATAGGAACAGTGAGAACTGCTTTTTCGAAAAAAGAAATTTTTGAATTTCTCCAGCCAAAAACAGCCAGTAAAAGACAGAATCCTGGGAGCACAAGCACGAAAGGAAAAGTCAAAATGAGTTTTAGCAGATCTAAAATCATACTAGGTTTTTTCTATGACTTCTAAATATCTTCTTGCAATCTTATCCCAACTATAATTCTCAAGCGTAAATTGGCTGGCTTTTTCTCCGAATTTTTTTCGGAAATCATCATCAGACAAGATTTTTTTTATTTTTTTTTCCCAGATATCCGCTTTTTCCGGCTCGAGAAGAAATCCGTTTTGTCCATCTTTTACTGCGTCCCGAAGCCCCTCAAGATCAGCCGCCAAAACAACTCTTCTGCAAGCGGCCGCCTCAATAGCAGTTATACCGAATCCTTCCAGAGACCCATGAACTTTTATGTTCGGGGAAATGTATAAATCGCACACATTGAAAAGAATCTTCATTTGCGGCCTTGGCAGGTTGAGCATCAGCTTCACTCGATTTCGCATTCCCAGATCTTTGACCGCTTTTTCGCATTTCGGATAATAGTTTTCATCCCCCGCGGTTTTCCTCGCGATTCCGCCGCCCGCCGCGACCAATAAATAATTTTCCGGAAGTTTCGTCATCACATTTCGAATAAACCATTCCACGCCCTTATGCTTTGTGAATCTTCCGCCCCTGAAAATCACTTTTTTACCGCCAAGGTCAATTCCGAGTAGCTTCTCCAGGTCTTTTCCATTATCTTTGGAAATTATTTCATTCATGTCGAACCCATTGGGCACGAATTCGCATTTTTCTTCCGGAATTCCCAATTTTTGCGCTTCAGCAATCGTTTCTCTTCCGACCATGATCAAACGGTCAAGTTTTTTGAGAGATGGTATATTGACACTCCTGTATACTTTTCCAAGAAATGATTTTTTATGTGCAAAAGTAATGTCCAAGCCATGCACTATAGAAATATATTTTTTCTTTCGGAAAAAAGTTTTCCAAAGAACTGCAAGGGGAGACAGAATGCCGTCACCAATGAGAACAACGTCATATTTTGGAATGACAAAAAAGGATTTCAGTGCAACCCAGGGCAAAAAAAACGGCAGATTTTTTTTCCCAAGTTTATTGGCGATTATTCTCGTCGGGGTGATTTCGGAGAGGGCATGAGCAATGCCATAGTTCTGATTCTCGATGCCTCCCAAAACCGGCGGGTAAGCCCGGGAAATAAAGAGTATTTTCATAAAAAAGCCACAAAATTACTATACCACAGCCAGCCAAAAAAATCGAGCTTTCTATTTGCCTTGGAACTGCATTTATCGTATGATAATAGCAGCATGAAAATCGGCATAAACGCCTCATTTTTGAGGAAAATCGACACTGGCATCGGCCAGGTGACACAAGGATTTGTCCAGGAGCTTGCAAAATCCCATTCGAAAAAGAACGAGTATTTTTTGTATCTCGAAAAAGACATCAACTTGAATCTCCCTAAAAATTTCCAAAAGCGCGTTTTTCTGCCGTTGCTTTGGCGGCGCGACGATTTGATTCGAAAAGTATGGTGGGAGAAAATTCTCTTGCCGCGACGCGCCAAAAAAGACGGATGTGATGTTTTTGTCTCGCTTTATCAATGCCCGACTTTTTTTCCGAAAAATATACGGCACAAAATGCTCGTCCATGACCTTATTCCGAAAGTTTTTCCGGAATATCTTGATAACTGGCGCAAAAAAATATATTTCTTTTTTTCGAATCAGGCTGTTCGGAGCGCCGACAAAGTATTTACTGTTTCTGAATGGTCGAAAAAGGACATTCACAAATATCTCAAGGTGCCGAATAAAAAGATAGAAGTAGTTCACCCAAGCGTCGGGGAGAATTTTTTCGAAAGAGCGAGCCACGAAAAAGATAACTCGGTTTTGGAAAAATATGGAATTTTTGGTCGCTATATTTTTTACGTCGGCGGATTCGACTTCCGGAAAAATGTTTCCGCACTCTTGAAGGCATATCGAAGGTTGATTGAAAGATACGAGATAAACGACGTAAGCCTGGTTCTGGGAGGGGAAGACAAATCACGGTTCAGCCCTCTTTTCACCGATATAAAAAAGGAAATTGAGATACTCGGGCTTGAAAAAAAAATAAAATTGACTGGTTTTATCGCGCAAAAAGATCTGCCGGCTTTTTATCGCCAGTGCGAACTTTTTGTCCTGCCAGCTTTGTATGAGGGTTTCGGGCTTATGGCTCTTGAGGCAATGGCATCCGGCACGCCAGCGGTTGTTTCAAAAACTTCTTCTCTTCCCGAAGTCGGCGGCGACGCGGTTCTTTATTTCAATCCCTATGACGAAGAAGAGATGTCCCGGGTGATGGGAAAAATTCTGCAAAACGACAAATTGAAAAGGGCTTTGTCCGAGCGCGGAAAGAAAAGGGCCCAAAAATTCAGCTGGAAAAAATTCGTGGAAATAATTTTGAAATAATTTTCACTACAATTAGTTGTAGTATGCAATTTCAAAAATTTATTCCAATTAACATTCACTACGATATATCGTGGTGAGAAAAAATGTCTATCTATAACAATCCAGGAAATATTATAAAAAATATTTTCAAAAGAGAACTCACCTGGGTTTGGGTTTTTGGTTTTGTCTTGAGTCTGGCTGCTGTGGCTCTTTCTGCAAAAAATAAACTGCCTCTCGGGAAAGGGGATTTTGTTTTTCTTGCTCTGGTGACTTTGCTTGTGGCGCTCTACCGTCCCCGCTGGATATTTTTTCTTTTCGTGGGAAGCATTTCTCTCGAAAACATAATTTTGACCGGCGGTTTTCTCCCGATTCAATTGCGGCTCTATCAGTTTTTCGGAGGAATATTGATTCTGGCTTTGGCTATTCTATTTGCCTCCAAACGGCTTAGTTTCAAACTGCTCAAACCAATTTGGATCGATTGGCTTGTTTTTTCGCTGATTCCTTTCAGCTTCCTGGCTCTGATGGCCGCTCCGAACAAATCTGCCAGCCTTAAAAATAATTTCGTTTTAATTTCTTTTGTCGCCCTATATTATCTTTCCCGCAATTTCATGAGAAGCCGGAAGGATTTTGCCAAAACAGCCGCTTTTTTGACAATTTCTTTTTTGGCAACAACTTTATTCGGCTTTTGGCAGGTTTTCGCCGATAAATTCGGTGCCAAATCTCTTGAGGTGATGTTTGGGCGGCCAAATTCCACTTTTACGGAACCAGATTGGCTGGGGCTATATTTGTGCTTCGCGCTGGCCGTTTTTCTTTCGTTGATGTTTTATATCCTCCAGACAAAGAAAAAGGCATTCGTTTCAAAAAAATCTTCCGCCTTGATTTTGGATATTTTGATTTTTCTCGACGTGACATTGATTGTTCTGACACTTTCCCGCTCGGCTTGGATTGGAGCGGCCGCCGTTTTCACTTTTTACTTCCTTGCGCTTGTGCCATCGCAAAAATATATTTCCGCCAGAAAATATGCTGCGGGCTGGAGAGGATTTTTGAGAGAAGCGGCAATAATATTTTCGATTGTTGTTATCTCTCTGGCAACAGTTCATTTTGGAAAACTTTCGAAGTTTGATCTAAGCGACCGGGCGCGTTCAGCGGCTACCAGCGAACAAAAAATCACAATCGCCTGCGAAAATAGTACGAGTATTTTGCAAACAGTTTCCAACACGGACGAACTGAAAAAATTCAATTGCCGGCATATCAATCTCGAGGAAATTAATTTCTATAAATCGCAGGGAAAAGTCGTCACTGAAATTTTCCGGAAAGACCCGAATGTGATGACTCGAAGCGCGATTTATCAAAAAAGCTGGGAGATTCTCAAAATTCATCCAATCACGGGAGTCGGCTTTGGATCAATCACGCAAAATCTGGGAGCTGACGAGCGGGGAGCGGGGCTCAATGAGAGCAACGTTTTCCTTCAGGTCTGGGCGGGAAGCGGAATCTTTGGACTTATAGCTTTCGTTGTGGCAATTGGATATTTATTTGTTTACGCGTTTCGACGTGTATCTCCAGTCTGCCCAATGAATAAATTTTTTGGCTGTCCGATTATAAAGGATGATTTTGAAAAAATTTTATCTGTTTTCGCGGTCTTAGGCATTTCAGCCTTGATAATTCCAAATCTTTTCAACGCGGGGCTATTCATGGGAATTTTTTGGCTTGGATTGGCGGTTGTTGTAAATATTCGTGATTTTATTGAGGTCGAACCTCGCTCGGGCAAGGTGTTAGATATAATTTAGCTTGTCGGCAATATTTTTTGTTATTAATCGGCCGTAGCGAGGTTCGACCTCTCAATTTTATGAGAATCGGCATAGACATTCGAGTGATCGGCAAAAAACGCACCGGGGACGAAGTGTATTTTTTCAATTTGGTGAAAAACTTAGCGGCTATCGACCAAAAAAATGAATACTCTTTATATACCGACCGCGATCCGGAAAAAGACGAGGGCTTGGCGCGAGAGATAGCCAAACTCGAGCTGGGCGAGAATCTCAAAGTCGTATTCGTCAAAAATACGAACCGCTTTTGTTGGAATTTCCGGTATCTGCCGATGTATCTCAAAAAAAATCCAGTGGATATTTTTCATACCCAGTATATCGCGCCCTTTCGGCTGCCGAAAAATATTAAATTAGTTCTCACAATTCACGATATTTCATTCAATTTTTTCCCGCAGCATATCAAAAAGTCCGATTTGGTTTTTCTAAAAACACTTATCCCTCGAAGCATCCAGCGAGCCGATAAAATCATAGCTGTTTCCAAAAGCGAAAAGAAAAATATCATTGATTTTTATAAACTATCTCCTGAAAAAGTAGATTTCACCTATAACGGCGTGAACTACCAGAAATTCAATCAAAAATTTTCACCTGAAAAAATAAAAGAAATAAATACCAAATACCAAATACCAAATACCAGATACATACTTTATATCGGCACCTTCCAGCCGAGAAAAAACATTCCGGTTCTTATTGAATCGATAAAAAATCTGGACATAAAATTGATCCTGGCCGGAAACAGAGAAGCTCATAATTTTGACAAAAGAATTGACGAAGCAATCGAGAAAAACAATCTCAAAAATAAAGTGATTTTCCCCGGTTGGATTGATGAGGATGACAAACCCTTCCTGCTCCAATCCGCCAGCTGTTTCGTTTTTCCATCACTTTATGAAGGCTTTGGAATTCCCGTCATTGAAGCGATGTCTGCCGGAACGCCAGTTATTTGCTCTAACATTCCCGTCCTTCAGGAATTAGCGGACGATACGGCGCTTTTCTGCGATCCGAAGAACAGTGGTGATTTCACAAAAAATATTCAAAAAATACTAATCAACGAAAATTTGCGGAATAACTTGGTCAAAAAAGGTCGAGATACCGCCCAAAAATTCATCTGGCAAAAAACGGCTGAAAAAACGCTTGAAATTTACACTTCCCTTATAAAATGATTCAGCACTTGCCTTTTTATATTTTGTATGGTATAGCTTCATGATTTCAAAAATCATTAGGGAGGAAGAGATCATGTCTAAGGGAGGAAAATGTTACGTCCATGAGAAGCACTATCCTCATGGAAAACCAGTAGCAAAAAAGGTCGCGCCTCCGGTTGTTTCAACGGAAATCATGCAAAGGGCCCTCGACTCTATCGGGCGTTTTCAAAAAAGGACCGCGGATTCAATTCCCGGCTCCAGCACGCCCAAATAACTGCGGACGCTAAGCTGAATCTGGCTTAAAACCCCTAAGGCGGCCAACGGTCGCCTTTATCATTTCCAAGTCAAATACTTGCAAAAATAACGAGGATATTGTATTTTGTATATTGAAAAAAGGAGCAGGAGGGCTCTGTTTTTTTGACAGATTCCTGCCCTTTAAAAACCTGCAAAGGAAAGGTGGTGATCCCGAATGTCTGAGTTTGATGAAGAAATTCTGGAAATGGTTACCAGAATAATCCCGGAAGAAGATCCCGAAGAAGACCTCGGGATACCGTTTTTTCCTGTTGAACCATCTAGGGAAGATTTTCCGGAAAACGAAGAGCTGCAATCTGGCGAAGGGATTGACCCTTTTTCGGCCAAATTCAATGATCCGGTTCGGCTATATCTCAGGGATATGGCAACCTTTCAAGTTCTTACCCGCGAAGGAGAAATTGGGATTGCTCAACGGATCGAAGCCGGAGAAAAAGATGTGTTTCTTGCTCTTTTGGAAATTCCCTACACCGCCAAAGTAATTGCCGGTCTTCTCCACGTGTTTGAGTTGGAACCGGAACAGGAAAAACCGAATCCGGAAGAATATTCCATTGATTTTTTCGGGAATGGAGTTGTTCCAGAACAAAACCAACTCACTCAAAAGAAAAGAATGCTGGGTTTTATCCGGAACTTTCTCCTAAAAGACGACAAAGTCCAACAATTGGAAAAGAACCTTGCTTCCTTTCCGGAAAAGAGCGAGATGCGCGGCCGAATCCAACTGAAAATTGTAAGCCTTCGCCGCCACATGGCCGATCTTCTCAACGCTTTGCATTTTGATCTCTTGGATATGGATCCGGCCCTGAGTGTATTGCGCCAGTCAGCATCCCGGCTTCGTGATCTAAACCGAAAAATGAGCCGCGCTCTGGCTCCGTTCGGCTTTTCGGTGACCAGATTCCGCGAGCTTGTCAGGAAAGCCAACAAAGACGAAAATTCATTTCTTCATTTAAAAATGAATCCGGAACAATTGGCGGAACTAGTTGGGATGCAAAAAGAAATCCGCAAAGAATCATACGGAATTGAGCAAAAAATCGGTTTAACCGGCCCTCGACTCTTGGCTGCTATGGACCGGCTGGAAAAAGCCGATCGGGAGATCCAAAAGGCAAAACGGGATATGGTCCAAGCCAACCTCCGGCTTGTCGTGAGTATCGCGAAAAAATATACTCACCGGGGTTTGCAATTTTTGGATCTTATTCAGGAAGGCAATACAGGTCTCATGAAATCTGCGGGAAAGTTTGAATATAAACGCGGCTACAAATTTTCGACCTATGCGACCTGGTGGATCCGCCAGGCCATCACCCGGGCGATTGCCGACCAAGCGCGGACTATCCGCATCCCGGTTCATATGATCGAATCCATCAACAAGATCCTTCGCACGTCCCGCTACCTGGTTCAGGAACTGGGGCGCGAACCTACCCCGGAGGAAATTGCGGCTAAAATGGAGATGCCTTTGGGAAAGATCCTCAAAGGCCTCTGTATTGCCAAAGAGCCGTTCTCTCTTGAAACGCCCATCGGTGACGATGGCGACGACTTTTTGGGAAATTTCATTGAGGATAAAATAATTCCCACTCCCTTTAAAGCCGTAAGTGACATCAATTTAGCGGATCAAATCCGCAAGACGCTCACTGCCTTAAGCCCTCGCGAGGAAAAGGTTGTCCGCAAAAGGTTTGGCATCGGCGAAAAGCATGATCAAACATTGGAAGAAATCGGCCAAGAATTTGAGGTGACCCGGGAACGCATACGCCAAATCGAGGCAAAGGGATTGCAGAAGTTGCGGCATCCGTCCCGAGCAAAACGCTTGGGGGGCTTCACTGAAGATTGCGGAAAAGAAAAAAAACGGTACAATGCCGGAAATCCTCCTCCCTCACCGGTGCTTGCTGACCCTGAACCGGTTCCCAAAATCATCTTCAACCCAAACCATTGGAGCCCGAAAGAAGTAGAAGATGATTCGCCTCCGGAGTTCTTCAAAATCTCTGAAATTCCTGAATCTCGACCCAAAAGTCCGCTGTCTTCAAAAACGCCGACCAAAGCGGGTTTCGGTAATCCTGGACCAAGGGTTTTCCCTCCGGAAAACTTGCCCCGAATTTTTGAGATCGTTCTTTCGCCGATCCAATGGGAAATAGTCCGCCGTTTCTTCAACGGTGGAGCGGAGAAACTCGAGTGTTCAGAGATCGGCTGTCTGGAATCCGTGCGAAAGCTGAATAGCGGATTTTCGATGCAGCCAAGCCGAGTGGCAAGAATAAAGGACAGGGCCCTGAATATCCTGGCAACTTTTGTCGGGCATTCGCTGCCCGATAGTTTGTATGTCTGGGACACATGGCTGCATAATCTCGTTCTTGCGATTGAGAGGCGTAAATCGGCTCTGCGTCTTGGACTCGAAACGACACTATGTCTGACCGAATTTTTCAAACCCGTTGCAATCAACGACGGGGATCGCCGCATATCCAAAACCAAAAAACCGGAAAGGTACGAAGAAACTGCAAATATGATTATCGCACGCGTGCCGCCGGAAGGATCTCAAGGTATCGGCGAAAACAGGCAGCTCGTGATTTTCAGGGATAGGAAAGCATTAATTCTTTATCCTGAACTTGCCGAGGCTATTCGTATCCGGCTGAAAAAAGGAGGTAAAAACCTTCAGAAAAATAGCGTCAGTCCGGAAATCGCCAAGATTATCACAGGTCTCAAGCCTTCTGATATGAAACTGCTCAAGCTACTTGGCATAGACCAGTTGAAAGTTGGAAAGGCAACGAGCCATCAGCTTAATGTAACGCCCCTAGTTCTCATTTCGATGGTGGAGGAACTTATCGAAAAGATAACCGGCCTGTCTTCAGGCTCTTGACCAACGCCCACAGCATAGCTTTGGGCGTTTTTTATATTTGCATTGCCATAATTATTATTTTATAATATACTCGCTAATGATGCCTTTGGGGCAAGTTATTTTTATTTTGAGCGTAAACCAATAAAGAGCAAAAAATATGGGATTTTTTTCACGAAACCATGAAGATGAAAATATGAAGCTGAGAAAGAACAGATTCTGGAAAAAAAGATGGTTTAAAGTTTTGGTGATCATCCTTTTTCTTTTGATCGCCACCGGCGGATACGCCATGTATCGAACCGGAACGACTCTCAGCAAAATTTCAACCAAAGACGGGTTCATGAAATCGCTCTGGAAATCCATCCCGGGTGTCGGCCCCGACCAGCTCCAAGGAGAAGAAGAGGGACAAATCAATGTCCTCTTGCTAGGCATGCGCGGAAACAATATGCCCGGCGGAGGCCTTCTGGCGGACTCAATAATGGTCGTTATGGTCAGACCCAAGGAAAACAAGGTGGCAATTGTTTCCGTTCCCCGCGACCTGTGGGTGAACTATCCCGAAACTTCCAACCAGGGAAAAATAAATTCTGTTCACGCCCTTTATGAAGAAAAAGGCGAAGGAAAAGGCATGGAAGCCATGAAAAAAGTTGTCGGCGACATCACGGGTCTCCCGGTACACTATGCCGTCCGAATCGATTTCAACGGCTTCAAGGAATTGGTCGACACTGTCGGGGGAGTGGATGTTTATCTCGACCAGCCTTTTTCCGAACCAACTCAATTTGAAGGCGAGAATGCTCTCGATTTTTCGCTTCCGGCAGGTAAAAATCACATTGACGGATCGAAGGCCTTGTTTTTTGTCCGGGCCCGATACGCTTCTTCCGATTTTGACCGGGCAAAACGGCAGCAGCAAGTCCTGCTGGCCCTCAAAGACAAGCTTTTGAGCCTTGGAACGCTCACTGATTTTGGGAAAGTGAACAACATTCTCAACGTGCTTGGAGAAGATGTCCGCACCGATATGGATATTTCCGAAATGAAGAAATTTTTCAATCTGGCAAGCTCAATGCAAAATCCTGACATACAGCAAAAAGTTTTTGACACATCGGAAGAGGGTTTGCTGTATTCCACTAAAGCTGACACTCCGGAAGGAAAAACATATGTGCTCCTGCCAACGGGAGGGAATTATGATAAAATTCGACAGGTGTGCCAGAATATTTTCCAATAACAGGGAATTTTGTCGAGAAAAATGAATAAGGATTTATCAATCATTGTCACGAGCTACAAAAACCCTTCGGTTCTTCGGCTTTGCCTTGAGTCCCTGAAGAAGAACGTTCTCAACGAAAACTTCGAAGTCCTGGTTCTCGATAGCTCCACTGAAGAAGACACGGAATTGATGATGAGAGAGAATTTTCCGGATGTTCATTTTTTTCCGTTCAAAGAAAATATGGGCTTTTCAAGGCTTGTAAACAGCGGCCTTCGGAAAGCCAAGGGAAATTATATTCTCATTCTGAATGCCGACATCATCGTTGAAAAAAAATCGGCCGACATGCTGCTCCAAGAGCTGAAAAAAAATCCCCAGATAGGGATTATCGGGCCAAAACTCATGAATTTTGACGGAAATGTGCAGCCTTCGTGCTTCCGGCTTTATACCCCACCCGTCATAATCTATCGCCGCACATTTCTGGGAAAATTTCCTTTTGCCAAAAGAAAAATAGACAAATTTTTGTATAAGGACAAAGACCTCGGAAAAACCCAAGAAGTTGACTGGGTGATGGGATCTGCCATGATGACCAGCCGAAAAGCCTTTGAGAAAGTCGGTTTTATGGAAGAAAATTTTGGCTTTATGTATTTTGAAGATGTTGACTGGTGTCGCCGTTTTTGGGATAAGGGACTGAAAGTCGTTTATTATCCGCACGTGAAGATGTTCCACTACCACGGAAAAGGTTCAGCCAGCCAGAGCGCTCTGGGAGCAATATTTTTGAACAAGCTTACTCGGGAACATATAAAAAGCGCTCTTAAGTATTTTTGGAAATATATTGGAAAAGAAAGTCCGCACAAAAAATGACACAAAGACCTATGAATGATATAAAATTGCCTGAAGAAAAAAATATAGAGCCGGCCAGAAGCTCTTTTCGAAAGCATTTTCGCTTTTTTTTGGTAATCGCGCTTTTGTGCGTCAGTTTTTACGGCGGAGTCTTTTATTCCCAGCATAAGTCCGCCAAAACCAACAAAACTGATATAATTCAAAATCTTCTTCTGGAAAGCCACGACAAAAATCAGCCGGGCGATGTTGATTCGGATCTTTTTTGGGAAGCCTGGAACCTCGTCACTGAAAAATACGTCGACCCCTCGAAAGTTGACAAGAACAAGATGCTCTATGGCGCCATTTCCGGTATGGTAAAATCACTCGGCGATCCGTTTTCAAGCTTCATGAGTCCGGAAGAAAGCGATCAGTTTTCAGCCGACATGCAGGGAACTTTTGAGGGAATAGGCACAGAAATAAGCATGAAAAATGATATTTTGACTGTTATCGCCCCGATCGGAGGAACTCCCGCAGATCAAGCGGGTCTCAAGGCCGGGGATATGATCTTGAAAATTGACGATACGGTGACGACTGATATGAGCGTCGACGAGGCGGTTTCAAAAATTCGCGGTCCGAAAGGAACGGAAGTGAGGCTGACGATCCTCCGTGAAAAAAACGGCAGCCCCAAGGAAATAGCCATTGTCCGCGATACCATAAACGTCAAGAGCGTAAAAATTGAATTCAAGGAAAACAACATCGCCGTCATCAAAATATCCAAATTTGGAGACGACACAAGCTTTGAATTCAATAAGGCTGCCAATGAAATTGTCAACCGTAAAGCCTCGGGCATAATCGTCGACCTTCGAAACAACCCGGGAGGATATCTGGAAACATCCGTCGAAATTGCCTCCAAGTTCGTTCCGAAAGACGCTCTCGTGGTCGCTGAAGAAAACCGGGGGGGAAGCCGAACTGAATATAAAGCCGAAGGCGGAGACATCCTCAAGGGAATTCCCCTGGTGATTCTTGTGAATGGCGGCAGCGCCAGCGCTTCGGAAATATTGTCCGGCGCCTTGAGAGACGATTTGGGAGCAAAGCTCGTCGGCGCCAAGACTTTCGGGAAAGGCTCGGTCCAACAGCTTGAAAAAATGTCTGGCGGATCAAGTTTGCGCATCACCATTGCGCGCTGGCTTACTCCCAAGGGAGATTATATAATGGAAAAAGGAATTGAGCCGGACATCAATGTTGATATTTCTGAGGAAGATTACAACAGCGGCCGCGATCCCCAGATGGACAAAGCGCTTGAAATTTTAAAAGAGGAAATAAGCGCCCTGTCAAAAAATTCGTAGTTTTTTGATTGTCGGCATTTATTGTTTTGGAGCAGGGCGAAATAATTTTCCAGGCCTTGGCAGCTTTTGAATTTTTCTATATAATCATTGCAAGGGACCGAAAAAAATATGAAAGTCATACTAACGAAAGATGTCGAAAATCTCGGCAAGGAGGGAGAGATAAAGGAGGTCGCAGATGGATTTGCGAGAAATTTTTTGATTCCAAGGAATATGGCGGAGCCGGCGACAGACACAGCCATAAAAAACGCTGAAGGGAGAAAGAAACAGAAGACCGAAACTGCCAAAGTCGAGCTTGAAGAGGCTCAAAAACTTGCCGAACAGCTTGAGGGACGCGAACTCTTCATAAAAGTCAAAGAAGAAGAAGGGAAGCTTTTCGGTTCAGTGAACGAAAAAACGATTGCCAAAACTTTCAAAGACGAGGGAATTTCCATCAATCCGGAAAGCATCAAGCTGGCTGAGCCAATCAAGGATATAGGTGAATACGACGCTCAAATCAGCCTCGACCACGGCCTTGAAGCCAATATCAAACTGATTCTTGTAAGCGAAGAGGAAGAGAAATAATTCTTTTTCCTGCATTTTGATAATTTTGGATAGGGGTGAGTTTATCACCCTTATTTTCGTAAAATGCTTTACGAATATGCGAATCCAAGAAAATTCGTAATTCGTATATTTGTAGAGCGAAGCGAATTCGTAATTCATAAAGAATATCCATGAAACCGAAATACATTTTTGTCGTAGGGGGAGTAATGAGCGGAGTCGGAAAAGGAACCACGACGGCTTCGATCGGAAATATTCTTCAATCCAAAGGATACCGTATTACAGCCATGAAAATTGACCCGTACCTCAATGTTGACGCAGGCACGATGAATCCGACCGAGCACGGAGAAGTTTTTGTTTTGAACGACGGGATGGAAACCGACCAGGATATGGGGCATTATGAAAGATTTATCAATCTGACCCTCCCTAACATAAACTATATGACCAACGGGATGGTCTACAAAGCCATTATCGACCGAGAGCGATCGATGGGCTATGGCGGCCGGTGCGTTGATGTCGTTCCGGATGTCCCGAGGGAAATCATCAGCCGGATTCGAAAAGCGCAACAAAAATCGAATGCAGAAATAATGCTTATCGAAATCGGAGGGACACTTGGAGAATACCAGGGACTTCTTTTCCTTGAAGCAGGAAGGATGCTTCGCCTTGAAAACCGGGGTGACGTTCTTTTTGTCCTTGTGAGCTATCTCCCTGTTCCGCCAAAAATTGGAGAAATGAAGACTAAGCCGACGCAATACGCCGTCCGGTCTTTGAACGCTGCCGGCATCCAGCCGGATATGATTATTGCCCGGTCGGAAATAGCCCTTGACAAAAAACGCAAAGAAAAACTGGCCGACCATTGCAACTTGAAGGAAGAAGACATCATCAGCGCGCCAGATGTTGACAGCGTCTATGAAGTTCCGCTTAACTTCGAAAAAGACGAACTTAGCAAGACAATTCTTAAAAAATTAGGCCTCCGGCCTAAAAAAAAGGATCTGGTAAAATGGCGGGCCATGGTCAATAATATCAAAGCCTCGAAAAAGCCGCTTCGCATCGGGATTGTTGGAAAATATTTTGGCACAGGAGACTTTGTCCTTTCGGACGCTTATATTTCTGTCATTGAGGCCATAAAGCACGCTTGCTATTTCCACCGGCGAAAGCCAGTTGTCGACTGGCTCAATTCCGAGGAATATGAAAAGAATCCGGCCAAAGTCCGGGAACTCAAAAAATACGCCGGCATCATTGTGCCTGGAGGATTTGGGGAGCGGGGAGTGGAGGGAAAGATCAAGGCCATTGAATTCTGTCGCAAAAACAAAATTCCCTATTTCGGCCTTTGCTACGGAATGCAGCTCCTCGTGATTGAATTCGCGCGAAATGTCTTGGGCCTCAAGGGCGCAAACACAACTGAAATAAACCGCAACACGAAATTTCCGGTGATCGATATTATGCCTGAACAGAAGAAAAATCTGGCCGACAAAAATTACGGCGCTTCGATGCGGCTGGGTTCTTATCCGGCAGCCCTCAAGAAAAATACTATCGCTTTTGACGCCTATAAAAGCCAGCTGATTTCCGAACGCCACCGCCACCGCTGGGAAGTAAATCCGGAGTATATTGAGAAAATTGAAGCCATGGGACTTGTCTTTTCCGGAAAATCTCCCGACGGACGCCTGATGGAAATCGCCGAACTGTCCAAAAAATCACACCCTTTCTTTTTAGGAACCCAGTTCCATCCTGAATTCAAATCTTCGCCAGTGATTCCTCATCCGCTTTTCAGGAATTTTATCAAAAGTGCGATAAAATAAATTCAGGGGAGGTTTGCAGTTCGTTTCCAACAAAATTTGCGGAGGGCAATCATGATAGCAATTCACAAAAAAAAGGCCCGCAACTGTGGGAAATGCGATACTGTCAAAAACCTGACGCTACACCATATTTTGCCGAAAAGATGGTTTCAGAACAGCTTGAAAATAACCCTATGCCGGCATTGTCATGACAAGCTGGAAGTGCTTATTCACGAAAAAGAAAGAGTGAACAGAGGCACACTTTCTGTTTGTGAATATTTCAACCTGGCTATCGGCTTTGTTCTTGTCGAAACCCGTGACTTGGAAAATGAGCCGCTGATTCTAGACAGCTATACTCTCGTTCTTGACAATCCGGAAAGCGTCAAAAGAAAAAACGGTCAACTGACCATTTTTCTCAAGAAATCCATTGACTATCTTTCTGATTTAAACATCAGCAATGTCTGCTTTTTTCAGGATATACTTTTTATTTGTGAAAACATTTGACGCCACCGCCAAAAACGGTGGCGCAACTTTTTTATTAAGAATAGTCAAAAATATAATACAATTTAATAAGAAGTTCTTAAAATCGCGATAAAATAAAAAGCTCCAGGCCTGAAGACCTGGAGAGATACAGTTTGTATTTTTAGGCTTCGATAACAATGTTATTGCAATTGCCTAACAATACAGGAGCCGGGGATGATAATACGGCTACCCTGAAATGCCGGTAAAGGACCACTATAGTGTCATATGACACTTGATGCCTTGCAATGCGTTGGTCCTCGTTTCCGTTGTATTCCCAGACCGTTACCCAACATCCAAGATTAGGGTCATAATTTGAATCATCTTTTCCCTTGGCGATCAAAACGGCCGGGACAAAAAACGTTTTCACATATTCCGAGTGATCCGGGCAGATATGGAATTTGTTTTCTTCCAAAACCACGTCTCCCCGCCGTGCCTCCTTGACTTTAGGATGAACACCGAAAACGATTTCCAGGCTATTGTTCCTCAAATTCTCCTTCCACGGCCCGAAGTGACATCCAATAATATCGCATACCTTATGAGGAATTTGTATTGTGGCCACTTCCTGTCTCCTCCTTAGGAAATATAAATCTTTGAAGCAAAATATCACTCCACATTCACAAACTGCGCTCTTTCGAGTTTTCCCGTGAATTTGCGGATTTTTTTGGCAGTGAATTTCACGACTCCATCGGCCATGGCAAAAAGCGTGTCATCGCTGCCGCGTTTCACGTTTTTTCCCGCCCGAAATTTCGTCCCGCGCTGGCGGATGATAATATTCCCAGTTTTTACTTTTTCTCCGCCGAATTTTTTGACGCCGAGCCGTTTTGAGATTGAATCGCGGCCCAGTTGAGTCGAACCACCGGCTTTTCTGTGTGCCATAGAAGAAATCTAAATCTAAAATCGAAAATTTTTAAACTTTTGAAGACTATTGGATTTTATATTATAATATGGCAAATGTCAACCTTCGAGGAAATATACAACAAAAAATTGCCTTTGAAACCTGCGCCTCCGCGAAGAATAAAGTCTTTTTGGCTTAAGTATGGGGAAAAAATCATTCTTGCCTTCGGCATAATCTTGATTGCGCTGGTTTCTTTTGAAGCCGGATATCTCAAAGGCCAGAAAAACAATGAAGAACCGATCGAAATCAAACAACCGGCTTGCGCGCCTTGTCCGAAGACTGCTGAAAAAGCAAATGCTAATTCTGCCAGCAGCAATTCCCAGCAAAATTATCAGGATAAAACCGGCAATCAGCCCAATGCCGAAAATCAAAAATGTTCTTTCGTGGCCAGCAAAAATTCGAACAAATATCACCTCGCAACCTGCCAATGGGCGGAAAGAATAAAACCGGAAAATAAAATATGTTTTTCCTCTGAAGAAGAGGCGGAGAGCAGGGGATACCAGGGCGCCAAATGCTGTATCAAATAAGGCTTGAAAGGGCTAATCTCCCAAATCTTCCTTGTGAAGCAGATGGATATTTTTTCGATTTCCCTTGAAGTTCAGAAAAAACAGCAAAAGAAAATAGGCGGCTAGCGCGGCAATCCCGGCCGCAAGAAAATACCCGCACGCCAGAGGAAGCGTGAGATCAAAAAAAACGGACTTTGTAAAAAAACTTTTTATGCCAAGCCGATAAGTATCCTCAAAGCAGGTCTTCATGTCCTGGTAATCTACTCCGAAAATCGCGCCCCCGATGAACGCCGCCGGAGCGAAAAACAAAAAATTTGTCCAGATATTCATCACACCGGCGACAGCCAGCGCGGCTAAACGGTTGAAACGAAGAATGCTCGAAATGACAAGCGTGGCTAGAAAACCCATTCCCGGGACGACACCCAGAAATATGCCCAGCGCCGCACCCGCCGCGATCTTGTGCGGCGTGTCATCAATCAAAAAAAATCGTTTCAAAAAATATTTTACTTTATCCTTGAAATAATTCACAGAGACTGCCATTGCTAAATCTTGCTATCGCAAAAATTAGCAATATTATGACTTTTTAATAAAAAAACTCTTGCTTTCTTTGTCTACGATTTTCGCTTTTTCAGCTTCCTTGCGCGTTTTAAATGGCAAAACGCCGAGAATATTTTTCAAGGCGATGCCGTCAATCTTGAGCACGTCTTCCCATTTGTCCAGCGGCTCTAAAATCGCGCGCAGTTTTTCTTTGTCGTATTTATAAGCCTTTCGAAGCGTCCGCAAAATTCGCCCGGCATCGGAAAAAACCTGTTCCACGTTCTCCTGGTCCATATAGCCGGATAATATCTCCTGCAGCTCTCCGATGCGATCCGTTTTTGATTTCACTTCGTCCTTAAGCGAAATATACTCTTCAATAATCTTTTCCGTATCGATATCTTTTTTCGCTTTATCTTTGAATTTGTGTTTCCACATCGGGCAGATATTCTGGTATCCGCACCAGTCGCAAAGCCCGGAAATCTGCGGTTCAAACTTTGATTGGCTTATTTGATTGATGAGGTCGAGCATTAATTCTTCGCTTTTCTTTACCTCGTCAAGTGTCCTTTGCGAGGTGAGTTTCACTCCGTGCTTGAGATAATAGAGGCTGACTTTTATTTTTCCAAGATTGTCAATTTCTTTCGGATAGCGCTTGAGAAATCCCGCGAGATATATCGAAAGCTGGAGATCGTTGTCCACTTTTTCCTGGCTCGGCAGCTTGCGGGTGGTTTTATAATCAATAATTTCGTATCCGTCTTCAGTTTTATCTATCCTATCAATTATGCCACTTACTATGTGATTTTCTTTTTTTACCCCGTGGTCCGACTTGTCGGACTTTACGGAGCCTATTTCGACCTGAAAACGGGATTCAAGATCTATGATGTTTGTCTTTGCTGGATCATTTTTTTTGTAATAATCCTGAAGCATGGAAACTCCCTGCGCGAAGGCCGATCGCTCTTCCGTTTCATCCGCAAAAACCTCGGCGTTCCAATTTTTGGAAAAAAAATCAAGCGCCTGCTCGAGAGTTGGAGAAAGAATACCCGGCGTGTGGACAACTTTCAAAGTGTTATGAAGAAGCGTGCCGAAAAACTGCTCTTTTGATTTCGGAGTTTTTAGGCGGTCTATTTGCTGGTATTTGTATTTCCGGGGACACGTCAGAAACGTGTCGAGGGCGGAATAGGAGGTGTTCATGTTGGCTTGAAGGTTCGACATTGAGGAATTTTCCGACGAATAGTCGGAAAAGGGAAAGGTCGAACCTTGAAATTCAAGATTCAAAATTTACCAGTGCCTAATACGCATCTTAACCGCCTTTCCTTCCTTCCGCAAGCTGGTATAATGAAAGAAATCAGCCTGTTTGAAATACCGCCCTTGCGCGAATAGTGATATAGTGATAATATATTGCCAAACAAGTATTTGAAAGATGGCAGCGCAACGAGAAAGAGTGCAGGAGCAAGAAATAAATTTATGGCGACCAAATCATCGAACAAAAATTTGCACAAGGCGAGCCTTGCCAAGAAAGACGAGTTTTACACTCAACTTGACGATATTGAGAAAGAGCTAAAACACTACAAAGATCAATTTCGGGGCAAGGTTGTTTATTGCAATTGCGATGATCCGTTTGAGAGCAATTTTTTTAAGTATTTTGCTTCCAATTTCAACGCGTTAAAGCTAAAAAAACTTATCGCCACAAGCTATGTCAAGTCGCCGATTGTTGGTGGCCAATTGTCTTTATTTGAAATGGAAGGATTGAAGCCGGAAGGCAAGGAGCCGTTCAAAATCGAAATTAGCGAGGTGTCGGACGTTAATTCTGATGGTGCGGTTGGCCTCACAGATATCGAGTGGTTGCTTCGACATGATGCCAATGTCTCGTCGTCCCTCAAGGATGGCGGCGATTTCCGCAGCCAGGAATGTATTGAGCTACTCAAAGAAGCTGATATAGTCGTAACTAATCCGCCATTCTCTCTGTTTCGGGAGTATCTCACACAACTCATTGAATACAACAAAAAATTTTTGATTATTGGTAACGTAAATGCAATTACTTATAGAGAGTGTTTCAAGCTTATAAAAGATAATAAAATGTGGCTCGGGGCAAGCATTCATAGTGGCGATCGAGAGTTTCGAGTGCCCGACAGTTATCCGCTTAATGCGGCAGGGTTTAGAGTTGATGAAAATGGCAATAAATACATTCGTGTCAAAGGCGTACGTTGGTTCACAAATTTAGACTACAAGGAGCGTCACGAAGAGTTGACCTTGTATAAAAATTACAATCCTGAAGAATATCCAAAATATGAGAATTATGATGCAATTAATGTCAATAAGGTTTTAGAAATTCCGAAGGATTATAATGGTATTATTGGTGTACCAATTACCTTTCTCGATAAATATAATCCGGAACAATTCGAGATTATTGGTTTAGGTATATCTAATTCGGGAAAAGAAATTGGGGTTAAGCCATATAAAGAAGAGCATAAAAAATATAGAAAAGAAATTCAAAAAAGAGGTGCCGTTGATGGTGATTTATATATGATTACAAAAGGAATAGTTGATGTTCCCTATGCGAGAGTTATTATAAAAAATAAGAAAGCAAAAAAATAAATTAGGAAAAATGTATAGACTTTCCTAAAGTCGAACTTTAGGAATAAGATAACTTATGCCCAAGAAAAAATTGCCGGACAATCAAATAGCGTTTTATCAGACTCCGGACGGGTCGGTGAACATTGAAGTGCTTTTCGCCCGCGAAAACATGTGGCTCACGCAAAAGCGAATGGCCGAGCTTTTTGATACGACCGCTCAAAATATTACGATGCATCTGAAAAATATCTACTCTGAAGGAGAATTAGAAGAGCGGGCAACTTGTAAGGATTTCTTACAAGTTCAAAAAGAGGGAGAAAGAGAAGTAAAGAGAAATCTGACTTTTTATTCCCTCGAAGCCATTATAGCTGTCGGTTATCGCGTCAATTCTGAACGCGGCACTCAATTCCGCCAGTGGGCGATTGCCATCTTGAAAGAATATATTCACAAGGGCTTTGCTTTGGACAGCGACCGTTTCAAACACGGATCAAGATTCAGCGCCAGATTCTTTGACGATTTGCTGGAAGAAATTCGTGACATCAGAAGCAGCGAGAGGATGCTTTATCAGAAAATCACCGATATTTACGCGACAGCGATCGATTATTCGCCGAAAACGGAAATCACCAAAAAATTTTTCGCCGCCGTCCAAAACAAATTGCATTTCGCCATCACTGGCAAAACCGCCGCGGAAATAATCAGCGAGCGGGTGAGCAGCAAAAAGAATAAATTAGGTCTGACCTCGTGGCACCGTGGACCGAAAGGAAAAATAATGCCAAGCGACGTCGTAATCGCAAAAAATTATTTGAACAGGAAAGAACTCGATCATCTGAACAGAATAGTTTCCTTGTATCTTGATTATGCCGAATTGCAGGCCGCGAGAAGAAAGCCGATGCGCATGAAAGATTGGGCGGAAAAACTGAACGCATTTTTGAAATTTAGCGAATATGAAATTTTGACCAACGCCGGGAAAATAAGCCATGAAGTCGCGGAGAGTTTGGCTTTGGGTGAATACGAAAAATTCAACAAGATTCAGGATAAAAACTATATTTCCGATTTTGACCGCGAAGTCAAGAAAATATTAGGCGTTAAAAATAAGAAAAAAAAGCATGAAAATTGATCTACATAAAATTACAATCCGCAAAGTAATCGTTGGCTATAAAGATAGTGCCGAGGAGGGCGTTGTGGCTTACGACGGCAAGCTTGATATTCGTCCGAAATATCAGCGTGAGTTCGTGTATAAAGAGAAGCAACGCAATGCCGTGATAGAAACTATCAAAAACAGTTTTCCATTGAATGTGATGTATTGGATGATAAGAGATGATGGTGGTTTTGAAGTGTTGGACGGCCAACAGCGCACCATCAGCATTGGGCAATATGTGAATGGCGATTTTTCGCTGAACGACCGTTTTTTTCATAATCTCACCAAAGAAGAACAGGACAAAATTTTGGATTATGAATTGATGATATATTTTTGCGAAGGCACGGACAAAGAAAGATTGGATTGGTTCAGAATCATCAATGTCGCCGGAGAAAAGTTGACCGACCAGGAAATCCGCAACGCGGTTTACACGGGGCCGTGGCTTTCTGACGCAAAACTGAAATTCAGCAAATCAAACTGCACGGCATATCTGTTGGCGAATGACGGCGGGCAATTAGTCGGTGGTTCGCCAATCCGGCAGGAGTATCTCGAAACTGCTCTTTCGTGGATAAACGACGGCAAGATAGAAGATTATATGGCCAAGCACCAACATAATCAGAACGCTGAAGAATTGTGGCAGTACTTTCAAGAAGTGATTGCATGGACGCGAAAGATTTTTCCGAATTATCGCCGGGAAATGAGCGGCGTGCAGTGGGGCGAGCTGTATAACCGATTCAAAGATAAAAAATTTGATTCAAAGAAACTGGAAAAAGAAATAACCAAGTTGATGCAAGACGAAGATGTGACAAAAAAATCCGGAATTTATCCGTATGTTTTGACTCGAAATGAAAAATTTTTGAACATTAGGGCGTTTACGGAGAAACAAAAAAAGAGAAGCATATGAAAGGCAAAAAGGTAACTGCAAAAAATGCAAGAAACACTTCGAAATAGAAGAAATGGAAGCCGATCATATAAAACCTTGGCATGAGGGCGGAAAAACTGTTTCAAAAAATTGCCAAATATTGTGCAAGCAAGACAATCGGACTAAATCCGGGAAGTAATCATTCCTAAAATTAAACATTGGAAAATTAAGGCAAGCAAAAAAATAAATTTTAATCTTTCAAAAACAATGAAAAGCAAAAAGCCGAAAAAAGCGAAAAGGGGAGCGAAGTTGGACGATTTTCTTTTTGATGATTGCCCGATCTGCCGGGCCATGAAAAAAGCCAACGAGCAGGGAAAAAATTTAGATGGAGAAGATCTTCTGAAAGCGTTTGCCGAAGCGAACAAAAAAACGAAACATTCCAAAATGCCATGAAGCCGCGTTATGCCTTGGATAAAATAAAATTCGCGACCGACGCCCCGACATTCGAGCGGGGGATTGGGCTGTATGAAAGCGGAAAAGTGAAAGATTTCCAGGAAAATATTCACGGATATTCGGCGATTGTCCTAGGGAGCAAGCCATATAATGTTTCCATTTCAAATCGCTATTACGATCAGGGAAATTGCGATTGTTATCTTGGGGAAAATGATATCCTCTGCAAGCACATGGTGGCAGTGGCGCTTCAAGCGGTTTTGGGTGGGAAAAAAATCTCCAGTGAAGATAAAAAGCAGCCTAGTGAAGCAAGTTGCAGCGGCAAAATCGGAAAACTTTCCAAAACAGAAATCTCTTCCGTAAAAAAATTAATCACTGATGCCATGCGGTACATTAAGCCCTATAATGGCCCATCGCGCGTCTGGTTTCAATATCAAGACTCTTTGAGCGAAGGATGCGCTAGATTGTCGGCAATTGTATCCAGTTTGCCGGTGAGCAAGGATACCGCGAAAATTTTAGTTGGCATGCTTTTGCGACTCGATAAAAAAATATGCGGCGGAGTTGATGATTCAGACGGCACAGTCGGCGGTTTTATCGAAGAAACCACCGTAGTTCTCCGAAAATACGCTGAACTGGATCCAAAATGCATTGAAGCATTTGAAAAACTAAGGGGCGAGGAAACCTGTTTTGGCTGGGAAGATCCGCTTCTGAATATTTCAACGAGAAACCGTTCATCAAACACAAACTAACATAAAGAAGAAATTTTGACCCTAATTTTTTCTTGCAAGAAAACGCCTAAGGCTTTAGTATTATATTACATATGCGAAAGAAAAAGGTTTATCTTGATTATGCTTCGACCACCCCGCTTGATCCGCGGGTTTTTGCCGCGATGAAGCCATATTTTTCGCAAAAGTTTGGAAACCCGATGTCTCTCCATTCTTTCGGGAAAGAGGCGAGTGAAGCAGTTGAAAAGGCCCGCAAGCAAGCGGCTGATTTTTTCGGATGCGAACCGAGTGAAATTATTTTCACCTCAGGAGCGACAGAAAGCAACAATTTCGCCGTCAAAGGGACAGTGATAGCTTTTGCTTCCCATTCCAGAAAAAAAACAAAGCCTCACATTATTACTACGCAGTTTGAGCACTCCTGCGTTCTTGCTTCGTGCAAAAAAATTGAAGAGCAGGGGATGGCTGATGTTTCTTTGGTCCCGGTTTCCCGGGAAGGGATTATTAGCATAAATGACCTGAAAAATGAAATCCGGGAAAATACGATTCTTGTTTCAGTGATGTATGCAAACAACGAAATCGGCACCATCCAGCCGATAAAAGAAATCGGTAAAATTCTTGAAAAAATAAACCGTGAGCGGGAAATGAAAAATCTTCCCCAGATCGCGTTCCACACCGATGCAGTGCAAGCGATAAACTATCTCGACTGCCGCGTAGACAGCCTTGGAGTTGACCTCCTCACAGCTTCAGGACACAAAATATACGGCCCAAAGGGCATTGGATGTCTCTATATCCGCAAGAACACGCCCATTCGGCGCATCCAGGATGGCGGAGGGCACGAAAGCGGCCTTAGGGCCGGAACTTTGAACGTCCCCGGAATCGTCGGATTCGGGGAGTCTCTCCGGATCGCCGAAAAAGAAAGAAGGAGAAATTACAAAATAGTTGAGAAAATGAGAGATTACCTGATTTTAAGAATTCTCAAGGAGATAAAAGGAGTGAGGCTCAACGGATCAAGAATAAAAAGAATTCCCAATAATATTAATCTGACTCTGATAAATGTTGAGGGAGAGGGAATGCTCCTGGGACTTGATATGAAGGGTGTTGCCGTCTCAACCGGAAGCGCTTGCTCGTCCGGAGACCTTCGCCCATCGCACGTCCTCACGGCTATCGGAGTGAGCGAGGAAGAAAGCCACGGAAGCCTTCGGGTGACGCTCGGAAAATACACAACCAAACAGGAGGCTGATTATTTTTTGAATTCGCTGAAAGAGGTGGTCACCCGGCTTCGAAAAATCGCGGGGAAATGATTTTGGTATCTAGTGTTTAGTATTTTGTATAATAGATGTCCCATTATAGTATGCTAAATACCAGATACTAAATACTAGATATAAAATTATGTATTCCAATCTCGTTCTCAAACATTTTACCAAACCCAAAAACCAGGGCCGGATGAAAAATCCTGACGGAGTCGGCACGGTCGGAAATCCGACTTGCGGAGATATCATGACTGTTTATATCAAAGTGAAAAAAAAGAACGACAAAGAAATTATCTCTGACATCAAATTTGAGACGCTTGGCTGCGCTGCCGCGATAGCGACATCATCTATGGTGACGCAAATGGCTAAGGGGAAAAATTTGGACGCGGCATCGGAAATTACCCGCAGTGATATCGCCGAAGGCCTCGAGGGGCTCCCGCCAGCCAAAATGCATTGTTCAAACCTGGCTGCAGATGCCTTGAAGCGGGCAATTGAAGATTATAGGATCAGGGACTTGAAGAAAAACAAAACGTCGACTAAAACAAAGAAAATGGGAAAATAATTTTTTCTATATATACTGATTATATAAGGAATGAGCCCCCAAAGAAAAGAGTGGGGGCTTTTTGTATGAAAAATATTCTTTTTATAAATTCCTTTTATTCAAGGGAAAAATAGAAGGGAGGGGGTTTGGGATTGATATAATATGTCGTACAATGTTGCTTATGCGACATATTAAGTGGATTTTAAGCTGACTCAGCTAAAAGAAAAATTATTTTTTTATTTGTGATAAATTATCATCTGGTCAATCGTTACTCCGCTCCCGTACAAGGCGCCTACGTATGCTTTTGTCGAGCTCAAGAAAATATTCGATCCCCAATAAGGATCATGGACAACGTATTCGCCGTTTTTGTCCTTTCCGTGAATGACTACGTAATGGCCCGCTCCCCTCTTGGTGGCTTTCACGAAAACGATGACCGGATTATCATTTTTTATTTCTTTATCCACTGTGTCCCAGTCTATGTTTCCATGCCCGGTCGACGAAGCCAGGCTGACGCCTTTCCAGGCCTGAGGCCAGACAATCAGGTCATGATAAAAAATTGGCTGCTGGGCGAGGGTGCCTGGATTGATGTCGACGCCATGGTAGCGGAAAACCATCGCCACCGCCGTCACCGCGCAGCCATAACTTTTCATCAGCGTATTTGAAAACCCGATATGCTGGTCTCCCCAGCGGGAATCGCGCTGTGAAAAATACCACTTCGTCGAAGCCAGACCCGATTTCGGTTTTTCAAGTTTTGCTTCGATAGCCGCCAACTCCGAACTTTTTTCTTCCGAAAGCTCAGAGATGTCTCCGAGAAGTTCCTGCTTCTGCTCTTCAACTCTCGCCAGGAGATCCTGGTATTTTTGCTCCTCTCCCTGCGTTTGGCTCAAGAGACTTTCTTTGGAAGCCTGCTCGTTGTCAATGCTGCGCTTTTTTTCCAAAATTTTTCCTTGCTTTTCTTTCTGCTCGTCATTTTTCTTTTGGAGTTCCTTCTGGTCGTTTTCAAGTTCGTCTCTGGCGCTGATGACCGTCGCAAGGATCTCGTCAACTTTCGCCCCCGTCTGTGCCGCATAGTCCGACTGGCTCAAAAATTCGGAGAGGTTTGTGTTCCGTAAAAAAAATTCTACCAGGGAGTCCTGGTTTGTCTCATAATATGACTGGATGACACCGGCCAGTATTTTTTTCTTGTTCTCGATATCTTCTTCCTTTTCCCCGATTTGCAACGAAAGACCGTTGATCTCTCCTGTTGTCTTGTTGATATCCTCCTGCAGCCTGACAATATCACTCGTGAGGCTCGCAATTTGGCCTTCCATGAGGTCAATCTGGTTTTGGAGGGTCTGGGCCTTGTTCTGCTTCATTTCAATCATCTGGCGGTAGCTTTCGGCTTTTTTTTGAAGATCTTCGATCTGCTCTTGCTTGTCCTCGATCTGCTGTTGATTGGCATTGTCCGTGCTGCTCGGTGTTGTGCTTTGAGCAATAACATTATTTTTCAAATAATAAGAAAAAATTGCGATCAGGAAAATATATAAAAATGTCGTGGCGAAGCCTGACAGAAACTGCGATACCGTTGCAGGAGGGCGATACCATATTTTTGTTTTTTTCCGCCCGAAACGGATAAGCCTTTGGCGGAGATTTTTGATTTTTGATTTATTATTGTCTAACATGAACTAATTCTCAGTTAAACTTATTGCTTTTTTAATTCTCTTTACGCTCTCCTTTTTCCCCACCACCCACGCAATTTCCCAGGGAGAAGGACTTTTTTCTTTTCCGGTAAGCGCCACCCGAAGCGGCCAAAGAAGCGCCCCTCTGTTTTTTGGATCAGCCACGGCCATCAATTTATTTTTCAAATTTACCAAATCCCAATTTTTTTCTTCGGCCTCCCCCATCACCTCCAAAGATTTTTGAAGCGAAGTTAAAATTTCTTTTTTGTCCATTTTTTTCCAGACTAAAAGATTCTTTTCATATACAGGTTCCTCGAGATATATTTTTGCAGCTTCCTTAATATCCGACAATTTTTTCATTCTTTCTTTTTCAACTGTAATGATTTTTTCAAGATATTCATCTGACAACCTATCATTATCTTCCCCTAGGTATGGCCGACTCGGCTCAACAAGTTCGGCATCTTTCTTTTCTCGAGTATAAATTCCGTTCATCCAATCCAGTTTTTCCCTGTCAAAAATTGCACCAGACTTATTGAGTTTTGATAAATCGAATTCTTCGATTAATTCTTCCAAAGAGAAAATTTCTTTTTCCGTTTTGGGGTTCCAGCCAAGCAGAGCAATAAAATTTATCACTGCCTCTGGAAGGTATCCTTTTTTCGTAAAGTCTTCAACGCTCACGTCACCGTCGCGTTTGGATAGTTTGCGCTTGGTAGTCTTGTTAAGTATCACACAAAGATGAGCGTATTCCGGCGCTTCCCACCCAAAGGCCTGAAACATAAGGATGTGCTTGGGCGTGCTCGGCAGCCACTCTTCTCCCCGGAATACCAGACTCGTTTTCATCAAATGGTCGTCAATGACATGCGCCAAATGATAGGTCGGATAGCCGTCTGATTTTAAAATCACAAAATCGTCAAGGTTTTTGTTTGCGAAGCTTATTTTCCCGCGCACCGCGTCCGTGAACCCGGTCTCCCCTGTTTCTGGAACATCAAATCGAACGACGTATTTTTCCCCGCCAGCGATTCTTTTTTTCGCCTCCTTCAGTGAAACATCCTTTCGGCACAGTTTGTCGTAAGCCGGAGCAAGCTTTGCCTGTTCCTGAACCGCCCGCAGGCTGTCGAGCCTTTCCGGCGTGCAGAAGCAATAATAGGCTTTCCCCTTCTCGACAAGCTCGTGGGCGTATTCTTGGTAAATATTGAGTCTCTTCGATTGGATATACGGCCCATACTTGCCTCTTTCAGAAATATCTCCTGATTTTCCCGCGAAAACTCCTTCTTCGGGCATTACTCCGGCCCATTTCAATGATTCAATAAGTTTTGCAATCGCGTCCGGAACAATTCTTTTTTGGTCTGTATCTTCGATCCGCAAAAAATAATCTCCCCCTTTTTTTTTGGCATAGAGAAAATTATAAAGCGCCGTCCGAAGGCCTCCGATATGCAAATATCCGGTTGGACTGGGAGCAAATCGCACCCTTGGTTTTTCTTTCATATGCGGTTTAAGCCGTTATGATTATGAAAGGATTTTGCCAGTATAAAAAAATTGTGAGCAGAACCGCCGCCAGCCAAAGATTTCTCAAAACAAAATATGCTGTCGGATTGTTGAAAAACTTCCATCCAGAAAGAAATCCTGTTCTTGAAAAACTGCTTTCCGCCGCTGTCGCTATGATGAATATAAGAGCAAAAAAAAGAAAAAAGAAAAGAGCCAGAGTGTCAGAAACAAATGCTGCTTTTTGGATCATGTTTCCAAACAAATAGCGGGCAACCGGAGCATATATCATCTGGAAAAAAAATATGAAAGAAATGAGCGCTGAACTCGCCATCCTTTCAATTCTTGCTGCAAAGTCTTCTTCATATTGCTGATTCGAAACAAGAACCGCTAAAAAATAAAAAAACAAAATTATGTGGATAAAATAAGCCAGCCGTCCGTCCATATCAATGCTCCCTTTGAGCAGAAAAAGGCCGAGCGCTGCCGCTAAGACTGTCGACACAACTAATGAAAATTTCCTTTGGCTCGTCATCTGATCATTTTTTATGGGTTAAGAATATCCAGGGAAAAACAATGACCGCGTTTTTTATTCTCTTTATTCTTTTGGGTTCCTCAAGAAGCCGCCAGAGCCATTCAAGTCCAATTCTTCTCACCCATCGCGGCGCCCGCTTCATTTTTCCGCTGAGAAAATCGAAAGTTCCCCCCACTCCCGCCAAAATTTTCGCCCTTGGAAACTTTGAGCGATTTTCAAAAATAAAATTTTCCTGCTCCGGGGCTCCAAAATTCAAAAAAACAATTTCCGCTGATTTTGCCTCCTCGTTTTCAAAAAATTTTTCCCCGTTCCAATATTTCGCCCGTGTCTTGAAATTATATTTGCGCCCTATCCCCCGCTCTATTTCCTCGGGGCTGCTCAAGCTTTTTTTCGAAACGATAATCAGCGCAGTGATGCTTTTTTCTCTTGCCAGTTTCAGAACTCGTTCAACCAGGTCAACTCCGGTGTATCTCGAGTTTATTTTTCGACCCTTGATGCTGAATAAAAATTTTATCCCGAATCCGTCACAGAGATTCAAGTCGGCGCTATTGAGGACCTCTCGATATTCTTTGTTTTGATGCGCTTCAAGAACGATTTCCGGATTGAGCGTAGTCACAAATTTACGTTCCGGCGGATTATCAAGAGTATTTTCTATCCAGCCGTTTATTTCGGCTCTTGAAAGATTATCAACTCTCACTCCCATTATTTTCAATGCATTCTCTCCCATTCGCTTTTGATTTTTCCGAATTAGCGCAAAGAAAATGACTCCAGAACGTAATAAACTCTTTTTCCTTTCTCGAATTTGCTTTCAAAAAGCTCAATCGAAGAAACAGGCGCAGAAAATTCAAAGTTTTTTTCAATTTTCAGAGGAGGAGAAATTATTTTCCATTCTTTTTTTTGAATTCTTCCGAGCGTTATATGCGGCCTGAAGTCCTTTTTCTCTCTCGTGAAAAAACCCAGCGCCTTGTCTAATTGATATTTGAATTCTGAAAGCTCTTTGTTCTTTTCCCCTCTTATCCAGATCATTTTTTTTGCTTTGCTGTTTGGCCCCAGCTCCGCTCCCAAAAATTTGAGATCAAATGATTGGAAATTTTGGGCTAAGGCTTCAATTGAATGGCAAATGTCCAAAACATTTTCGTCCAGAATATAGCCTAAAAAATTCAATGTTATATGAAAATTTTCCTTCCGCACCCATTTTACGGGCAAATTCCTGTACTCTTTTTCGACAAATCGAAACAGGCGCTTTTTGATATCTTCCGGCAAGCTTATGGCCACAAATAAGCGCTTTTGCATCCCGGTAGTAGTCCGCCCCCAAATTATTTGGCGGGAAAAATAATTAGCCGAAAAAACTGAAACTTAGCCCGAAAAATGACCTGATTTTTTGGCGGATCACTACCGGGCATGAGTAAATTATAGCATTTTTTCAATTATATTTCAACCCAAAAAAGCCTATTGATCTATGCTCAGCTGGTAGACCACAATCGTATCCGATTTTTTGTCGGAACGGATTTCTGTTCCATCCGCCGCAAAAACACCAAAGGTAATGTCATTTTCTCCCGGCTGGATATCGCTTAGGTCCACTGAAATCGCCTGCTTTTGATTGATACTGGTGATATATTTGTTATAAACTTCGTTTCCGTTGAGAAACACTTTTGCTCTGAGAGGTTTTGCCACTTTCAAATTGAAATTCATCTCGCCGCTTTGCACAGCGCCGGTCATATTCACCAGCTTCACTCCCGCCCCATTTTCGGCCCAGCGATGAAGGCCATTTTTCGACTTGCTTTTTCCGACCCAGTGATTGTTTGAATAGTCCATCGCCAGAAACATATGATTGGGCTTTTCTCCGACATCAATCTTGCAGGCATAAAGATACTCATCCTGATATTCATCCGCGCATTTTATCACATTCTGGACATATGCTTGAGCTGAATAAAACATATTCAAATCGCCCTTGGCCGGATTGCCTTTGAGCCCCTCTTTGTCCAATATTATATAGCGAATATTGTAATAATTCAGTATTTCACTTGAAATGTCATAATATGAATCTTTCATCATGTCCCGGTCATTGCCGTTGCTCCCGCCCGGCAAATCATAAAGAATTGTTCGAATGATCGGAGTTCCCCGCTGGAAAGTATAGTGATCGTCAATCACCCGGGCAAAGTCATATCCGTTGACGGTGTTTTTGCGATGAATGCTTTTCCAGACCAAATCGCGCGATGCAAAGTCGTAATCCGTGCTTCCAGGAACTTCAAGGACGCTGTAGTTTTCTTTGTCCTGCCCAAGCTTTTCATAAAAAGAAGAATGCAGCAGTAAGTTTGTTTTGATCGGAACAGCAAGATACTCAATGACAATTATTATGGAAATTGCAAAAAATATAATCTTCTGCCCGAGATTGTTCCCGAATAAATAGGCTAACTCTTTTTCCTCTTTGTTTTCATTCAGAACTTCTTCTTTTATTTTTTCGCTTTTATTTCTTTTTTTTGATATCAAGTACGCAGCTCCCCACGCCGCCAGGACAGAAAATGCCAGCATCGAATACACGAAAAGCCGCCCGACAGTGCGGATATTATTGAAAAACGGAAGGTAGTTGTAGGTCAAAAGATACGGCATCTTGACCGGCGGCTCGATTTGTCCCTTGAAGTGAAGATACGGCCCGAGAGACAAAACATAGAAGCCGAGGGCAACTGCCAGCCAAAACCACTTTTTTGAAATTCGATCCTTGAAAAATGCGAAGATGGATAGCGCCAGCACCAGAAAACCGACGTAGACAGAAAAAGAGCTTTCAATTTTTCGCTCAAATGTGCCGCGCAGCTTGGCAAAGGCATCCGGCCAAAATGCGTGAAAGCTCGGCGGGATAAAAACGCTCAAGGTGTCATTTGAGTACTTCACGGCCGCTTTGAATCCCGGATTGAGATAATTATTTTCCGAGGAAGCAATCTTGAAAAGCGAGCGGAACATAAAAAAGAAAACCAGGGAAAGAACCAGAGCGCCAACAACAGCGTAAATCCAGAATTTTTTCCGCAGAAACACCTTTGGCTGGGTAAAAATCTTATATACAAGAAAAAACAAGACAAAAATAAGAGAAAAAGCCAAAAGCTGGTGCTCCGTAAAGGCAATGATGGCCAGAAAAAGTCCGGCAAGAAAAAAGTATTTTACCTTGAGATTGCCTGCCCCGTTAGAAATTTCCGATGGTCCAGAGATTCGACCATTCGAAATATTTGCGTCTATATTTTTTGAACTGTTATCATAATTTCTAACGGGGTCGAAAAATTTGAAAAGATACAGCGCGAAAAAAGGCAGCCACTCTTGATGCATTGTTCCCACGTTCGTGCTCAAAGAATTGTGAACGTGGAACGGAGAAAAAGCAAAGATTATTCCGGCGATAAGAGAAGCCGGCTTGCTTCGGGTGAAATAAAAGGCCAAAAGATACATCCCAAAACCGGAAAGCACAAAAGACAAGAAAAAGAGAAGGTTATAGCCGGCTACGCGCCCGAAAATGATTTCAAAATAGGCATAGATCGTGACTATGTTGAATTCAGAACGCTTGGCAAGCTCAAGTGTTCCGCCAAAAAAACCATTGTCTTTGAGAACATTGACCCGTTCCCCCGCAACGCCGATAACCTGCATGGTGTCCGAGCCGAGACTTGGAACCGACGAGAAAAAATGCCAAGCAACCGGCCAAGTGAGGATGACCGTCAGCACTGCATAGAAAAGAATAACTCTAACTTTTTCGTTTTTAAAAATTTCTGTCTTCATGTTCTAATTTCTAATAAAATGACCAATATCTAATGCCGAAAAATTAGTAATTGGAAATTGGAAATTTTATTTATATTTACCCTTCCAATAATTCACCCTGATTTTCACAAGATCAAGGATCATATTAATCGGATCGCGAACCAGCCTTACGTGACTCTCGGGAGGATTTTGGAGCGATATTGGGAGTTCCCTGATTTTGTATTTCAATTTATTGGCAATGAATATGACTTCTGCGTCAAAAGCAAACCTCTCCACCGTCACTCGGGAGAAAATATCCATAGCTGCTTTTCTTCGGAATACTTTGAAGCCGCATTGAGTGTCCCTCACGTTCCAGTCATTGATTATAGTCATACGAAGAATTTGGAAAACCTTTTCCATAATCCGCCGATACCAAACAACCGGCCGCACTATGCGAAGCCCTGGCACAAATCTCGAGGCGATAACAATATCGTACCCATTATCAAACTCAAGAACAAATTTTGGCAGTTCCTCAATCGGGATGCCAAGATCCGCGTCCAAAAACATCACCAGTTCGCAGGAGCTTTCTAAAATTCCCTGCTTCACAACCTTGCCTTTTCCCTGATTTGTTTTGTTGTCAATGATGCGAAGATGCAGATTCTCTTGAATTTTTTTCAGTTCTTTTGACGTTCCGTCAAAACTTCCGTCGTTCACGACAATTATTTCAAAAACTCCAAACCGGTCTTTGAGAAAATTGTGTATCTTTGTTAGGTTTCTTTGGATAGTCTGCTCTTCGTTATACGCAGGAATAATGACTGATATTGCCTTGTTTTTCATAAAAAAATAAGCCCGCAGTCTTTTCAAAACCATTATGCTATATTTTACAACAAATGGGCATTTATTTCCACAAATCTTTCCAAAATATACGGTTTGATTTCTCGTTTTCCTCTCCTGCGCTTTTATAGGTCGGCAAGAGCTGGCCGGCAAAATTTTCTTTCAGAGCCAATTTGTATACTCCTACAGCGCCGATTTTGTTTTGCTCGCCAGCCTCAAATTCCGCCTGTATTTTTTTATCAATCGGCAATTTTTTCGTCCGTGTCAGCCCCATTGCGAAAACGCATTTTTCCTCGTCTCCTGTTTTCAGGCTGCTTATGGAAATAGCTTTTATTCCTTTTTGCTCCAACAAATATTTCACGGGCCTTTTATACTCGGCAGGCGCATTGTAATACACTTCCTTTTCTGAACAGTTTTTCTCCATATATTCTGTGGCTTTTTCAAGGTGCCAAAGAACAATTCCGTCTTTAGCTTTGAGAATTATTGTCCGCCGGGGATAAGTCCCTTTTTTCTGGGCTGCTTCGATTTCCTTAAACCAGGCAAATGTCCCAACCAAGTTTCCGAAGAATATGACCAGAAGGACAGCCGCGACACAAACCTTCCAAAATGCGTGCCTCTTTCGCCAGAATAATGTCGCGATATACCCTGCAAATATGAACGGCAGCCCTAAAAGAGGAAGAAAAAATCTCGGCCGGATCTGATAGGCCACAGGAATATACGTGAGAAAATAAACCAAAAACCAGAGGAGCGAAACCAGGATAAAGTTTTTTTTCACCAAGTTTTTTTCCTGACGGAAAGATCGAAGACCGACGTAAAGCGCCGGTAAAATTGCGCCCAACCAGGCTAGAGCCGCGCTGCTTATCCCGCTTTTACGGCTTATCCAACTGGTCAGAATAAGCAACCAATTCTGCCCCCAATACCGCACATCCCGATTCACATTTTTCCAAAAACTGTGCGCTGATGGCTTTTCTTTGAGCGCCAGCATGAATTGACGGGTATTTTCTCCTTTGGAGGCAATTTCATTCAAAATCACCGGGATATACACCAAAAGGACAATCGCCAAAAACAAAAGGATATATTTCCAGTTGAGCGCTTTTCTTGCATATTTCCAGTTGAAAATAATGAATAATACTGTAATCACAGGCAGCGTAAGAAAAGAAAGAAAATGAAGCTGGGTCGAAACGGCGAAAGAAAATCCGGCCAGAACCACCCAGCGAAGCCGGTATTTTATTCCCTCGCCCCGCACTGTTTTCCCTTTTTCAACAGGGTGCGGTATTTCTTTGTCCTGCTTATTTTTTGCTAAAGAAGTGGCGCAGGGTAAATCGAATACATTGAGAAGCGAAAAGAAAAAAAGAAGATTGAAGAAGACGAGACCGTTTGGATTCCAGGCAAAGCGGGAATATTGGACTCCCAAAAAGCAAACGGCGTAGAGGCTCGCCAGGATCATCGACCAGTCACGCGAAAAGTATTTCTTGGAAAACACATAGAAAAGCGGGATGGACAGAATTCCGAACAGAAGATCCGGAAATGCCAGGACCGCCGGATGGGCGCTTTGAAAAAGAACGGCCGCAGCATATTGGAAATAGTAGAAGGCCGGCCCAAGATTGAGATCTGTTCCGCCAGCTTTTGGTCCAAGGAGCGGCAGCCAGCCGGGGCCCAGTTCAAGGGCTTGCCGAATGGTAGATGCGTCCCGCGCCTGGTCCATCTTGAAAAAAAGCCAATCGGAAAAATTTGATACGCGAAGAAAAACCGCGAGGGCAATAATGGCAAAAAATAAGATTATTTTCCAGTTTGGTTTGGATTTCATGAAACCATTCTTTGAATTAAAAAGTTTTTATGAAAGGGGAAGCTTGCTATGGCCTCCCCCTCCAGACTGTCTAGAGATTGTCAAATATTCTTGATTTGAACCACTCCGGGTCGGGGTTTGGAGGACCGGCGAGTGGATTGGCGTAATAGAATCCATCTCGATGATTCATACGATCGAATCTTTTCCGGAATTCCCTTTTTTCTCTCCGCAGGCGCTTAATCATTTTTCTCATGCGCCAAAAAAGCAAGAAACGACTTCTCCAGTTCCGCATATGTCCCTCCTCTATTTGCCACGTTTGGCAATTTTAAAAATAAAAATTCTTTTTTTTATTAATCCAAATAAATTCCAAATAACGCTCCCCCATGCTTTGAGAATCACAAGCGCTACTTTGCCCTTGCTGTATCCTTTTACAAATTCAGTTTCCCGCTTCTTGTTTTTGAATATGTTCAAGACTAACTGCAGATAGCTCAAAAATCGCCAAAAAAATGCTTCTATCATTTCTCCGAAGGAGAAATTCTTGATAACCATGAAAAAATAATTCCGATGCAGATAATAGGCTTTCAAAAGCGATGCCTTTCCCGCCGTTCCGCTATGGACATGGTATGCCAACGCTTGCGGACAAAAATAGGATTTGAATCCGGCTTTTTTCATCCGCCAGGCCAAATCCACGTCCTCATAAAAAGCAAAATGGTCTTCGTCAAAATAATTATTCCCGGGAAAAGCCGTCTTTTCCAGCGCTTGCCGGGTAAACAGCGAAGCTGTCCCGTTTGCGCCAAAAATTTCTTTTTCGTCGCTGTATTTTTTTTCATCTTTTCCGTATCCCCTGTTGTGCGCCGTCCCGTCACGTGAAATATATATTCCCGCGCAGTCGATTTTATTTTTTTCAAAAAAATTCAGAACCTTCGGCTGGATCGATCCGGCCTCGGGACGATTTTCGGCGCAACTCTGCAACTCCTTGACGTATTTTTCATCCAGCTTCGTGTCGTTGTTGAGAACAATGACATAATTGATATTTTTGTCTTCGAGAGCTTTTTTTATTCCTGTGTTGTATCCAAAGCAAAAGCCAGTATTCGCTCTCAACTGAACAATCTCCAAACTTGGAAGTTCGGCTTCCAAGTAGTTAGCTTTTATAAAATCAACCGAATCGTCTTCCGAACCATTGTCCACAAAAATCACTTTGAAATTTTTTTCTGTCTGCGCTTCGAGCGAATCAAAACAATCTTTGAGATACTTTTTTCCGTTCCAGTTGACAATGATAACTGCAATTTTATACATAATGCATTTCGAAAAACTAAAATAGCAGCTTGTGTCAGCCTGCCTGCCCGACTCGCTTTGCGATTCGAAGCGGGAGGGTTTAAAAAATTCTATTTTTCGCTTTTCTTTTTTTACAGTTTCGACCGCAAATAATCATAATACTCTTTACCGTGGCTGTTTTTTGTGGTATATTCCCGCATTGACTTCTCCCGCGCTTCTTTCCCCATATTCCGCCGAAGCTCCTCGTTGTTTATCAATTTTTCAATTTTTTCAAACCACTCATCTTCGCTTCCCGCCAAAAATCCGTCCGCTCCGTCGTCAATTGCTTCGCGATAGGTCCCATTATCAACCGCCACCGAAGGCACACTTAAAATCCCCGCCTCAAAAAATTTGAGTTCCGATTTCCCTTCACGGAATGGATCTCCTTTCAAAAGCGGAATGATATTGATGTCTACGTTTGAAATATTTCTGAAGTGCTCTTCTCTTGGGGAAAAGGGCAGTTTTTCCACTTGATTTGAAAAATTATTGAATCTATTGCTTATATTCAGCGGTCCGGCGAGAACCAGGCTTACTTTCGGATATTTTCCAAGAATCCGGACGAGCGCGGTTTCAATTGATGCAAAATCTTCATCATGTCCCTTTGTCCCGGAAAAATAACCGATCTTTAGGCCTATAGTGTTTGACGAAGGTTCAACTTTCGTCAAAATATTTTCAACGATTTCGAGATCTTTGAGGGATAATTTGTTTTTCGATATAAAAACTTTTTTTTCATATTTTTCCAATATTTTCCCAATATAAGTCGTTGAAGTTATACAAGTTTTCACATAAGGGTCTTTCAACATCTCTTCCCCCACTCCCTTTTCATATTGCTTGCGTTCGAAAGAGTTCATTTTTTTGAAATGCTCCGTCTCCTGGATATATTTTGGGTCAAAAACAAGATCGTCCGTTTCAAAAATTATCTCTTTTCCCATCTTTTTCGCGTTTTCTACAAGTTTTGCGATTTTTGAAGTAAAAAGCGTCCGATGAAAAATAAATATCTTGAATTTTTCCGCATATTTCGGAAGAAACGGATTATCCTGGATAGTCACCGAACACTTGAAGCCATGGAGACGCAGCTCTTCGGCCTGATTATGGGTGCGAAACATCGCGCTGTCACCGACTCCCGTTGTCACAAACAAAATGTCCCCCGGCCGCACCCGTCCAAACTGCGCCACAAAAGATTTCGCCACTCTTTTTCCGCCTCGAACCAATCCCTCCTGCTTGAGGGCATTCCACGCTTTTCCGGTTTTTATAAGGATTGTTTTCATTGTTATTTTGTGAGCAGGCGGAAAATGGCCATCAGTTTTTGGACTTCTTTTTTGGGGCTCACATTTTGCAAATTGTATTCAATCTTTTCCCGTCCGTTGATTTTTTTCAAGATTCCTTCGAGATTGGAAAATGTCTTCATGAAATATCCTTTTTCTTCAAGGCGCGACCGGTTGAAATCATTGTCAAAACAGATTATCGGCAGTTTGGTCGCCATCAGATTGACCAGTTTGCCGCTTGATTCAGAGCTTGATCTCTTTGGATCAATGGCCGCGTCCCCGAGAGCCATGAAAGCCGGCAAAGAGAAATAAGCCACTTTCCCGGCAAAATGGACGAAATTTTCAAAATTATTTTCCTTGGCATACCTCTTATATTTTTCTTCGTCGCTTCCGAATCCGCCAACCAACAGTTTCCACTCGCCATCCGGCGCCGCGAAATTGCCAAATGCTTCCAAGAGATCGCCTACTCCTTTATTGTCGCTCAAGCCGCCGATATAGACCAGCAGTTTCTTTTCTCCTTTCCATTCTTTTATTTCTTCAATTTTTTTCTGCTCCTTCCCGGCGAGCTTCGGCGCCTCGCCGAACAGCTCTGTGTCAACGCCGTCCTTTATCACAAAAATCCTGTCTTTGTAAGGAAATATTTTTTCTATTTTCGGCAGCATATTCTCGCTGCTGAGAACCAGCCAATCGCACCGCCCGATGAATTTTTTTGAAAGCCAGACAAAAAAATGGCGGGCTGCATAATTTTTCCTGTTGTAGCTTTTGAATTCTTCTTCGAGGTCCCCCTGCAAGTCAAAAACAATGGGTACGCTGCTCCCGGCGAGAATTTTCGCAATGTAGCCAACGCCCAGCCCTTCATAAAGATGGGCATGGATAATGTCCGGTTCAAAAGTTTTTATTTGCCTTCGGCACAGGAAAATCAGCTTCAAATCCAACCAAAATTTTCCCCAAGAAAATCCCGGGGCCGTTCTTTTGTACCACTTTACTTCTTTTATTCTCTCAACATCGAGGCCGCCAATATCTTTTCCGTAGTGGTAAGCGCAGATTTTCACAACAGAGCCAAATCTTTGCAAAAACTTCGCTTCATTGTATATCCTCATGTGGCAGCCGCGATCGGAAAAAAAAGGAGTAGCCGTAATAGTCAATATTTTCATAGCTTTTGGCGCTTTTCAAGAATGGCAAAAGAAAAAATATCCCGGTTTATTCTCCCCTGATCCTGTCGTTGCTCTCAAGAACCGCTTTCACAAATTTTGGATCATATCCCGCTTTTTCACTGGCTTTGGCGATGGCATTCACGTCTTTTGGAAGGCATTTTCCCTCAAAACCGCGTTTGTCTGGAAAAACAGCCGTAAACATTCTTCCTACCCGCTCATCGAGAAGCCAAAGCTCGCGAAGTTCCTTGTACTCAATTCCCATCGTCTCGGCAATGTTATAAAATTCATTGCAAAAAGTCACTTTCGTGGCGATGAAAGCATTTTCCATGTATTTCACCAGCTCGGCCGTTTTTGAACTGGTGAGATGGAATCTGGCTTCCGGCCCCATCACCCGCACAAAAAAATCCATTATTTTGGAAGCCGTCTCCCTGTCACCGCCTATTATTTGAAAACTGTGCTTTTTCATGTCCTTTGGATCGGGATATTTCCAGTAAGGAACGAAATAGCCCCCTTCTCCCATATACTCGGGAGAAAAGCATATTTTCTTGCCGGTCTCCTTTTCCAGGCTCTCTGTCGTCCCGGGCGGAATAGTGCTTTTGATGAGAATCAGAGGGGTATCCAGCCAACCCAGGGTTTCTCTTATGATTGCTAGGTCGCATGACCCGTCGTCGCCCATCGGGGTCGGAACCGAGACCACGGCAAAATCACACTTATTCACTTCTTCCTTGCTGGCTGATCCTTCCACGTTCGGATCGAAATAAATGGTTTCGAATTTGCCTTCGAAGAAGTTATACACTCCTTTTCCTACATAGCCATAGCCAACTATGGCAATTTTTTTGGGGGTCTTCTTTGCTTCTGTCATAAGATAAGTTTAAATAATAATTACGCTGATTAAGGCATTTTACATAATGCCATGGGACAAAAATATTTTCAATTCTTATGGATAATCGTTTCGTCCTCCAAAATCGGCTCTTTGGCAAAAACAAATTTTTTTCTCATGAAAAAATTCCATTGGAGAACTAGCACGATTGATACCATTTTGGCAAACATTATATAAATATTGAGCTTATCCACTAAAATCCAAAGGATGATTTCCGTCCAAATGAGCCCTCCGATGCCGATAATCGCAAAAATAGGAAATTCTTTTTTTACTTCACCGCTGCTTTTGAAAACAAGGATCGTATTGAGAGAATAATTGACAATTATGCCAGTCAAAAACGCGCCAGCGGCAGCAACAAGATAATTGATGTGGAAAATGTGCGTCAAAAAAAACAAAATGCTGATATCCGTCACCGTCGCCACCCCACCGCACATAAGGTAGCGAAAATATTGCAAAAGCCCTTTGTTCACTTTCCGGCCCAGCACTTTTTCAACAAATTTATCTATTTTTTGTTTCATTGGATAGCTTTCTTATTGGCCCAAATCCTGGGGCGGATTGATAATTTTCACGAAATCGTTGGGATTATGATTGATCAAAACTTCGTATACAAAATCTTTGCTCGCATAAAGTTTTTCAAAATTGATTTCTTTTTTCATATGCTTTGTTCTTTTCAGGCTGCGGGATTTCCGGTCAGTAGACAAAACAAAAAAATCAAATTTGTCTTCTTTGAATTTTTCCCTTTTGAAATCAGTGGCGCACTTGCCCACGAAGGCTTCGCATACTGCGCCTTTGTCCGACCAGATGACCAGTTCTCTGGCATTGGGCAAATTATTCAAATAACTCGCGGCTTCGTAGCTCCCTTCTCCCATGCCTTTGAGATTGACGATGAAATTTTTAGGAAGAATCTCCGAAGCATAGGCTAAAAAATGGGGCTTTACGATAAACAGGCTGGCCAACAGAACCATCGCTGAAGCGACATAAACCGTGAGAAGAGGCACATTCTTTTTGACTTTTTTGATTTCCAGAAATTGGGACGCGCCAATAGCCGCCACGACAAAAATCAGGGGATAAACCATTATCTGGTATCTGACGGTGGTGATGACCTTGTTCACGGCCGCCCCGAGATAAAAAATGAAAATAAACAGAATTATATAAACGGCGATAATCGAATCCCGCTTCAACTCTTTTTTTCGGAAAAAATTTGCCGCGGCGAACAACAAAAAAACGAGAACGAGCGGCGAAATGCTGAACATAAGGCTGTAGACGTCGGCTGACAAAGCACCCGTATATTTCTGAATCACGTTCCCCTCTCCGATTCCCTTCGGCGAAGCAATAATCTTTTGGAGGTCAAAAAAAGAAAGCTGCGCGTATACCTGCAAAAAAACAAACGCGGCCAGAAGCAAAAAAAATCCCGCCGCAGCTTTGGCAATAACGATTTTATGTTTTGCCAAAAAACTGAAGACTACATTCGAAAACCTGGCCTCGAAAACCAGGATGTCGACAGCCAAGAGGCCAATGACGCCGGCAAAAAGAGGCCAGGTGGATGAGAAAACCTTGTTTCCGACTGTCGCTCCGATAAGAAGAGAAAGATTCACCCATGTCGCCGGAAAAAAGACAAAAGCCGTCGCCATTGCGGTCAAAAAAAGAATGGCATAGTCCCGAAGAGCCTGTTTCATATATTTTGCGATAGGAACACGCTCGTGCGCGTAAAATATATATTCCAGGAGATATATCAGGAAGAAATAAACAAAGAGAATATTGGCGACATATTTGGTGATCACGGACAGCCCGAGCAAAAACCCCGAGAGAAGAAGAAATTTTCTCTCTCCCGCCTTGAGATACGCAAAAAGGCTAAGAGTGGACAGTCCTCCCAAAATCCAAAGCATCGCGTCCGAATTGATAATCAGGGAGATGCCCAAAAGCACCGGCGACAGGCCGATGAATAAAAGGGAAAATCTGGCGGTATTTTTCCCCAGCAGTTTTTTGATGAGAAAATAAAAAACGGGAAGAATCGCCAAAGTGAACAGAAAAACCGGCAGGCGCAAGAAAAAATAAACATCTTGAATCTTCTGGAGCTCTTCGGCTGTTTTCGGCTCAAAGCGCAGATATTTGTAGTTTTTCGGATGCTCCCCGATGAAGGGCAAGCCGATCCCGGAAACAATCGCCAGCGGTATGCCCGGCTTGTCGCTTATGTTGGTCGCTCCCCAGTCCTTTTCTTTCACGTTTTTCCAGAGTTTGGGCACCCTTCCATACGCCCAGAGCGGCTCATCCACACCGGAAAAATTTTCGAGGCGCGAAAACCCGAAAAAAAAACTTGAAGAAACAACAACAAAAAAAATCAAAATTGTGATTATTCTTTCTCTCATCCCGGTAGTAGAATTTCGGCATTTATACCTAAATGTCGCAAAATTTTATCAGTTTTAAGACTAAAAATATCACTTATAGACCCCGGCAGTTTTTTCCGCGCAAACTCATCCGAAATTTTACTACCGGGTCATGTTCAGTTTTCCACAATCTCTTTTATCTTATAGTTCATTCTTCCCTTCATCTTATAGTAGTTTTTCACGGAAATGTCAGCCAGGAGCCCAAAAACGAAAAGCTGAATGCCCATCAAAATCATGAAGAGCGCGATAAGAGGCCAAATTTTGTCCGATAGCGGGACAGCATAGAAAATTCGGGCGACAATAAGGACCGAACTGATAATCGCCCCGAGAGTAAAAATAATCAGTCCCCCGGCTCCGAACAGATGCAGAGGCCGATTGGCATATTTTTTCCAGAACCAAACCGAAATCATGTCAACAAAGCCTTTCAGTCCCCGCTTCCAATTATATTTTGTCGCGCCGTGCTTGCGCGGGTGATGCGATACGACAACTTCGCTGATTTTGAATCCCTGGATCTTGAGAAGCGCCGGAATGAAACGGTGCATTTCGCCGAAAAGGTCAACATCCTCAAAGCATTCCCGCCGGTAGGCTTTCAAGCTGCATCCGCTGTCATGAATCCCGTCATTGATCAGAATCTTCCTCAAGGCATTCGCCATGCGCGAATTGAAGTGTTTGAGAAACGGGTCTTTCCTGTTTTTTCTCCAGCCGGAAACAACATCGTAGCCTTCGTTTATTTTTTCAAGCAGCAGAGGGATGTCAGCCGGATCATTTTGAAGATCGCCGTCCATGGTCACGATGATTTCCCCTTTCGAATTTTTTATTCCCGCGTCCATTGCCGCAGTCTGCCCGAACCATTTGCGCTGGACAATCAGCTTCAGCGGACTCAAGGCCATGGCGATCTCTTTTGTCCTGTCTGTGCTTCCGTCATCGACAAAAACAACCTCAAAAGGCTTGCCAAGCGCCCGGCAGGCTTCGACAATTTTTTTGTGGAGTTCTCCGACATTCCCCTCTTCATTGTAGAGAGGAACGACGACCGACAGGAAAGGTTTTTTATCCCCACGCCAATTTTTTCGCCTGAATTGTTCTTCACTTTCTTTCTTCGCTGAATCTTGGTATGGGGATGAGCTGGCATTTTCCATGTATTTATGTTAACTTAAAATAGTATTTAAGGCAATGAAATCTGCTTTGTTTGTTGAATTTGGCCCCTTATGAACTCTAAATTGAAATTATCCCACACAAAATTTCATCTGTCAATCATAGTCGTCTTGTCCCTTGCTGCCAGCTTCGCCACTTGTTATTTCGCTACCCCGAGTGTTTTTGGCGGACGCGACCAGGGCGCCATTGCCACCGCCGCAATTGATCTTGCGGAATATAAGTCTTTCACTTTCTCAACGCCCGTATCGCGCGACTTGTTCCAGAAATACGGAGCCGGAAAAGCGCTCAATTATCCGGGATTTGACTATACGAAAGACGGCCAGCTGACAAGCCGCTTTCCCAAGGCTTATATCGCCTATCTGGCGATTGGCTACAAATTTTTTGGGCTGAAAGGCCTTCAGTATGCCAATCTCCTCCCCCTCTTTCTCTTTCTCTTTCTCTTCTGGCTTACTCTCCGCTATTTTTTCTCCGAAAAAATTTCTTTTCTCGGGTTTCTGGTTGCCGCGACTTTTTTTCCGTTTCTCTGGTTCGCAAAATACACTCTTACGGAAATTTTCATGCTTTTTCTGGTCTGGGCGGGAATTTATTTTCTGACTTCTTATCGTAGAGGTTTAATCTCTACGAAAGCAATATATTTTTCGCTGACCTTTTTCGCCTTTTCCGCTCTCGCCCGGATTGAGGGAATTATTTTCTTTCTGCTGGCCGCCGGCTATGCCTACGCCCTCGACAGGAAAAAAATTGTCGCGCTGCCGAAAAATTTCAAAAAATATGCCTTGGTTTTCTCTTTGCTGCTGATAATAGCTTGCGCGTATTTCAATTTTCCGACTCTTCTCGACAGCCTGAAAAATTTCGCCAAAACATTTCTTCCGAATTCGACAAAAGATTCCGCTCCTTCGGCAAATTTATACTCTCACCTGGCCAGAGTTTTCTTCAGCTATAATATTGTTCTCTATCTCATTTTTGGGCTAACCGGAATATTTTGGCTCTTCAAAAATACCAAAAAAAATTGGCCAAGACTTGAATATATTCCTCTGCTGATAACTTTTCCTGCTTTTTTCTATCTCCTGAGCCCCCAAATTTCACTCGATGATCCCTGGCTTCTGCGCCGCTTTGTTTTTGCGGTTTTCCCTGTTTTGATTTTCTATTCTATTTATCTTCTTGATCGCTTTTTTTACCATAAAATATTTTTGCATATAATACTTGTTGCCCTGATTCTTGGAAATTTTGTTATCAGCTGGCGATTCCTCCCGGTTTCGGAAAACAAAGGCCTCCTTCCTCAAATTGAAAAAATATCCCAAAAATTCGGACCTGAAGACCTCGTTCTGGTTGATCGAATGGCAACCGGCAGCGGGTTTTCGCTTATGAGCGAGCCGATGGCTTCCCTTTTTGGAAAAAACGCTGTTTATTTTTTCAACGCGGATGACTTGAAGCTTATCGACCGCGCGAAATACAAAAATATATATTTGGCCGTCCCCGCAGAAGACGGCAAAAAATGGTATACCGGCGTTGAAAAGCTTCCCGCCGGATTTTCGGTGATCACCAACAATTTTCTTGAACCGTCAGAAAAAAAATGGGGCCTCGCCATCAACACGGAATTTGAGGGAGCAATCATATTTTGGAAAGTGAAATGAATTACCCAGCCGCAGCAAGCTGCGGGGTATCCTGTTAAAATTTAAACAGCCTGAGTTGATTTGATTGAACTTTTTCCTGATGGTCGCC
>MFSH01000007.1 GCA_001784875.1 Candidatus Moranbacteria bacterium RIFOXYB1_FULL_43_19
AACCTTAATTGTTAGCTATCTCCAAGGTTAGATTTTAAATGATAAATCGAATAGAAGGAAACTTAGGTTTTGGATGATTTACTGCGTTGTTTGACATTGTGCTTCGTATGTGCCATATTGTAATGCTAGAGTTTTTTGAAAATTAGCAATCAAATTTTCCAAGGGGGAAACATATGATACCGAAAGATCAAGCTTTTCTACAAAAGGTCAGAGCCTTTATGGCGCAGATCCAACCCTATTACTATGAGTTTGCCGCGGAGATCGAGACGTGGCATTTGGGCCCGGGCGTCTTTGCATTTATGGCTCGTTACATGGAGTCCGGCGGGATTCTCCTTAATCCGGGGATTGATGAGGCGGGGAATATCATGCTTGATATTTTCTCCGGGAGAACCGATATCACCCGCGAGTGCTTCAAGCCTGATATCCCGATAGAAAGACATCGCCTCGACGTCGGTTTCCTGCCCTTTCTCCTTGAGAGAGGATCCAAGGATTCCTGGTGGAAAAAAGATCCGCAGTGGAGCTTCGCGAATGGCCAACAAGCAATGGAAGTTGTCCGGGGAATAATCGTCCCCCCATTTGCGCTCTTCGACAAACCGCACTTCATCAATCCTTCACTGCCTCGTGTGGTATATTTTGGGCCGAACTATCAATGAGCTTCAAATAAAGGTAAGGAGAATAGAAGATGACAAGATACACGGAAATGACTGCAAAGGAAGGAAGGAAGGAAGGAAGGAAGGAAGGAAGGAAGGAAGGAAGGAAGGAAGTTCCTGCCGAATGTCTGGAACCTGTTTTTCAAACCTTTTACAGAAGCGAATTTCTTCGTCGAACCATGGGAAAACTGTGAGCTCGCCGACTGTGCCGATTTCCGAATGGATTCGGATGAAGTTTTTTTCTTCGTCACCGACGAAGGACTGATTAATTTCCTGAAAGAGGTTAAAGGAGAGCTTTGTCTCTTCGGCGCCTACAATCAGATCAATGTGTGTCAGATGAGGGCGCGGGGCCACGTCGCACTCGCAGAGGGGCATTCCGAAATCGAGCGGATCAGGAAGCGCCTACGCGACAGGATTGAATCCAGGGTGGGAGCACCGGTTCACAGGCTCAGCGAGAAGGAGGCCAAAGAGCGGTGTGTCATTCTTGAAAACGGTCTGCTGTTCCGATTCCTCGTCAGTTCCTACGCATACAGCATGTACGAACGTAGCTAAAAATTTACGCGCTAAAAGGAGGCAGAAGTCGTGATAATCTTGATGAAAACGTCGGAAGGGTTTGTTTGGATGCCGATTCGCCGTTGCACGATATGCGGCCAGGAAAACCCCGACCAACTGAAAAAATGCATCGAGCAAAAGGAAAAGGGGCTCGCAGAATTTCTGAAAAATGGGGGAGAATTGAGAGCCGCATAAATCTCAAGGAGGTGATCACATGGACTTTCGTCCACGAGTATTGGCAGTAGGGATGAACCTGCTCAAAGAGGAGGTTATGGATGAGGGACTAGTGCAAAGTCTGGAGAACATAACCATTGGTCATCTGAACGGGTGTACGCACATGGGTCTCCGAGGGGAAAATATTGTCTTCAACTTTTCGGTTGATCCTTCCGTCATGACGCCCGAGATCCCCGTCGTCTTCCGCATCAGTCTCCTGCCGTCCTGTCGGACAGACCTCACGAGGCTCGAAAGGGATGTCGTTGCGACCAAAATCGAGCGCGACTTCCATCGCATTCTTTACAAGAGGCCGAATATTCTGGTTTTAGTGGAATGTCTAGGGGCCAAGCAGGTCGGAATGTCGGTTCCTGAAGAAAAGGAATAGCAGTAATTCTGCAGGAGCTAAGAAAAAAACACTCGTCGGCTCACTCTGGGTAAATCCTAGGGTGAGCTATTTTTTATTACTCAAAAATAGACTATAATAGCTTAAGTTTTAATACTTTTCTCCATTCCCCGAAATACAAGGTTCTGACCACAATATCCTTGTATGATGGATCGGAAAAATGCCTTGTTTTGAGGTGTTTTTTTATTTGAAAATCTACTGTAAGATATATACAGTTAAACAAATATCTAAAGCCTATGGGAATTGAAGATGAATCAAAGAAAAGCGAAACACCAATAGTCAACGAAGTAAAGGAAGATGAGAAAGGAACGGTTAAAAAGAAAATCGATATTCTTGGTGTCGGCGAAATTGAATATACGGAAAAAACGGTGATGTTTCCGGAGAAAATTGTTCAGAAAACGGGCGGGGTGAAAGGGTATATTCGGAAGATGATTTCATGGGAAGAATTAATAAGATTTTGGGATCTTGATGAAAGTGAGTGGGAGAAAATAAAAGAAGGACAGGTTTATGATTCAAGAGAAGATTTAGAGGAAGAAAATAAACAAAAATTAGCAAGGGGTAGGATGGACTTATTGTGGGACGACAATACTTTAGATAAACACCCTCGAAAAAAATCACTAGAAAATTTTTTAATGACCGACGGATTCAATAAAATTATTTCTGAGTTAACTAACGAGGAATTTATCAATCAGACATTTAATCATGTTGTATTAGGTCGGCGGGAAGGACAACGAGAGTTAACAAAAGAGCGCATGCTTGAAATGTTAAATACAAAGGAGCTTAATTTGCCTTTCGATTATTACGGATTATTCTATGATCTTGAGGATGATAGACTTCTTTCCAGCTACGAATTATTTGGCAAGGCGAATTTGTCAGATGATTTATTGAAAAAATATATTCTATGTTATGAAAGTGATAGACTAATAGATCACTATTATTCTAAGGGTGACAAAATTTTGGTTTATCTTAAGTCAGATGTTTCCGAGAATGATTATATTTTATTTGAAAAAGAAATTAAATATGACGAAAAAGAAGGACCGTTGTTGAGCATAAAAACCGAGAGAAATAAACATGACGATATAATATTCCCGGACTTTGCTTTGTCAGAAGAAGAAAAGAAATTGATTATTGGTAAATTAGAAAAATGTAAGAATGTTTATTATTATTCAAGTTATGGTTTAAATCTTACAAATCAACAGGAGTTTTGGAGGGGTTATCATTTTCATGGTAAATATAATGCAAATGGGATAAGTCCTAATAATATTGTCCTTGGTTTTAAGTTTGATACCCGAAATTCCGTTTTGCGAGATTATTGCACGAAAATTCTTAATTTGGTGAAAGAACAAAAGGCGAGAAAAAGCGAAAAGGATTCATATTATTATCGAAAAAATTCAAGAGATAAAGATGCTCGAAGTCTTGCCATTAATACAGTGAAAAGTTTAGTGGAACCAATGAGAGAATGGAAAGGACAAAAGGTTTCTGCGACAGGGCGTATCGGCAACAGTCTCGAGCGAGGAGAGCATCCATACTTGCCAATAGTTGTGAATCATCCCAACCTTCCTGAACTTCGTTGGTGCCATGCAGATTATGCAGCTATTCCGACAAAAAACGGCTATAACATTATAGAAATGATAACTTAGGAGTATTTCCCGAAATACAAGGTTCTGACCCTCATATGTTGATATTATATTCCCGCAAAACGCCTGAAATACGGCGGTTTTTGTTTGGCTTTTTCTTTTTTCAAAAACATTGTATATTATAAAGCCAGGATGAAGACGCCTGATTTACGAAAAACCAGGATAATATCCACTACAACTAGTTGTAGTGGAAAAATTGATAATTTTTATGCGTTTTTATTTCAAAATATTCCTATTGGCAGTAGTTGCGGCGATACTGCTCTATTTCTTTTGGCCGTTTGGAAAGCGGAATTTTGACCGAGATATGGCTTTTGCGGTGGAATTTTCCGACAATGGAATGAATTTCGAGGCCAGCGCGGACAAAGAAACAGTCGGTGAATTTCTTGAAGAAACGGGCATCGAACTTGGAGAAAAGGATTTTGTTTTCCCCTCACCGGAAGCGAAAATTTTTCCCGGAAGCCGAATAATCATCCGCCGCGCCTTGCCAATTGCAATCGCCGTTGACAACCAAAAAATAAGTCTCGACACACTCGGAACGACAGTCCGAGACGCGATAAACGAGGCCGATGTTGTTCTTTCCCACGCTGACAAAGTCAGTCCCGAAATCAATACTTTGTTGAAACCGAATCTCGACATCGTCGTCACAAGAATAAATTTCGAAGAGGTGAAAATTGAAGAAGCTATCCCTTTCCAAACGGTTGAAAAAGAAGACAAGACAGTCCTATGGCGCAAGCGCGAAACCAAGCAAAAGGGAGAAAAAGGCATCCGGGAAAAAACTTATAAAATCACCTATACCAACGGCAAAGAAACCAACCGGCAATTGCTGGGAAGCAAAATCACGAAAACACCCGTTTCCCAAATCGAAGTCGTCGGGACAAAAATCATTGTCGGAAAAACCCAGACGGGAGCAGCAACCTGGTATGTCTTTGGCGACGACCTCACTTGCGCGAGCCTTGATTTTGCTCGCGGAAAATACCTCCGCGTCACGAACCGCGCCAACGGGAAATCAGTTATCGTCCAGGTGAATGACTCGGGACCATACGGCAAAGGCCGCATCATCGACCTCAACAAAAAAGCTTTTCAGAAAATCGGCGATATCGGCGCGGGGGTGATCAATGTGAAGGTAGAAGAGATTTTAAATTGACAGCTACGCTGTCATACCGAGCGAAGCCGAGGGATCTTTGCTAATAATCCAGTAGCTAGTTATTTGCTCATACACGCAGATTCCTCCGCTCGCTTTGCTCGGTCGGAATGACAAAAAATAATATGATTCCTAAAAAATCACTTGGTCAAAATTTTCTGATTAATGAAGAAATTGCCGAAAACATTGCGGATTCGGCTGATTTGTCAGGCAGAGACAACGTCCTTGAGATTGGTCCGGGAAAGGGAATTCTTACGAAATATCTTGCCCAGAAAGCAGAGAATGTTTTGGCGCTGGAAATTGACTTTAATCTGGCCAAGAAACTGGACGGTGAAAATTATAAAAATACAAAAATCATCAAAGGGGATATTTTGAAAATAAATCTGCCGAAATTGATCGAGGAGAATCATTTCAAAAATTACAAAGTCGTTGCCAATCTTCCATATTACATCACTTCCAAAATAATCCGCCTGTTTCTCGAGACAAAATATCCGCCGAGCGAGATGATTTTGATGGTTCAAAAGGAAGTCGGAGAGAGAATCATTGCCCTTGATAGAAAAGAAAGCATCCTGTCCATATCCGTGAAATTTTATGCCGATCCGGAAATTTTATTCTTCGTATCGAGGAAAAACTTCGACCCCGCGCCAGAGGTTGATTCAGCGGTCATAAAAATAACAAGAAAGAAAAAAATTCCAGATATTTACCCTGTTAAATCCCGCGGAGCGGGGTCCCGCCAAAGCGGGACATTTAACAGGGTGAAGTTTTTCTCTCTCGTCCGCGCCGGATTTTCTTCAAAAAGAAAAACGCTCGCGAACAATTTGTCCGCGAGTTTTTCCATTCCGAAAGTTGAGCTTTCGAAAGAATTGAAAAAGACCAACCTTGAGCCGGGAGTGCGGGCAGAGAGACTGGAAGTGGAGGATTGGGTTAGGCTGTATAATATTTTTAACAGTTGGTAATGATGATTAATGGCAGTGAGTAACAAGGCAGTGAGCAGTGAGATTGGCAGTGGGTCATTAGTAGTGAGATTTTCGCTATACCTTAATTAAAAAACTCACAGCCAAAGACCAATGACCTGTCCCACAGCCAATAACCATTTTTACCTAAGACTAAAACGAACCAAGGGCCAAAAAAGAAAGTAGGTCATTAAAGCAACGTATAAAAACAAAATGCCAAATACAAAAATATGCACCCTCCGGGCGCTTATTTTTTTGTTCTGGAGAATCCAAAAGGAAACCGCGCCCAAAATCATAGCCGGAAAAAACAAAATCTTGGCGTTGAGCCAAACGACGCTCAAAGCGTAGGCGATGAATATGCCAAGGCCAATAGAAAACCTTGCCCAGGTTTCGCCGAGCAGGACGGGAATTGTCCAAATCCCGTATTTTTTATCACTCTCGATGTCTTTGAGGTCCTTGATGGGGAGAGAAATCATGAAAGCGATGATGAGCAGCCAAAAAACCTTGGAGGGAAGCAGCGAAATGTCCTGGTTGTCAGCCAAAAGAATAAAACCGCCCGAAAACAAGAGAACGAGAGCCAGAGCCGAAAGAAAACCAGCCACAATCGGGAATCTTTTGAGTCGGAAGGGCCAGCAGGAATACACCCAGCCAATAACTTGATAGACGAGGATCAAAAGAAGAAATTTCACTCCGACCGTGAGAGACAGAACAAGGGATAAAAGAAAGCTGGCCAGAAAATAATGCTGGTATTCACCAGTTGAGACCTCGCCGGTCGCCGTCGGCCTATTTTTATTAGTGATTTTATCAATATCAAGGTCGACAATATCATTAAGGAACACTGAGGCCAGCCAAGCAAAAACCGCCGCGAGAATGAGATTGGAAAGGGCGAAAAAGGAGAAGATGTTGTCAGCCAGAGGCTGACCCCGCAAATCTGGGATATTTGCAGGGAAATAAAAAGCGCCCAGTCCCGCGCCGAAAAGCACCAGACCGGCGTGAATCAGAATTTGGATCCAGCGAATGTTTTTCAAAACTGCGAAAAATTTTTCTTTGCTGAAAAAATAGAATAATGCGATGGCAGCGAAAACAACCAGAAACGCATAAATCAAATTCATCTTGGCGTTGAGCGCGTTCAGGATTTCGGTCCCCGAATATGAGAAATAATGGATCGGGGAAAGAAAAAGTCCGGCCACATCAAGCCCTTCGATTTGAAACATGCTTTTTTGGGGCGCCAAAAAAAGAAAAGTGAGCCAGGAAGGAAACGACCCGAAAAGAAAAAGAATTGCGTAAGAAAGAAATCCTCCCAGAAACGCCTTCAGGGCGTTCCGGGTTTTGAGAAATATATATAAAATCAGAAAAATAACCGCCAGTGCCACCTCGATCCGGACGCCGTAAGTGATCCCAACCACCGGATCGCTCCCGAAAAAGGTGAGAAACCTTTTTCCGAGCCCCGCGAGGCTGTCAAAAGCGTAGAAACTCCAACAGCGCTGGGCCCCGCAAAAATATTTGTCGAGTATCGGAGGCGTGACAACCAAAAAAAATCCCCAGATCAAGAGATTCGCTATTTTTTGGAAAGATTCCCCAAGGTAAGCGCTTAAAAACAAAATCAGAAGGATTATCGAGAACAGGAAAAAGAGCCAGGCAGCCAGGAACGAACCGACAAGAAACTCGGGCGAATGGCTTTTGAGGCCGGAAATGAGATTTTCGCCCAAAACTCGCAGAGCTATGAGAGCCGAAAAAGCAAGAAGAAATTGGGGAAGAGAGAGAGGATATTCTTCAATTTTTTCCAAAATTTTTTTGGTCGTTGGTAACATGGCTGTGGGCAGCGGGACAAGTCATTAGCTGTGAGTCTTTGGATTTTGACTTTAGCAAAACTTGTCCCAGCTTTGTTTCAGCTTATAAATTTGTTTGCCGATTATTTCATATTCTTCAATTATCTTTTGCACGGAATCTTTGTTGACATAACCAGAATAAATATCCCTGACATGGCAAAGGCTAACAACCGTTTCATTGTCTTCCGCTAAAGCATCGTCCAAATATTTTTGAAAGCCTTTTTTCTGATGTTTTTTCCCGAACCCTTCCGCAATCAATCTCGGTATGGCTTTGGAAGATCTTCTTAATTGATCGACTAAATCAAATTTCTCTTCGGCTGGCAATTTAAACACTATTTTAGTGCAGACAATAACAGACAATTTATAAGACCGCTGATAAACTTCAAGATCCCGATAACTCCTTATTTTATTCATAAAATACCCATGACTAATGACCAAAGACCAAACCCACCGCCCACTGCCTTGTTACTCACAGCATATATTTAAACCTTACCAACAAAACCCCAATTTATCAACACCCTTAAAGCTTTGTTGACAGCAAAAAATTATGGTATAATTTTTGTATATTTACCCCGTCAGAAATTTGGCAAAAAATGAATCGGCGGGGGAGTTTTGCTGCAGATATAAAACTAAATTAACCAAAACAAAAATATGATTTCAAACCGTCTCAAAAGAGCGAATAAGGCAAAAATTCTCGCGACGGGAATCGCCACTCTGGCTGTGTTTTTCTGGACGCTTTTTGCCGTTGCCGAAAACAAAAACAGTAACTCTCTTTTCCTTGACTCCGACCAGGACGGGCTTACCGACCAGGAAGAGCGAATGATCGGCACCGATCCGCAAAACATTGACACGGACGGCGACGGATACTCCGACGGGAAAGAGGTTTCGAGCGGCTACAATCCCCTGAAGCCGGCTCCCGGCGACCAGGTGGTGGCTGGAGCCGATCTTTCCGTCGGACAAAGCGGGAGCGGAGAGACCGCTGCCCCCAAAAACCCGCTGACTTCCTCCGGAGCAGTTGACCTGGCCGGACTTTCCGGCTCGGGCAGTCTTCTCGGTCTCGACAGCCCCGCTCTCACCAATGACACTTTGGCTGATCTTTCTTCCGACCCCCAAAACCCGAATCTTACCAATGAGATGATCGGGCAACTTATGTCGCTCACCAAAACGAAAGCCGAGGGTTCTGAAGATTTCCTCAACAACCCGACTTTTTCCGCCGATGATCTTTCATCTGTAGCCCAAAATGCTCTCCAAACCACGAATATTACTGAAGAGCTTCCCGCTATCCGGGACGACGAAGTGAAGCTTCTCCCTCCCGTTGACGACAAGAAGCTCGATCCGGAGGAGGTAAAAGAGGAGCAAAAAAAAGAGATCGAAAAATACTTGGCGTCTCTTGCTTTTGTTTTTGCCTCCAATTCACCTTTTTCAATCGACAACCCGGAAAATCTCGCTCCAAGCCTCGAGAAAGAACAGGAAAATCTTCTCACGGCTCTCACTACCGGAGACACATCCAAGATTGACGACTATGCCCAAAAAGCCCGGACCGGAATCGAGCAGATCAAAAAAATAGAGGTGCCCTATGTTCTCGAAGACCTCCATAAGTCAGCATTGCAACTCGCGATATACACTCTTGACCTTAAAGACAAAGCTGTTGTTGACCCCAATGATCCCTTGAAAAGCCTGGCCGCTTTCAGTTCAATCCGAGCGGTGGGGGATGCGGCCATGAAACTCGGCCAGGAGATGCAATCAGTCGCTGAACAGTATGGAATCAGCTTTATAAATTTTCCCTAAAATATCTGAAACCCTAAGCACTAAGCACTAAGCACTAAATCCTAAATAATATCAAATGACCGAAATTCAAAGTTCAAGACGCGGATATGACCTCGAAGACAGAACTTTGAAATTTGCTAAAGAAGTTAGATTTTTCGTCAGAAAGCTACCCAGGACAATTTCAAATATTGAGGATGGTAAACAATTAGTCAGAGCTTCCGGATCCATAGGAGCAAATTATATAGAAGCAAACGAAGCGTTGAGTAAAAAAGATTTTGTGATGAGGATAAAAATTTGCCGGAAAGAAGCCAAAGAAAGCTGTTACTGGCTAAGCCTAATCTTCACTAATGAAAAAGTTGAATTAGACAATGAGAGAAATAGCCTTATAAAAGAAGCTTCGGAACTCACAAGAATATTTGGATCAATAGTTGAAAAATCAAAATAGTTTTGAGGATTAAAACATTTGGATTTCGAAATTATTTTGGATTTAGATATTAGAATTTAGGATTTGAAAAACAAAAATATGTTCAAAAAAATCACTGCGACAATTCTCCTCCTGGCGCTTTTAGGCCTCGCAATGCCGCGTCCGGCCCGGGCTGACGCCTGGGGAACAAATCTGGCCGCCGCCATCGAAGGCGTGACTCTCACCAAAATGCTCGACACGATTGAGAAAACAATGGTCGCCAATCTCAAGATCATGGCCATTCGGATCATCCAGGGAAGGCTTCAGGTGCTTCTCACCGGATCCTGCGGCGCCTATTGCATCGGCGGCTCGTCAGGATTCATCACCGACTGGCAGGACTATATTTTCGGCTCGGCCCAGCGCACAGCCGAAAACACCGTCAACACTTTTTTCAACGGGATGCGAAGCGGTGTCGGCTCGGGCATGGAGCGGGTCGTGAATAATGCCCAAAAGAGACTTGACGCCGAAGTCTTGAGTACAAAGAAGCCAAATCTTCAGAATTATGTCAGCGAAGGAAAAGTTGAATATATTTTCGATCCGACAAAATCAGTAAATAATCGTTGGATCGCCTTTCGTAAAAGTTTCGAGCCACAAAATGATGAAGGATATATAGCATTGGGGGGATATACAAAAATGATGGAAGCCTTTCGCCAACAAGAAGAGCTCCGAAAAACAAAGGCCACCTCCTACCAAGGCTTCACGGGAACGGAGAAAAAACCTTCCCAAGCGGGAAAATACGGTCCAATGGGATATGGCTCTGAAAACGAAGGCTACGAATCAGTTTCTGAAGAAGGACTCACCTCCCTCCCCGGATCAGTGACAAAAGATTTCACTTCGGAAATCTCTCTTATGGGAGTGAAAATGATTGAATTCGCCCGATCCATTCCGGAAGTGGTTGCCAATATGGTTGCCCAGACGATTACCAGCCTCATCAACTACGGCATACGCCAGGTGACAGATCCGATTGACAACGCCGTCATCAACGTCCGCAACAAAGTCGGAACGAGCATTAACCAAACCCAGAGCGATATCCAGTCAGGGATGAGAGAGTCCATTTATTTCAATAAGAAGCAATAAACATGCTCTGCATTTTTCTTCAAAATCCGCGCTTAAAAAACCCTTAGTGAGCAAAAATAATCTCAAAAAAAATAAAATAATTCGCTTCGCTGTCATTTTTGTCTTAGCGCTTTTTTTCTTTTGCGGTAAACTAGAAATAAACATCATAAAATATAGCGGCTCTGATCCAACTCCGACAAAATATCGTATTCAGCTCTTTCAAAGCTCCCGAGCTCAGGAGTCAGCATTGCCAACGGGGGGCAGTCCTTTAATGGATACCTACCTAGAACAAACAAAAAATTCGCCCGGCATATGGGAAAGGATGATATCCGGAGGAATCATATTGGTCCTTGGAGGCATCCAGCTTGTTTGTGCATGGCTTGTGAATATCGCCGCCTATCTTTTGAATTCGATGCTTAGTCCAAGTCTCTATAATTTTACTAGCGAACCTATTATCACGACTGGTTGGGCCGCAGTACGTGATGTTTGCAATCTTTTTTTTCTGCTCATTCTTCTTTTTATCGCTTTTTGTACTATCCTCCAAATTGAAAAATACCACGCCAAAAAAACTCTTTTAACTTTCATTCTGATGGCCCTTCTCGTCAATTTCTCAAAACCCATCGCCATCTTCATCTTCGACGGCTCCCAGCTTCTTATGAACTTTTTTCTAGCAAAAATATCATCCGCCAGTGGCGGAGACTATGCGTCAAAAATTGCCGATATATCAGAAATTACTAAGATCTTTGGTAAATATAATTATGGATTTACAAAGGCGGAGGTTAACAGTTATCAGCTGGTTGCCAAATATATTTTCGCGATTATATTTCTATTTATGTTTGGCATAGCTCTACTTGTCATGGCCCTTTATCTTCTCATTCGAATAATTGCTCTCTGGCTTTTGATTATTGTGTCTCCTTTCGCCTTTCTATTCAATGCCGTTCCGGATTTCAAGAAAATATCCTCTGATTGGTGGGATGCTCTTTTCAAATATTCCTATGTTGGTCCATCAATAGCCTTTTTCTTATGGCTTTCTACTTTTCTTGCTACCTCTAGTATGAAGTCAAGTATAGAGAAATCGAGCCCTGGATCAAGCCAGGGTGATCCTCTTTTTACTACGGTAATTGCGGCTATTCTGCCTTATCTGGTCGTTCTTGTTTTTCTCTATGCCGCCATCATCATCTCCCAAAAATTCGGCATTGCTTTTGCCGGCGCTATCACCAGCCGGGCGAACAAGGCCTTGTCCTTCTTCCCGCGTAAAGGCTGGCAGGGAACGAAATATGCAGCGAGGGGCGCAGCGAAATGGGGGGAGAGAAAATTTCTTATGCCAGGCGGAAAAGAGGGTGGCTGGAATTTGAGCCCGCGGTCTTGGGTTCAGGGGTGGAAAGAAAGAGCTGCTGAAGTTGACCGAAGAGCGCTTTCGCAAGCCACCGCAGACTCACGCGACAAGCTGGGAGGATTTTTCAAAGACGGAAAAAATCCCAATTATCACCGGGAACTGGCTTACGCCCAGCTGGAAGGGGAAAAAAGGAAAGAGCTTGAAAGTATTTCCACGGAATCTAATCGTATGATTGATGAAATCAAAAAAATAGAGGCTAAAAAAGCGCAAGGAAAGACTCTTACCAAAGAAGAACAAGCTTCTGTCACTGCGGCGCTCAAAATAATATTCGATAACAATGATCAAGATGATTTCATGTTGGATGGAAGAGGCAAAAAAGACTTTGACCCATTCGAACTAAGGGAAGAGCTCAGAAAAACGCTTACTGGCATAGGGTTATCGGAGGAAGAATCCGCCAGACACGCCTACCATATGCAAAATACCGCCCTAATGCGCGGAAATCTCGGTCATTTTGGTATGGCCTCCTTCAAGAATGGCAAATACTCTTTTAATAATGATGAACAACAACTAGCCAAAATTCTTGGAAAATACGGAACGATGGAATCCCAACAAAAAGCAAAAATTTTACACAGAAATGCGCTTATGCGAGAGGGTAGGGTATTGGCTGGTGAAACAAATCCGATCACTGGCGAGATTGCCAGTGATTATCAGCGCATATTCACTGAGATGCACAAGGTTGGAAGAGCTTTAGCCGCCGCCACAAACAAAGCCGAATTAGAACAATTGAACAGGGCCCGAGGAGATACTTTGGCCGCTGTTGGAAAATCGAAACATCTGATCGACGAGCAGGTTGATATCATAGAATCTCCGCAAGTAGCTGCGAAAATAAAAGAATTCACCAAAAGAATGGAAGATCTCCAATTTAAGGGAAATAAAAAATGAACAACCTCAATCCCCAAAATAAATTTGAAAATTTTCACGGGCTTCCGGATCCGGAATGTGCTCTTATCATTGAACGCTATCTCCTCCAGGCGATTGAAAGCGACGTTTATATAGAATGGGAAATAGTCACCAAATTTTTGGAAGCTCCCTATGAAATGCGTGAGGCAATGAGCAAGCTTTTCAACGCCTCCCTCCGAAGAAATCTCCAGTCAATTGGCAACCTTACCATAAGTAGCTGGCTCAATAAGTATCTTAACAGATTTGCAAATATCGAGCGCTCTGCAACTTCATTTTTTGAGTTTGTTATGAATGACCCGGACGCAAAAGAATTATCCGCAACCGAAAAAATAAAACTTATGCGGGTTTTGAGAATGTATGATTATCTTTTCGTCACTCCCATTTTTGATCTTGAAGATCCGCCGGCCGAAGCTCTGCTTCAATTTCCGATGTACCTAAATCAAAATATAGCTGAGATCCAAGCTGAAATATCTTCTCTCGGGTTCAGAGACTCTGCCACCCCACAAGAAATATCGGAAAAACTTCAGCTTAAAGAAGCCTTGAGGCAATATCCAAAAATCGGAGAGCAGACAATCAGTTCAGCGCCGCTCAACATCAAGATTTTTGACCGTCCCGTTCGGCCTTCGATCCGAAATTGGCTCTACGATTACACTTCCCAGCTGGGCCAGGAGCCCCACGATTCAATGCAAAGAACCAATTTCCTTTTCCGGTCAGAGAACACGAAGAATTTGAGCTCGACCGAGAGGGAAAAATTGGGTATAATACTGAAGTCATTCGATGAAAACACGCCTCTTCCGATTGACACGGAGAACAACGAAGTTGTATTTGAAAATCTCGGGGCGCAGAAACTATCTGGCGGAGGGTATGACTCAGAACATATAACTCCGGTCTCTTACCAAAATCTGGCGGAAGAGTCATTTATCCAGGCTTATCCTAGGATCGGCTCAGAGCCAACCGTCCGGCCCAGGCCTGTTCAGAATAATTTTGTCATGACTTTCCAGCCGCCAGAGACGAGGCCACCCATTTCGCCACAACCGGTCCAAACACAAAAACCAGATACAAAATACGAAATACGAGATACGAATAAAATCCAGTTCGTGAACCCATATCCAGCGCCGGAAACTCATAAAATGTCGTCAGTCAAACCAGAAATGGCCGGCGAGGCTCCCGTGAAGCTCAAGGGGTTTTCAGAGGGCGTTTTGAAACTAGCTGCTTCACCAACTGTGAAACAGACACAATTCTCAAAACCGAAGACGCCAACCCCTGCTAAACAGCCATGGTCCTATGCCCCAAGTCACCCCAAAAACATCATTTACCCTCATTACGGATCCGGCAGAGAAAGGAAACCGGATCCGAAGGTTGAGGGAAACATTGTTGATCTATCAGGAGAGAAATAATTTGAAACCCTAAGCACTAAATCCTAAACTCTAAACAATACCAAATGACCAAAATTAAAAATTCAAAAAGTTTTTGACATTTGTATTTTGAGTTTTGGATTTATTTAGGATTTAGGAATTAGAATTTAGGATTTGAAACCATGCATGCCAATGTCCCCCAATTTATAGAGATGGAAGACAAGATCGCTTTCGGACTTACCTCGAAGCAGCTTTTGTGGATGGGCGGAATGGCCGCCTGCCTCATTGTCCTTTATAGCGTCGTTGAGCGCCAGATTTTTCTTTTCGTCGCCATTCCCATCATAATCATTTTCGGAACTTTCACTTTTTACCGCCCGCAGGGAATATCCTTTTTGGCTTTTTTCGGTTTCATGATCCAGTATTTCACCCGCCCCAAAAAATATATCTGGAAAAGAGTGTACGAAAAGAACGGATCAGCTTTCGCCAAGTCCCTCCAGGAAGCCCAGAAAAGAAAATCCGCCCCCGCGGCACAGGTGAAAATATTTCCCAGCCGGAGCCAGCTCAAGAAAGTCGCCTGGGTGCTGGACACGAAGAAATAGTTATTGATTACGGTGTTTAACAGAGGTGGGCAACAGGGCAATGAGCAATGAGATTGGCAGTGGGTCATTAGTAGTGGGATTTTCGCTATACTTTAATCTAAAAAACTCACAGCCAAAGACCCAAGACTTGTCCCACAGCCCACAGCCTTGTAACCAAAGACTAAAAATATCATGGAAAGCCTACACTCCAAAAATTTAACCAAAAACGAAGCCCTTGGGAAATCGACCCAGGAGTTTGTTGATATCGCCGAAATCAAAGACGGAGTGGTTATTCTCAAAAACAACTCCCTCCGGGCAGTGCTTATGGTATCTTCTATTAATTTTGACTTGAAATCTACCCAGGAGCAGGAGGCTATCGTCGCCGCCTACCAGGGTTTTTTGAATTCTCTTGATTTCCCGCTCCAGATCATCATCAGCACCCGGAAGTTGGACATCAGCCCCTATATAGAATTGCTAACCGAACAAGAACGTATTCAGGAAAATGATCTGCTTCGCTTCCAGATCAGTGAATACCGCGGTTTCATCAAAAACCTGGTCGGCACAGCCAATATCATGACCAAAACTTTCTATATCGTTGTTCCGTTCGCCCTCACCGAAGGAAAAAAAGGAGGATTTCTAGAAAAAATGAAAATTGCTCTCAATCCCAAGCAGGCCAAAATCGAGCGGGAAATGGAATTTGAAAATTACAAAAGCCAGCTTTGGCAAAGAGTGGACCATATCACAGCCGGACTTTCCGGGACCGGAATAAAGATCGCCCCCCTGGGGACGGAAGAGCTTGTCGAGCTTTTCTACAACGCCTATAACCCGAAAGTGACCGAATCGGCAGAAAAAATAGAAACGGAGAAGCTGGAGATGGGGAGAATTTAAAATATATCCGTGGGTAACAAGGTCATTGGCAGTGAGCCTGGCTGTGGGTCATAAGTCTCTGGATATTTTCCAAGGACCCAAGACCAATGACCTGTCCCACAGCCCAAAACCTAGTTACCAATGACTTAAACATAAATGTTAGATTTTCTCAAAAACAAAAAAGGGGAGAAAAAGAAACCGGAGGAGCTTTTTACCGAAGGCGCTGACGCGGAAAAAATTTTCCGAGAAGGCCTCGCCACCGTCACCGACCTCATTGCTCCATCGGCTCTTGATATTGGATCGAATTTCATCCAGGTTGGGGAGACTTTCGCCAAGACGATCTTTGTGACCACTTATCCGCGATACCTCCACACGGCCTGGTTTTCACCGATCATCAATCTCGATGTCCCGATGGATATCGCCATGTCCATTTATCCCGTGGAAAGCGTCAACGTGATGAAAAGCCTCCGGCGCCGGATCACCCAGGTGGAGTCGGAAATCCATCTTGAAGCCGAAGCCGGAAAAGTCCGCGATCCGGCTCTCGAAACGGCGCTTCAGGACATTGAACAGCTTCGCGACCAGCTCCAGCAGGGAACGGAACGCTTTTTCCGATTCGGTCTTTATCTCACGATCTATGGCGCAAGCAAAGCCGAAGTTGAAAAATCAGCCCAGTTCATCGAATCCCTCCTGGAGTCAAGGCTGACCTACGTCAAAGAGGCCGTTTTTCGTTCCGAACAGGGATTTGTTTCCACTTTGCCGCTGGCCAACGACGAACTGAACGTGAACAACAACATGAACAGCCAGCCGCTTTCGACCACTTTCCCTTTTGTCTCTTCGGACCTTTCTTCTTCGCGGGGGGTCCTTTATGGCATCAATCGCCACAACAACAGCCTGGTCCTTTTCGACCGATTTGACATGGAAAATGCCAACATGGTTATTTTCGCCAAGTCCGGCGCGGGAAAAAGCTATGCCGTGAAGCTCGAAATTCTCCGTTCTCTCATGTTCGGAACGGATGTGATTGTCATTGATCCGGAAAATGAATACCAATTTCTTTGTGAAGCGGTTGGCGGAAGTTTCATAAATATTTCTCTCACTTCCAACTATCACCTCAATCCTTTCGACCTTCCTAATCTCGGAGAGGGCGAGGATTTGAGAGATGTTCTCCGGAGCAACATTGCGAGCCTTCTGGGACTTCTGCATATCATGCTCGGAAACATCACTCCCGAAGAAGATTCCATTCTTGACCGGGCGATCAGCGAAACCTACGCCATAAAAGACATCACTTTAGACAGCAGTATCCGCATTTTTCCGCGCGATCAGATTCCAACCATGTCCGATCTTTATGAAGTTCTCCGGAACATGGAGGGCGGGGAAGACCTGGCAACGCGCCTTGAAAAATATACCCAGGGAATTTTTTCCGGTTTTCTCAACAACCAAAGCAACATCAGCCTTGAAAATCAGATGGTCGTCTTCAATATCCGCGATATGGAAGAGGAACTGCGTCCGGTGGCGATGTATGTCGTTTTGCATTTCATTTGGAATGAAATCCGCTCCAAACTCAAAAAAAGGATGGTCGTCGTTGATGAGGCTTGGGTGATGATGCAGCACGAGGACGCCGGGTCTTTCATGTTTTCAATCGCCAAGCGCTGCCGAAAATATTTTGCCGGCCTCACGACCATCACTCAGGACATCTCTGATTTTCTTGCCTCCCGCTACGGAAAACCGATCGTTACCAACTCATCAATCCAGCTCCTTCTTAAGCAGTCTCCGGCAGCAATTGACGTCATCGGCGATACTTTCTATCTCACCGACCAGGAGAAATTCATGCTCCTTGAATGCAACGTCGGAGAAGGAATATTTTTCGCCGGCACGAAGCACGTGGCTATCCAGGTGGTGGCCTCCTATTCGGAGGATCAGCTCGTGACCACCAACCCCGAGCAAATTCTCCAGAGAAAAGAGGAAGCAAAAGAGAAAGCAAGCTGATTTCTTTCTTATCAACAAACAATTTATAAACGTCCGGTTTATGCCCTCAGAATCTTATCCCAACCAAAAACATTACTCCGGTTCTAATCAGGATGATAAATTTGAAGGACACGATCCTTCAAATAATCCGTTTTCCTTTAAACACCCTTGGGATGATGCGATGTTTTTAAATTATTCAGATAAAGAAAAACATGCAATAAAAAATGCAACAGGTCCAAATAATTTATGGAAGGCATTCGATGAAAGACTTAATTCTCCAAATGCACTTGATTTCGAAAGAAACGCAAGAAGTGAAAATTTGAGGGTGAATCATCCGCAGAGCGGAAATTATGTCTCGTCCCAACATCAATCCGATGTTGGAAATATGCTGAACCAGCAAAGACGGCAAGAAAACAGCGCAAGCGGATCCGGACAGGCGCAAAGCGTCTCTCCCAACGTACAAAATCTAGCCAAGGAAGCGGCAAAAAGTCCGCAATCAGCCGGAAAAAAAGCTGCTAAACTGGTTTTCAGCGTGTTCCGGCAAATCAGGGCCCAGGACTGGCCCTATCTCTGCCTTCTTTTACCCCTCTCTCTTTTGAAAGATATATTCGACATCGCTTTTGCGGCTATCCCGGGGGTAGGAATCGTAATTTCCTTCATCGGCACAGTTCTCCTCACAATTTTTACAGCCGTTTGCCTCATCCTCATCGGAGAAAAAGTAATGTCGCGAAAAAGCGGAAAATACATCGCCGGTCTTTCAGTCGAATTCATCACAGAAGCCCTTCCGGCCATTGGTTGGCTGCCCCTCGCTTTCATTGAAACACTCGTGATTTATGGCTTTGTCCTTTGTGACCGAGCCGCTGCGCCCCAACCGGAAGGCGCAGAAGCATCGGCTTAGTCCGAGCCCGAATACGCCGACGGCTATTCACAGCAGAAAGCAGCCTGAGAGAAAAAATTTTTATCAATAAACAAAAATGAATCCCGTACCACAGGCTTACGCATGTGGAATCAAAAAAAATTACTCTTCGGGATTTCAAATACAGTATTCTATGGATTTTCATCCATAGTCTCCTGTGGTACAGGATGAACATAAACCTCAAAACTCTATCCCCGAAAAACCATTTCCTAAAAAAGCACCAGCGCGAAATTCTGATCGGTTTTTGCGCTCTTCTGATCCTTCTTGTCAGATTCATTTTCCCAGCCAATTTGAGCGGGGAGGTTTTCTGGATGGTTTTGACACTATTTTTCATTTTCCCTTTTCTCGTTGTCCGTTTTGTCCTCAAAGAAAATTCGAAAGATTTTGGGATGAAATTTGGAAACATTCGAAACGGCATTCTTTTCGCTGCAATTCTTTTCTTTATCCTCGCTGCTGCCAGCTATTTCATCGTTTCAAAAGGAGCTTGGCGCAACCAGCTTCTTCTCCCTTCCGGAATTGCCAGAAGCTTTTGGTATTTCCTCTGGTTTGAGCTTCTCATTGCCCTTCCTATCCATTTTTTCTGGGAATTTTTCTTCCGGGGCTTCGTTCAGCTGGGGCTTGAAAAAAAATTGGGGATATTTTCTCTTTTTCTTCAGGGGCTTCTCCAAACCTTGCTCGCCGTCAGGAGCCCGCGGCCAATGATTTTTCTTGTTCTGGCATCCTCGCTCCTTGCTGGCTTTGTCGTATATAAAAGCCGGTCAATATACTATTCCGCCGCGGCTATGTGGCTCGTTTCTCTGGGCTTGGATATAATACTCATAAGATACATAAATTTTGGAGGCTTATAAGCACACTAAACATTATGAAAACGAAAAGAAACAAAAAATTATTTTCCGCCCTAACTGCATTTTTTCTTATTGTATTTAATGTTTTCTCGTTCAATCCAAAAGCCGCTCAAGCATTTTCCTGTTATCTTCCGGGTATTTGCAACGTTGATGTAGCCGAGGAAACCGACAACGCCCTGAACCAAACCCTGACTCGCACGGATGATATTTTCAGTTCCGTTGAAGAAAGGTACGGCTTTTCCAAAGACATTTGGCGAGTGGCTCAGCGCAAAGAAACTGCCCCTCGGGTGGAATTATTTTTTGATAACACCAACCCAAAGCCCGGTGAAAAAGTGACGGCCCATGCCATGCCTGAATTTTTCAAAAACGACCCGCAAAACCTTTACTACACCTGGTACCTGATTCATACCGATGATGGAACGCCCCAAGCCGCTAAAAACTCTATTGGTTCCGGAAAAAGGGAAGCCGCCAAAATTATGGCTCGGGGAGACTATGACCCCGAATTGGACGGACAAAATTATGCTGATTCCAACAATGACCCTGATCAGGATGGCTGGCCAATGATTGATGACAGCTACGACGAGGATGCGGTTGCTGCCCCGATGGGAGGCGCGGACGGAGTTGGAGGACTTGGGAACGGCAGTGAAAACACGGATCCAGGCCTTTCAGAGTATTGCGGAACGCACCCCACATCTGCCAATTGCAGCCTATACACAACGACAAGTAGCTTCGATTTATATTATCGCTTCAACGGGACTCAATCCAACATATATTGCAACAGCTGCTCGTCTCAAAGCCTTCCTTGGGGAACACTTTCTTCCAACAATGAGTGCTGTTATCTGATTTCAAATCCGGGAGACCCTACTCTTATAAGCTACGACAGCGGGATAAATTATTGCCCAAGTTTCTACAACGCGGCTTATGAAAGCTGTTTTGATTATGCCTCGCTTCAAGCGACCAACGAAGGCGTGATCAACGCTTGTCTTGACAGCGAATATGCGACCTGCGAGGACTCCTATGAAGATATTCATTCCGGCAGCGACAATGTGTCCCAAGGAGAATCAACCAGCTCATTTTCCCGCTGTTACAAACACAAATTCGGAACCAACGCTGGGGCATCCGGATTTAGAGGTTTTGAAGGTTCTAGCAACACTTATGGAAATGATGACACCGGCTTGGATTATGACGTTTCCTGCAGACATAAATGGGAAAGCGCTCCAACCACCGGTTCAAACGGATGCACTAGCGATGATTGCGCCAGCGGATCGGGAAGGTTTCCTAATGGAGAAGAAAAGTACTGGAGGACTGACCCGAATGATCCCGACACAGATGGTGACGGATTCAATGATGAAGCTGATGTTATTGGATTGGGACAGCAAGATTTTACCTGGACCTACCAAGCCGGAGATCGAGTTGGCGTAACTGTTGAAGGAACCTCGATGATTCCAACTGATGAGCAAAATGCTTATTATAAAATAATGTGGGGCTATCTTGATGTATGCGACTCGACAAAAGCTAAGCTTCTAAATGATGATTTGTGTGATGGATCCAGCGATTACGGTTTCGGCTTTTTAGCCACAATGTCCCCGAACGAGCAGGAAAACGAAAAACTGAAACTTTCTCTTTCTTATTCTCCTGATAATCCCGTGGCTGATCCAAGCGGTGAAAACAGCGAGAATATTGAGGACGACGGAAGCATTCTCAACGCCGACCAAATTTCAGTCACTTCTTCCCTCGATAATACCCAATACAATCCAAATCTTCTTTACTACACTTGGCAAATTCAGAGAGGCGACCCCGTAACTGACGATTGGGGAAGCGCCTTGGACATCGGCGACAATTTTGACACGACTTCCAGCTCCTCCGGGCTGGGGTTAACCGACTTTAGCTTCACTCCCAAAAAAGAAGCCCTGACAACCTCAGATAATGGTATTATATACTTCAAAGTCACTGCCACTGCAGCCCAAGCGTCGGGTGTTGAAATAAACCGAGGAAGGTCAAGCGTAGTTGTACCAGTCAACAAAAATGGAGTTCGGATTGATCTTTATAAGGTCAACGTGTCCGGCGGAGAAGCAACCCTGGGAGAAAAAATATGCACGGAAGGTCTCTATGCCGCTCTTTGTCCGGCTGTTAAGGGCCAGATGCTCGCCGCTAAAATTTCAGGAAGCCGTTACAACGCCACGAACAGCGAATTTTCCTGGCAAACCAATGGAAACGTTCTCAATACGCCGACAAATGTCTCTGAATATTTCGATGGGTGGTCGAGCACGACTGTCTTTTTCCCAATCACCAGGGAGCAACAACAACTCGAGGAGGTTTCGGTCACGGTGACTCCTACGGATAAGCTCGAACCAGTGAAAGCTGGCCGGCTAATCACGGTGGTTGAACCGGTCGCCCTTGTCCGTTCGTCTGATACGAACACTGCCTGGCCAAAAACCCAGATCGTGCAGAGCGGCTCAACCAAAAATTCATATCAAACGGTAAACAATCTCAACATGCTGGAAACTTTTCCCGGCTCAGATGTTTCCCTTTACCTCGATTTTGTTCCCGATTATCTTCTGGCTGATGATGAAAACACCACGGTCGACTGGCAAATCGGCGGGATAAGCATCAATGACGAAGCTTTTGATGAAACATACGGCGATCTCAATGTGCTCACGGTTGAAGGAACAGACCTTCTTTTCACCGCACCTGAAACTGTCGGCGCCTATTATGACATTTCAGTTAATCTCAAAAAATACTGGTCCCAGGAGGAAGCAGATATCATGTCCAGCGTTTGGGGCATAGTTCCACGACCGCTGGAAAGCGATAGGGGCATTACAATCACAACCGTTGAAAAACCGGCTGTTGACGCAACTTCCTTAAACAGCCCGACTCAGCTCCTGGCTGCCGTTGGAACCCACCTGCCACATTACGTAATGTATAATCTTCGCTTGGCGCTTACTCTTCTGGTCATGGTTTTCACAAGCTTCTGGTTTTATGCCCTAATCCAAAAATTTACAAATTATGAAGAAAAATAGACCTCATACCAAAAACTTGCGCCTATGCCTTTGCGATCATCCCCTGGCCAAAATCACCGGGCGCTTTGTGGTATTGGGAAAAAAAATATTTCTTTACGTAATAGTCTGTCTTTTTATCCTTGTCAATTTTGGATCACCCGCTTTAGCCCAATACAAAAACCAGGAAAAAATTCCGGGTGCCTCCCAGCAACAATCGGATTTTGTCCCGTATATTAAAGACATTATCGGTTTTGGTTATGCAACCATTGGTATTCTAGCCATGTTTATGCTCTGCATAGGAGCTTATCAATACTTGATGGCTGCCGGCAATATCGGCAAAGTAGAAAGTGCTCGGAACACAATTGGCTCGGCTATTTTTGGTCTTGTTCTTGGGCTTCTTTCCTGGATAATCCTTTCCAAAATCCACCCGGATTTGGTTTCTTTCAAGGCTATCTCGGGAGGTTGATAAAGGGGGATCTTTTTGCAAAAAAATCTAGAATGAGGGAAACAAAAAACAAAAAAACAATTCTGCTGGCGCTCGCTATTTTTTTTATGAGTATTTTCATTCTTCAGCCGGTTTTCGCTGATGTCAATCTCTATTCCAACCAGCAGATGATTCCCGGAGCGACTGAAAAAACCTGCGACATATCCACCTATATCCAGCAGATCATCGGCTTTGGCTACGCGACCATCGGAATCCTGACCATGTTCATGCTCGGCATCGGCGCTTTTCAGTATATTATGTCTATCGGAAATACAGCCAAGATGACCAGCGCCAAAAATACGGTCAACTATGCCATTCTCGGCCTCGTTCTCGGGCTTCTCTCCTGGATAATCCTCTACACCATCAACCCCAATCTCGTGAAAGTCAGCCTCGGCGAAACGGTCCCGTGCACGATTACCACCAGCACGACTACAACCACAAACGGAAAATATGATGCCATTTCTCTTAAAAAATCGGTTAAAGAGCGGATTAAAGCCTACTGCAACATCATTCAAGAAGCTGCTGGAAAATATGGAGTTCCTGAATATCTGATAATGGCTATCATTGACCAGGAAAGCCGGGGAATTTACAACGCCCAAAGTCCTGCTGGCGCCACTGGCCTGATGCAACTTATGCCTGGGACGGCAAATGATCTTGGAGTCACGGACCGGACAGACCCATACCAAAATATTATGGGAGGGACAAAGCACTTGGCTTGGTTGCACAAAACGTATGGAAACGGCAACTGGGAACGAACGCTCATCGCCTATAACTGGGGGCAAGGTAATCTGACAAAAAAATATGATAAGAACGGCTGGCTTCCAAATGAAACAAAAAACTATATACCAAGTGTTTTGGGAAAAGCCGAATCTTATAAAAACGATGGTTGTTCAACTAATTGATGGTCTACGTTTAAAAATAAAATTATGCCTGGTGTATTGAAAAAATTTTCTTTTATTGTTTTTATCTCCCTGGCGATTTTTGCCATTGCGCTGGGCTTGATTTTTTTCATGTCAAAAAAAGGTGAAAATATCCCCGATAAACAAGTTTCCAATGAAGCCGATCAACTCATTCCGCTTCCTCCTTCTTCCTATTCTTCCGAATGGGCAAAAAAGAAACAGGAAAACAAATATCAGCCTTACAAATTAGAACAATATTCCTATGATATCCTCAAAGAAAATCCGGACGTCGTCAATCAAGTAAAGGAACTGCTGAAAAGTTTTTCGACTTCTAAAATGGCAGTATCAACTCCAGCCGCGAATATGAAGTTGAGCGACGGACGGGAAGTGCTCCTTCTCTTCGGATGCGAAGAACATAATTGCGGCGGAACGGGAATTGTTATCGCCTATGACAAAACCAATTCCAAGGCTTATCTTCTCTCCGAAAACACCAGAACTGAAGAAGAATACAAAATTTTGGGGAATCCTGACGAAGAAATCCGGAACTTGCTTGTGGATTACTATTATAATGAATAAAAAAACACTTTTTTACCCGAATGACTAAAAAAATATTTGCCATATCGACTCTTCTTCTTGTGCTTGTAACCGGGTCTATTTTTGCCTACAATTTCCTTTTTAAGAAACCGGACTCTCAAGATAGCGGGGACGAAACGGCTAAAACCAGTGAAGAAGGGCAACTCAAAGAGACAAAACCAAGCCAAATAGCGGGTGGAGAAAAAGCTTCCATTCAGGCTCTTTCCGAGGAGTCGGTTTTCGGGGCAACTCTTTCGCCCGATGGCGGCTATCTATATGTTTTTCTCGCCGAAAACGGACAGCTCAACCAAATCGATCTTTCCGGAAAACTGGAAAAGGTCATCTCTACCGAAAAATTCCAAAATATCAAAAATGTCATTTGGAATAAGCCTAGAAACAAGGCCATTATCAAAACCGAGCCCAGCCCGGGCACAGTAAAATTCCTTTATTTCGACATTTCCGGAAAAAAAGTTTCCGTTCTCAAGGAAAATATTGATTCTGTCACCTGGTCAAATTTGGGTGACAAGATCATCTACACGCATTATGACCCTAAAACCCAAAAAAGAACTGTGAATATAGCCGATCCTAATGGAAGCAATTGGAAAGTTATTGCTGAAATCGGGTATCGTAGCGCTGAAGTGGCTCCCGTGCCCGGGTCATCTGACCTTTCTTTCTGGCCCATTCCTAATGCTTTCACCGCTGCTTCTCTGGTCTCCGTTTCTTTCGGGGGAGAAAACCAAAAAGAAATTCTCAAGGATCGCTATGGAGCGGATTTTCTCTGGGCGCCAAACGGCACCCGCGCCGCCATGAGCGCATCGGACCAAAAGGGCGGCCACAAAATTGATCTTCTCGTTATGAACCGGCAGGGAGGCGAAGTCCAGTCTCTTATGCTTCCGACTTTTGCTTCGAAGTGCGCCTGGTCGTCCGACTCGAAATATTTGTATTGCGCTATGCCAGGAAACATTCCTGATTCGGCGATTCTTCCCAACGACTGGCAGGAAGGCAAAATAGCTCCTTCGGATACTTTTTGGAAAGTTGACGCTTCCAACGGGAAAAGAGAGAGACTGGTTGACCCGGAAAAAATCGGCGGCACTTACGACGCGCTGAATCCCTTCCTTTCTTCAGACGAAAAATCGCTCTTCTTTGTTTCGAAAAGCGATGGAAAACTTTATAGGCTGACATTAAATTAGTTTTTTTCTAATCGTTTTTCCGCTAAAAATAAATTTACCGCCACTATCGTCCAAAAAATCACCGCCATATCGTTTCTCCAGTAGGTCGTATCAACGAGACCGTGAATGAGAAAATAAAGAATTATCGCAAGAAATATAGATCCATAAAAATCGCGGGCCCCTTCACCAAAATTATTTTTTTCAGACGGGCTTTCCTGGGTCTGTTTTTTTGTTTTATGGACCAGGGCATTATGGTGTTCACTAATTTTGGTGAGTGGGTAAATTTTTTTGTTATCTTTGAAAAACAACCAAACTACCCAAAAAAATCCAGCGAGACCCGCGAGTCCCGACTCAAGCCAAAAGGCAAGATACAAATTGTGGGGCTGGGGAACTGCCCATTCAAGATAAGGCGGAAAATATTTTTGGTATTCCAGGTATTTTTCTTGGAAATTTCCCGGACCGATCCCCAAAACAGGATTTTTCTCAATCATCAGCCCGGCTGATTTCCAGATCATTTCTCGCGACGCCAGAGACGAGCGCTCGCCAAGTTTTTTTATGTTTTCGAATTTTCCGAAGCTCGCAGCGGCTATAAAGATTATTAAAATTATAATGGTTATAGCCAGATATTTTATCGGCCATAATTTCCTATATTTAAGCCAAAATACGATCATTAGCACAAGACCAATCGCCAGCCATGCCCCATAAGATTTTGTAAGATAAAGGTTGAATGAAATTAATAGCATCCCTACGATTGCAAAATATTTTTCCCAAAGCTCGGCTTTTTTTCCAAAGCTCGGCTTTTCTCTTGCCCCGACTAAGTCGGGGCAATTCATCAAAGCCAAGCTTTCGCCGAACTTTATCAGCCCGATCAAGAACGCCGGCGCTAGGAACATCGCCAGCTGGTTAGGCGAGTCGAAAAATATTCGGAGGCGCCCGTCATAGGCCAAAAGCCCAAACAGCCAATAATATATTCCTTCAATCGCCGTGAAAGCGCCCGAGGCAAAAAGAACAACGAATACTCTGTCCAGCAGTTTTTCATCTTTTTTGAGATTATTGTATAAAATAACCGCGAAAATTATCGGAAGAACAAACCAGCCCTTGAGAATGCCGAGGCCAACGTAGTAATTCTTGTTAATTAATATAGATAATATTAACCCAGTGATAATTAGCGCTGTTGGTATTGCGTATTGCGTATAGCGTATTGCGTATTTTATTTCTTTATTCGAAAACCAAACAAGAAAGAGCGCGATTACCAAAATTTCAACCAAGCTCAAAGAAATCCAATCGTGTTTGAACTTTATAAAATAAAAAGGAAGGAAAAACAAAGTTGAGAGGATCAGAATTTGTTGTGAACGTTTTATCAATGACATATAATGCAAGAGATTTTAGTTTTACATTGTCGCTTTTCGCTTTTAGTTTTTAATTTTTAGTTTTAGCGCAAAACCGCTTTACCATTTTTGGCTCAGAGGATTGAGACACTCCTATAGCTAAAATAACCAGGAGCATCACCATCACCTGCGGCGACCAGATCGACGTGTCGAAAATTCCGTGGACGAGAAAATATACCAGCCCCGAGGCAATCCCTAGATTCAGGATATTTTTTGATGCAATGTTTCGCCAAAGACTGACCAGAATCAGCGAGAGAAAAACAAGCCCGTTCAAAATTCCCGTCTCTGCCGATATATCGAGAAATGTGTTGTGGGCGTAAATTGACGATCTCTCTCCCGAAATTGGATCCACGTATGAGGCATAGCTGCCCATACCAATTCCCAAGAGGGGATAATCCCTCACTACTCCCACCGCTTGCTCCCAATTCTTCAGCCGCTGCGCGTTGGAGCCCTCTTTCAAATTGAAAGCCGACGCCAACCGATTTCGCGCCGTCCCCGGAAAAATGACAGCCGATAAAATAATCAGCCCGGCAGCCACGGCTGCAAATTTAACAAGTTCTTTTGATCTTGAAAGATGGGCAACCAGAAAAAACAAGCTTCCTGCGGCCGCTCCGAGATAAGCCCCCCTTGAAAAGGAAAAAAATATTCCAAAAAACATAAGGACTACAGCTGCCAACGCCAGAGCTTTCCACTTTCGTTTTTTTTCCCAAGCGAAATATCCTATCCCGACGAAGAAACACAGACTAACGAAAAAAGAAAACATGTGAGGATCGGGGAAGAATCCAAAAGCTCTCATCCAGGTATTCCCGGAAATATTCACCAGCCAGCTCGGGTTTCCAGCAACTAGCTTCCCGAAAGAATTTCCCAAAAAAAACGGAGCCATTTTTTTCCAAATTGCGACCGTCGAATCGAGCCCCGCTAAAAAGGGGAACAGGAACTGCGCGATTCCAACTGCAGCTGCCAATGATCCGCTTGCCCATATTGTTTTTATCATTTTTATCCTAAATTTCGCATCCCGCGCCAGATCAGCAGCTACAAAATAAATTGGAAAAATTGAGAGCAGGTACAGAATTTTTCTTATTCCTTTATCAGGATCTAGCCCGGCCCAAAGCGAAAACGATGATAGGAACAAAAAAGAAATCAGCAGCCAAGTTTCCGATCTGTTGGCTATCCAGATTCTTTTGCGGGCGAGGCCGCTTGAGATCCAAAGTAAAAAAATAGCCGGTACCAGAATCCGGGTTGTGGCTAAATCAATGTTATCGCCGACATTGAGCGCAAACTGAAGAGGAAGAAGAAATATTATTATTATAAAAAAAATTTGAATCATCCTAGCCATACATTTTTTATATAGAATGGAAATCTTGCCGCCTTCACAATCCAGCCCCAAGGCGACCCGAAATTCTTTTTTATGTAGTAGCTTTGCGAATTATAATAATATTTTTTCTTTTTCCGTTTGCCTGAAAAGCTCTGCCCGCTTTTGTGGAAAATTTTCGCCTCCGGGCAAACAGCGATTTTCCATCCTCTTTTTTTAGCCTGGAGACAAAGATCTACATCTTCAAAATACATGAAGTAATTTTCATCAAATCCGCCAAGCTCTGAAAACAAACTCCTTCTTATCATCATCGCTCCGCCGCTTACCCAATCCGTTTCAAAGTATTTTTGCCTGTCTGATTTTTCCTTTTCGCGAAAAATTTTTGTTCTGATCGTCGAGAGTGGAGTCTTCCGAAATCCGAAATGTTCTTCGTCTGAAATTCTGCCATCCTCAACATGGATAGGGCCGACTATTCCAATTTTTTCATCGGCTGAAAAAACTTCCATTATTTTTTCAACTGTTCCTGGAAAAAGTTTCGTGTCCGGGTTGAGAAAAAGAATATATTTTCCTTTGGATTTTTTGAAACCAAGGTTATGGGCTTTTCCAAACCCTATATTTTCTTTTTTTTCGATTATTTCGACCTTGAATCCATCCAAAAAATTACCTAGTTCCTCTTTATCATTGTTGACAACAACAATCTGGGCGTTTTCGATACCATGAACGTTTTTCTGTATCGACTGGAGGCAGGTCATAAGGTTGCCGCGGCTGTTGTAGTTTACGATTTGGATAGTAAGAAACATTTTTTGAACCTAAGATACTATCTTAGGAGCGTCCTGAGATAGCATCTTAGGAATTTACGCCATTGGCTCGTACTCCTGCAACTCCGGACCCCTTCGGCTGATGAGACTCAAAACTTCGCTGGTACTGACCGCCCGAAAAATCCAAAGAAACACAAAATAGAGAGCGACACTTGCCACCGCCCGCACTAAAAAATTAAGATCCGAAAAAATATACAAAAATCCTCCCATCATGAGTCCCGAAAAGGAAATGGCGAACAATTTTTCAAAAGAAGGCGTGTACTTGAGTAGTCTCCAGCAGGCCACTCCGGAAAGAATGGCCACTAGGAATTCCGTGAGACTTGATGCCACTGCCGCGCCCTTGTAGGAAAACCGCGGAATCAGGAAAAGGTTCAGGGTGATGTTGAAAACGGCGCAAAAAAGCAAAATGGCAATCAGTTTTTTCTGCTGATTTCCGGCAATTATCACATTGGTGAAAAAGTTCCCAAAAAATATGAAGGCCATGGCAAAAGCCAATATTTTGAGAACTAGCACCGAATCTTCGTATCCTGACCCGCCGATAAGGCCAATAATATTTTTAGCGAAAAAGACCGCTCCAATCACCAGCGGCACAGCCAGAATCAAAAAAACCTTGAAGGTTTTGTCGGCTACTCTTTCAAATTTTTTCCTTTCGTGAAAAATATAGCGAGACATTATCGGCATAACCAGCCCCACAAACATCGCCGGAAAAAAGGCTACGTTTTCAACCACTTTGTAAGCCGCGCTATAAATTCCTACATCGGCGTTTGTTTTGAGAATTGAAAGAAGAATCGTGTCCAGCTTGAAATAGGCAAAAATAATAATCGCTGAAATTCCAACGGGATACGATTCTTTCAAAAATTTTTTCCAAGCCTGCACGTCAAAGCGAAGGGAAAAAGCAATATATTTTTTCGAGAAAAGATAGATGACGGCAAAGCTCGCCAACATATTGAAAAGTAGCGAACTTACGATGGCTAAAAACCCAAAATCGCTCTTGACTGCCAGCACGACTATGGTCAGCTGGACTACCTTTCCAATGAATTCCCCGATGGCCACCTTGTCCATGGCCAGTCTTTTCTGAAAAAGGCCGATTAGGACTGAATATCCCGAAGCAAAAAAATAGGCCGAAGCGGCAATTACCACTCCGACTTTCACGCCTCCGGAATAGGGGAAAAAAAGAATGAAAAGGGGAGAAGCCAGAAGAATAAAAAAAGAAACGGCCAGCCGGATAGCAAAAACATTCCCGAGAATATTTCTTTCATCACTTTCCGGCCTTGATATTTCCCGCGTCGAAATGGCATAAAGCCCAAGATCAGCGATAGCTGAAAAAAAAGCAAAAAAAGCGAGAACAGTAGAATAATCCCCAAAGCCTTCTTTGCCTAAATAGCGGGTGATGAATCCGATACTGACAAGTGCCAAAACAGTGCCGAGAATTTTAGCTCCGGAAGTGAAAACAGCGTTGTAGGCAATGCGACGAGGAAGAGACATAAAAGAAAAATCCTAATTTCTAAATACTAAATCCTAAAAAATATCAAAATTAAAAATTCAAATGACCAAACTTTCGGGTTTTTAATTTCGGTAATTTGAGTTTGTCTAGGATTTAGTGCTTAGGATTTTGGATTTCTGGCTAGCGAGAAACCGCTATGTTTGCTCAAAAACACTCTGCTCTTCCAAAGAGCCGACTGGTTTTACCACAACCTTTCTCTCGTCTCCTTCTCCGATGCTTTCTGTTTGCACTTCGTCATTCTCGGCTAAAGCCAAATGGATGATTCTCCGTTCATAGGCGGTCATCGGCCGCAAAACCGCCGGGCGCTTGTCGTTTATAGCTTGCTGGGCCATGTTCTTTGCCAAATCTTCGAGAGAGCCGACCTTACTTTTGTTATAGTCATTCACATCCACTGAAAATTTCAGCTTTTCTTCTGTTTTTTTTCGAGCCATTGCCCGAAGGATATGCTGAAGGGCCCGCAGATTCACCCCATATTGGCCAATGAGAATATCTGACTCGCGCAGGCTGATATTGAAGACCAGGCTTTCTCCGCTTGGATCTGCTTCTTCCCCTATTCCCAGCGTAAAGTCAGAAAAAGTCATTTTTTCAAGTGTCTCTTTTATGAGATTTTTGAGCATTTCCACGTTTTCCGGCTTCATAATGATTTTACTAAGGCTACTTATCTTGAGCCGGAACCGGCTCTGGCTTTTTCATTGTTAGATACTGCTGGACAATAGCGAAAAGAGTGTTTACGACCCAGTAAAGAGCTAGACCTGCCGGAAACTTCATGCCGATAAAGAGAGTGAGCAACGGGCCGAGATATAGCATTTGCTGGTTCATAATTGAGGAAAAATCGCCTTTTTTTGCCGGCGCTGGGTTTTTGGTCATCATCATTTTGGTCTGGACAAATTGTCCGGCTGCCGCAATGACGGCCAGAACTATGTTGGGCTTTGCGAGATCAAGTATCTTGAAAAAATTCACATTTATGCTGCTTGGGCAAGAAACGAAAGCGTAAAGATCATTGCAGGCTGAATCGAAGTTTATCCCGGCGATAAAAGCCCGGTAAAGCGCGATAAAAAAAATGATTTGGACAACCAGCGGCAGACATCCGGAAGCCGGATTCACTTTTTTTTCTTTGTAAAATTCCATCAGCGCCCGTCCCTGTTTTTCCTTGTCGCCTTTATGCTTGTCCTGTAGTTTTTTGATTTCCGGCTGGAGATCCTGGAGCTTTTTCTGCGATTCTATCTGCTTTTTTGAAATGGGATAAAGAAGAAAACGGACAACTATAGTCAGCAAAATAATGGCCACGCCCAAATCATGGCCCGGAATAACGTTGTAAAGCAAAATCAGCGCATTATAGATCGGCTGGTATATGAAAGAATGAAAGATTTGACTCATTTAAGTAATTTCGCCCGCGTAAGCAGATCCTCCAATTTCTCTTTTATAAGCGAATAACTCATCTGCTTGTATGGGAACTTGGAATTAACCAAAAATATAATTTGATAGCCTCTTTTTATTTTCCCCAAAAGAGGTCTTACTGCTTCCCGCATCCATCTTTTTACTCTATTCCTCTCTGATGATTTTTTGGAATACTTCAGGCCTACTGAAAATCCAATTTTGAGTTCACCGGCCCCGGCTTCATCATATTTCATTATCAAGGCTTCATTTGATACTGTCTTTCCCTGCCGAAAAGCCTTGCTAAAGTTTTTTTTGTTTTTCAGCCTGAATCTTGCTGTGAGCATTTACCCGGTAGCACAACCTTGCTTTTACCTAAAGGCGAAAGAGGTTGCGTGCTAAAAATTATGTTAGTCGCCCCCCCCGGCACAACTTTTCTGAAAGTTGTATTACCGGGTTGCCACACTTAGTTTCTTGCGGCCTTTTTTGCGCCTCCGAGCCAAAACTGCCCGGCCGTCTTTGGTTCTCATTCTTTTCCGAAATCCATGTCTTTTCATCCTTTTTCTCTTTTTTGGCTGGTAAGTCCTTTTCATTTTAGTTGTTTTTCTCTTAATCTATTATTCACTTTTGAAAGTTTAGCAATTAAAAAGGCTTTGGTCAACGCGGCAAACAGCGTCTTGATTTTTTCACGCTACTCCGCTAACATTTCAACAGGTTATCAACATAATTATCAACACATTCCCACTTTTCTTTATTTTCTTTGTGCTATAATTAGGGGACTCAATTTCTTCAAACAATGAATAACAATGAAATTTGGCAGGCCGTATTGGGAGAAGTAGAGCTGGATGTTTCACCAGCCAGTTTTACTACTTGGTTTAGGAATACTTCCATAATCGAATTTGAAAATGACTCTGTCGTAGTAAGTGTCCCCAATGGCTTTGCTAAAGAGTGGCTGGAAAACAAATACAACCAGTTTATACTAAAAGCTATAAAAAATTTCCGGGATAATATTCGAAAGGTCCGCTGTATCGTTTCCGCAAAAAATATCTCGAAAGCCTCTAAGGTCTCCGAAAAAGAAATTGATTCTGTCCTTAGTAGAGAGGTGGGCTTGGTGGACCTTCGGAGCGCGGAAGCACCTGACCAGCGGTCAGAGGGAGGGCATATCGGCCTGAATCACCGCTATGCCTTTGAAAATTTCATTGTGGGATCAAATAACGAATTGGCTCATGCGGCTTGCCTGGCGGTTTCAAAAAATTCCGGCCGGGTGTACAATCCTCTCTTTATTTATGGGGGGGTGGGTCTTGGCAAAACTCATCTTCTGCAGTCGGTGGCCAATTCAATTTTGGCCCAAGATCCCAAAAAAAAGATTATCTATTCCACAGCTGAATTTTTCACTAATCGCTATATTGATATGGTGAAAAACCAGCAAGCCCGAGAATTCAAGGCCTCATACCTCGACACGGATCTTCTCATTATAGACGACATCCAGTTCATAGCCGGAAAAGAAAAAACTCAGGAGGAATTTTTTCATATTTTCAATACCCTTTACCAGCTGAATAAGCAAATTATCCTGTCAAGCGACCGGCCGCCAAAGGCCATTGCCACTCTGGAAGATCGCCTCAGATCGCGCTTCGAAGGCGGAATGATCGCCGATGTGACCCGTCCGGACCTTGAAACAAGGATCGCTATCCTGCAATATAAGGCTGCCCAAAAAGACTTTGAAATAGAAAATGAGGTGCTTCATTATATTGCTTCAAATATTCAAAACAATATCAGGGAGCTTGAGGGAGCCTTGAGCCGGATAATTGTTACCTGCGAGTTGAAAAATGCCGAGCCCACCCTAAGCTACGTAAAAAAAACCCTGTCCGACATTATTCATTCCGGAAGGAAGAAGGGGATCGGATTTAAGCAGGTTATTGAGGCTGTCTCTGATTTTTACGACATAAACTCCCAGGAGCTCGTGAATCGATCGAGGCGCAAAGATATTGTGAAGCCCCGACAAGTAGCGATGTTTCTTATGAGGGAAGAGCTTCGAGCCTCCTTTCCGGGCATCGGCGAACAGCTGGGAGGAAGGGATCATTCTACAGCTATGCATGCCTACGAAAAAATTAGCCGAGGGATTGAACAAGATGAGGTGTTGGAGCAGGAATTAAATAATATCAAAAGCAAGATGTACAGCAACATCTGAAAATCCGGCTAAAAGTGGGGATAAGGTGGGGAAAAACGCCAAATAACATCTTTTTCTGTTGATGTTTAAGTGGAAGAAACGGTTGATTAAATCGGGAAAAACACTGCAAATGGACGACACGCGAAAAAATACCCATCTTATCCCCAGTTATCTCTAGCCTTATCCGCTATCTACCCAGCCAAAAATATCCTTATTTAAGCCGTTATATTGACTTAACCCCATAAACATGCATCTAATACTATAATAACTAAATAAATTTATAATTATTTATATTTCAATAAAATGAAATTACAAGCTCTATCGGAAAATTTTAAAAAGGGAATACTAATTGCTGAAAAGGTAATTGGCAAAAACCTGACTCTTCCTATTTTATCAAACATTCTTTTGGAGGCAGAAAAAAGCAAGTTGAAGGTGTCAGCCACAAATCTGGAGATAGGGGTTGTTTGTTTTCTTCGAGCAAAAATTGAAAAAGAGGGCAAAGTCGCGGTCCCGGGCAGAATTATCGGGAGCTATCTAAATAATATTTCCGAAGGAGCAAAAATGGGCGTAGAGACAAAAAATCAAACCCTTTATTTAACTAGTGAGGGAAACCGGGCGGCGATAAAGGGTGTTGACGCAAAAGATTTTCCGATTATTCCCAAACCACAATCTGAACCCCTGTTTGAGGTGGAGAGCGCTGTTTTCCAAAAAAACGCAGCAAAAGTGATTGGCTCCGCCGCTGTTTCAGAGACAAGACAGGAATTAACGGGAGTCTATTTTGGCTTTGAAAGGGATAGTTTTGTTTTGGCAGCCACGGATAGTTTTCGGCTGGCAGAAGCTAATATAAAAATGGGCAAGGGCGATACGGGTACCGGCTATCAGAAATTTATAGCCAAAAATCCTTCCATCATTGTTCCGGCCAGAACCTTACAGGAGGTGATAAGAAGTATTGGCGATGAAAGCAGCAAAATGAAAATTTATATCGGCGAAAGCCAGATATTTTTCGAGGTTGATGACACAATATTTGTCTCGAGACTCATCGATGGGAAATACCCGGAGTACAAGCAAGTAATACCCAAGGATTTTTCTTCCGGCGTTTTTGTAAATCGGGAAAGTTTGGCCAAAGCAGTCCGGACGGCCAGTATTTTTTCGGATAGCAAAAGCCGAGAAGTAAAACTTCTCATAAAGGGGGATAGCAATAAAATGAAAATCGAATCCCAGTCAGTCGAAACTGGTGAAAACACAGCTGAAGTTTCTTGTCAAAGCCAAGCTAAAGGAGAAAGCTCAATAGCCTTTAACAATCGTTATCTCATAGATGCCCTTAGCTCCTTTTCAAGCGAAACCATCTATATTGGGTTCAATGATAGTTTTGGGCCGGTGGTTTTTCGGGAAGTCTTAGAAAAAGATAAGCCGGAAGATAACCATCTTCACATCGTGATGCCAATCCGGAGCTAGAAGAGGGTTTGGCTTTGAGGAGTTGCGAGCTTTAGTAAGCGAGGAAAAAGTCGAATTTTTGGCAATACAATGAAGCCAATCGCCTATTTATTAGACAAAAAAAAGAGCCTTAGGAATCACAGGAGAGAAGTTGATCAAAAATCCATCGAGAGCGTTTTTTTTAAGGTGTTGGAAAAAGAGCTGCCAAACATTGGACGGGCGGATGTCCCCTATTTCGAAGTCAAGGATAAAAAAACAATATATTGTAAAACAGCTCACCCGGCAATTTCCAGTGAAATTTGGAGGAAGAAAGAGAAGATAAAAAAAGAGATCAATAAATTTTTCGGAAGCGAAAGCATCAGCGATATAAAAGTAAAATAAAAATTTCCCGGACATCTGTCCGGGAAATTTTATAGACGCTTCAAAATAGTATACTATTAAAAATCGCTTGATTTGCACTCTTCCAAATCATCTTGGACATCAAGTTCTTTTTTTTCTGCCCATTTCTGGACACCTTTTTCCCAGGCGCTAAACTGAGGATCTTTTTGGGGCTGTTTTGGGATTTCGCCGCGCGGATTGTCTTTGTCAACCCAGTAAAGGATTGAGTGGGCGGCAAAGAAGCTTTTCCCCCTTTTCTTTTTGTCGCTTGGGCACTTGTCATTGGCGAGGCAATATTTCCCATCTTTTATTTTGCAAACGGTTACCTCTTTTTCCTCGCCTTGGACTGTTCCATCAAGAACCGCTTTTCCAACTTTTTCATCTTTCGCTTCCGGAAAACGTTCAATAGCCATGTTAGAAAGCGCTTTGTCCATAAACTCCCTCCAAATCGGTGCGGCGACAAACACACCGTCGGCGCCAGCCGTCATTGGGGCGTTGTCGTTGTTTCCTACCCAGACGCCAGCGACAAGGTTCGGCGCATAGCCAACTGTCCAGGCATCCCGCCACTCGTTTGTTGTGCCTGTTTTCACTGCTACCGGTCGGCTATCGAAACGGAGAGGACTATTTGATCCAAAAACGGAGGAGCGCAAGCTATTGTCAGAAAGGATAGAATCGATTTTTGCGCAGATTTCCGTGTCGAGCACTTTTTCGCCGGAAGAGTTTTTATACTCATCTAAAACATTTCCCTGGGAGTCGGTGATTTTAAGAATAGCTGTCTTGTCGTGTCGGACTCCTCCGGTAGCAAAGGTTCCAAAAGCGCCCACATGGTCGATGAGCTTCACCTCTCCTCCGCCAAGGACAAGAGCCAGCCCGTACCGGCTCGGGTTCTTGAGGGTGGTGATCCCCATTGATTGGGCAGTATTAATTGCGTTTTGAACACCGGCCAGGTAAAGTGTTTTCACTGCAGGGATATTAAGCGAGCGGGCAAGAGCCTCTTTCATTTTCACCGGGCCGCTGAATTTGTTTGAGTAGTTTTGAGGAGTATACGGCTGGTCTTTCGTCCCGAAATTTGTTTCGACGTCGAAAATAGTCGTGTTGGGCGTGTAGCCCTTTTTAAAAGCTGTTGCGTAAACATAGGGCTTGAAGGATGAACCTGGCTGGCGATCGCGGATAGTCACGTTTACGTTTCCATCGATGGATTTATCAAAATAATCACGCGAGCCGACCATAGCCAGAATTTGTCCCGTTTTGGGATCAATAGCGACAAGAGCCGCGTTCGATGCTCGGTATTTGGCATTGCTTGCTACTCCTTTTTTCACCGCCTCGTCCGCCATCTGCTGCTTGTTCCAGTCAAGGGTAGTATAAACTTTCATTCCGCCCTCCTCCACCTGTTGCTCGCCATATTTATTCACCAAAAGGTCTTTCACATACATAACAAAATGAGGCGCCTGGATACTCTCCTGGAAAGGACGGATTTCTGAAATTATATCAACTTTTTTGGCCCCTTCCGCTTCTTCGCTGGTTATGTAGCCAAGTTTTTCCAGCTGATCGATGACGTATTTCTGCCGGCCCTCAAGTTCATCGGTGTTTGTCCCGTAGGGGGAATAGTAGGTCGGCGCTTTCGGGAGAGAAGCAAGAAGCGCTGCCTCAGCAAGGGTGAGATTTTTGGCGTCTTTTCCAAAAAAAGTCTGGGCCGCAGCTTGGACTCCGTAGGCGTTGGATCCGTACGGAATTTCATTGAGGTACATCTCAAGAATCTCATCTTTCGAAAATCTTTGTTCAAGTTCGACGGCGAGGATAACTTCTTTCACTTTCCGGGTAAAAGTTTGTTCCGGAGTGAGCACCGTATTTTTGATGAGCTGCTGGGTGATGGTGGAGCCTCCCTGGCTGACGTGGCGGCCGATAAGGTCATAAATCGCGGCTCGAGCGATAGATTTGAAATAAATTCCGTGATGCTGATAGAAACTCTGGTCTTCAGCAGAAAGGGTAGCGGCCTTGATTACCTCGCCCATATCTTTTATGGAAATAGCGGTGCGCTTTTCCTCACCGTGGATCTCATAGAGAAGATGGTCTCCCGTGCGGTCGTATATTTTGGTGGATTCAACCACCTGCCTTTTATTAAGTTTCCCGGGACTCGGGAGGTCTTTCGCGTAATAGGCAAAAACGCCGATGGCGAAAAGAAGCCCGGCCACAAAGCACCAGACAAAAAATTTGAAAATCCGCCACAGCCATTTGCGCTTCTTTTTTGGCTTTTTCAGGGCGTTTTTCGTGTTATCGACGAGTTCGTTTTTCATTGGGGTATATTATGAAATTGGCAAATTTATTTCCCGGCTTCCAAAAAAGCCAGGTAATTTTCGGAATTAACGATTTCAATTTTGGAGCCGGGATAGATCTTGGAAAAATCTCGCGCAATCCTGGTTGCTTTTTTTGAAAACTTGAATTCAAACCCGAAAAGTTTCCCTTCCCGCTCCTCGATCCAGTCGACTTCTTTTTGGTCCCATGTCCGCCAGAAGTAATTATTGGCGGAAATTTTTCGGTATTCCTGCGCTTTGAGTCTTTCCGCCGCGAGAAAATTTTCCCAGAGCTTCCCGACGTCATCGCGCAGTTCCAGATCGTTGAAATTGGAAATAACGGCGTTTCTGATTCCGGTGTCAAAAAAATAATATTTGCTTTTTTTGGTTATTTCTTTCCGGAGGTTTTTTGAAAATCCCCGCAAGCTGAAAATAACAAAAGATTTCTCCAAAAGATCAAGATACCGCCCCACCGTTTTGTAGTCCAGCGCCAGTTTTTCTCCCAATTCCGTGAGAGAGACTTCACTTCCGATTTGGAATGCCAGAAGGCGCAAAAGATCAAGCAGAATTTTCGACCCTTTCACTTTTTCCAGCTCCAGAATATCCTTGAGCAGATAAGAATTCACGATTTCCTCCAGCGCCCCTTTTTTCTCTTGGCGGGTTTTGGCGGTGACAGCTTCGGGGTATCCTCCGAAAACAAGCCATTCCGGCAGGCGCTCTTTGATCTCATGAGGATTATAAATTTCGGAAAGCTCGATCTGGGAAAGAGGGAAGAGAGTGAGCGTTCGTTTTCTTCCGGTGAGCGGCTCCCCGATTTGGCCGGCCAGCTCAAAAGAAGATGATCCAGTGGCGATGACCTTGATTCCGGGAACCTGGTCCACGATTATTTTCAGCCCCTGTCCGACGTTGGGAATCCTTTGGGCTTCGTCAACGGCCAGCAATTCATAGCCGGAAACATACTCGGTTATTTTGGAAAAATCCTGCGAGTTCAGAATTTCCTGGGTTTTCAGGCTGTCTCCCGAATCCAGCTTGTATTTCAATTTTGTCCTGGCCAAAAAGCTTTTGAGAAGGGTGGTTTTTCCGGCTTGGCGGGAGCCATAAATAACCAGAACCTTGTTCGGCTTGAGGTATTTTTCCAGATTTTGATAAAAACGGGGCAGTTTCATGCTTTCGTTATATACCCAATCCTTGAAATTGTCAAATTACGAGGATTCGAAATACTGCAAATAAGGATATTCGCCTGTGGCTGTCCCTACTTCTTTGGCTTTTTCAGGGCGTTTTTCGTATTATCGACGAGTTCGTTTTTCATGCTTGCTTGTCCCACACCACAAGAAGTAGGCATTAATTTGTGGTGTGGGGTTTATTACGAAGTTGGCAAGTTTATATTTTCTGCCAATTTTTCACTTATGTCAACATTCTACACTATTTTTCCAGATTCTCTAAATCTTCATCATTTATTGCTAGTTGTTCAAGGAGCCAAATGTGCCTTGGATTCGTTGGGTCATATTTGCCTATCGAAAATTTTATTTCTGCGCCTGGCCTTTCTTTTAGTAATTGCCACACACCAATATTTCCCTCTCTGTAAACCATATCCCTTGAAAGACATGCGCCAGGAGTTTTGCAAGTTGTCCCTCGAAAAATTCTGACACAATCATTCCAGGCATCATTTTTTGATGTTTCGAGCGCGCTAACCTTTTCTTTTTTTGATCTGATAAAATAATAGTCCTTTAAAATTTCAAATACCTGGCGAAAATCCCTCTTTTTACCGTCCATTCCTCGAGCTAAGGAAATGGCAAAATGGTAGTCCAATCCGCGAAAGCTCTTTACTCCCTTTATTTTTTGCTCCCGATACGTGGCAATCCCTTCCTCGCCTTTCGGCGACCTGTCAAGTCCCAAAGCAAGCAATTTAAGCTTTGAGCGTTCTCCTTTTTCCCTTTGCAAGACATGCGTTCCAAGCTCATGCTCCATCAGCGCCAGTAAGTCTGAATGCTTTAGCTTTCTTGTTGAAGGTATGTTTACGACTCTCTTATGCTGGCTGACGCTAAGATTGGTAATTTTGCCTTCTTTTTCGACAACCACTTTCCATCCAGCTAACTGAAATTTTTGCAAATACTCTTCGAAAGCAGACTTTATTTCTTCGGCCGAATATACTTTTTCATCTCCAAAGGATTTTGCCTCTGGCAGGTTGAACTCCTCGGGCCTTATCGTGTTTTCATTGTTCATCAAAACTTCGAACAATTCCGCGTTGAGTCGTTTTGCTGCAGAAGAAATCTCTGGATCAGGGTCAGATATTTTCTGGTCGATGACCTCTTTTATTTGATAAATTGTATGTTGATAAAACTCGCTATCCGGTTTTCCGTAAATGAAGTTTGAATATCTTGCAAATCTTCGATCATCGCCATCACGCGCGGCTTTCAACATGCGCACTACAGCAAGTTGTTCGTTGACACGAGTGCGATAAGATTCTCTAACCGCCAGATTCTTTTCTTGGGAAAGAATGTTTCCTCTCAACAATAAGAGTCTTTGCTCCTTCTGATCAAAGTCGAAGTTTCCCAGGTCAGGGAAATCGAGGGACGGGTTTTCAATTTCTCCTGAAAGAAATTTATTTTTTTGCTGACTGCGGATTTCTTTCTTTCCGGATAAATATTCAAAATCCATAAAGGCTCCCACGCTTTTGAATCTTTTATACCACATGTCATCAAACGCACCCGGAATATTTTCCGGCTTTTCGCGATGTGCTAGAGTTTCAAATTTGTTCATAGGTGATCAAATCAAAGCGCCGGATTATATTTTTGAATTGCCGGCTTTTTAGTATTTCTTGTTCAACTTCCCGCTGTTTATTGTAACTGGCGGTTGCTTTCGGGTCGAAATAACCGGGATGGCATAGCAGTTCGATTGTCCGGCTCTTTGCACTTTTCAAATCCTTGAATAATTTTGCTTTTCTGTCTGGATGCCAGCTGATGAATTGATCAGGGGTTTTTATTCCCGCCTCCCGCATTATTTTTCGATCGTCGGAAGATGTTGATCGAACCGGCAATTCGTATTTTTTTGCGATTTTGAGAACTTTTGAAAAATTGCTGGGAAGCAGGTGATAATATTTATGCCCGTCGAGGTGAGAAGGAAATCGCCCGAATAATTTGCTGAATACTTTTATTTGCTGCTCCATTTCCTCCGCCGGTGTTTCGAGAGAGAGTTCTAGATGAAGACCGATAGAAACATGTTTTTGCTCTAATAAGTCTTTCGGCTTTATAAATTCCCGCTTTATCATCACTGTTGTGCTGGTCACGATTCCCTTTCCAATCAATTCCAAAATTCCTCCGTTAAATTTTTTTGACAGGCCGTAATCGTCCGCGTTAATAATTAATTTTCTTTTCATATCTTATTCTTTAGTAGGTTTACAATTTCCCTGGCGACATTTATTTTCGGATGGACTTCCTCAAATCCTTCGAAGCAGGGGAACAGGTTTATCTCAATCACAAGATAGCCTTTTTTAATCTTAAAGACATCTATTCCGGCTAAGTCTAATCCAATCTTTTTACAAATAGATTCAGCAAATCTTTCCATAGCGGGTTCAATGAACTTTTCTATGCGTCCTCCGAGGCTAAAATTATTTTTCCAATTTCCTTTATTGGCGGTTCGTTTCATTATGCCCAGAGATTTGCCCTTGCAGACAATGATTCTATAATCACAAGTATTTTCAATAAAGGGCTGGAAGATCAAGTTTTTAGATCTTCTATTTTTCAAGATAGATCCTAACCCCGCTTGGTCATCAACTCGATAAACCCCGCGTCCCATCCCAGTATCACTCTCTTTAATTACTAAAGGATAATGTAGCCCCAAAACGTTAAGCTTTTCAACAATTTTTTTTATGGAATTATCGACAAAATGCATTGTTGGAATGGTCGGAATATTGTTGAGGGTGAAGATCTGGGATTGATTAAACTTATCATTGTAAGGGTATTTGATAAAAAATTTACCGTTTGCCACGGGTATGTTCTTTTCCAGGAGGTATGTTGTCAAAAAATGCAGTTCGTTTGTTATATAAAAAAACAACCTCTTGTCTCTTTCTAATATGCTATAACAAGGCGAGTCGAAGAAAGCGGCTGTATATTTTTTTGTTTCAATTAATTTTGTGCTGTTTATAATAGTATTCAGTCCGAAAGCTAAATCGCTCCAGCCGATAAAATCGGATTTGATCCTCAGCCTTTTCAGCTCTTGGCGCATTCTCTTTATTGTATGATCTTTTCTGTTGACGCCGATTAGCAGTATGCTCTGCATAGGCTATAATTTTTTAAATATTTTTATTAATTCTTCATACATTTTTTGCATCAGTAACTCTTTCCCTGGATGTATCAATAATCCGGGCATAGAGTTTAGTTCTACTATCCATGGACGATTGTGTCTGTCGAACATAAAGTCAATCGAATACACGCAGGGATTAAATGTGCGGAAAAGGTGGTTGGCAAAAGAGATTATTGGGCACAGTGATTTTGGAATATTTTCAGTTGGAATGGCAGTGAGTGTGCCGCCTTGTGATAAATTAGATAAATAACTGTCCTTGCGAGGTTCTCTTATGTGAGAATAGATAATTTTGTTATCCACGATGACAACTCTCAAGTCGTGCGTGTTTTTGTTCAGCCCAGGGACCCCTCTTGACGAGTCTATAAACTCCTGGACTATATAATTTTTCCCGACCCTAATTTTGCTTTTTGAAATAGCTGATTCAGCTTTCAAGATCTGCACATCTTTCCCTTCGCTTTCGTCAAGCGGCTTGATAACAACCATCCTTGTCTTTATTTTCAGAATTGTGTTCTCTAGGTCGCTCTTGCTGGATATGAGCCAGGATTTTTTTGTCCATTCTTTGAATAAAAGACTAATTGTTAATTTGTTGTCTATCAGCTGGGTAAACAGCAAATTATTTATGAAGCGGAAGTTTTTCGAAATAACCTCTTTTTTATAATAGACCTCTGCTGATGAAGGGGTTTTATCATATATAAAGTCAGGGCTACATCGATAGGATCTTGCCCATCCCCTTTTTCTATCAAACGCCCACGCGAACTTAAACACTTTTTTTTTGTAGTCATACCATTCATAGGAAGCGCGATACATTTTTATGCCGTTATCTTCGCACAAAGAATACATCCTTTCATAGGACTGGCGCGCGATTTTTTTCTGGAAGGGGTTTTTTCTTTTCCAGTTACTTTTTCCGAAAAGAATAAGAACTTTCTTCATGATTATTTCAGAAAAAAATTAATAACGCGGGTATAGAAATATTCCCTGTAGTCCAATTCTTCCTCGTCGATCGTGATGCCCGGCCGAGAGTTCATCTCCAGAATCCAAGGCTTTTGGTCGTTATCGAAAATAAAATCGATAGAGTATAATTTCTTTCCGTAAGGAGATAATTTTTTTGAAATATAGCGCGTGATCGCAAATATTTTTTTTGGTATTTTGGAAGCAGGAAGAGGGGTCAGGGATCCGCCTTGGGAATAATTAGCTATCAACTTTCCTTCCTTTGGGGTTCTGATGTAGGAATAAAATGGCTTTCCGTTTTTTGTGAGAAATACTCTAAGATCATGCGGTCCGTCTACTATTCCAGGGATGCCTTTTTCGGCAGAAATAAACTCCTGGGCAATAAAAGGATATTTGATAGGCTTTATTTTATTTTTGGGATAAACCTTTATTCCCTTTCCTCCTGATCCGAAAAGGGGCTTTAGCAACACGAGATTGCTTTTTATTTTTTTAATTTTTACCAAATCTTTTTTTCGATTTATCAAAACAGTTCTGGGAGAAAACTCTGGAAATTTCCTATGGGTCATCCATTTATTGCTCAAAAGACGACTCAGCTTTAGGCTATTTATGAAGGTGAAGTCTCTTTCAATTTTTTGCCGGATGGCGTGTAAGCGCTTGCTGACCACGAGAGGACTCTTGTCATAAATTATATCCGGGACGATGTTTTTCCCCCATTGCCAGTTACCTTTTTTATGAAATTCAGCTTTTGCGAATAAGCGTTTTTGCGGATCGTAAGCTCCGATAGGGGCTCTGAAAAATTCAACCCCTTTTTTCTCTGCAAATGAATAAAGGTCGGCAAATTGTCGTCGACTTTTGCGTGACAACCCTATTCGCCCTGTCTTATCGAATAATATTAGAACTTTTTTCATTATTTCACTTCAATTAAAAATTTCTTAAGGTCGCGTTTCCCGATTATCATGGGATATTTGAGGTTTTTCCGGTCTACTAAATTTATTTTTGAGAGTATTCTCTCCTCGTCCATTTCAAATTCAACTTTCACCACCGGGCGAATTGAATTTCCGCTGGCGGAAAAGATGATGGCGACATCTTCAAGATCCGGAATTGAATCCTTGTATTTTTCCAGAAGATCTTTTTTGATTGAATTCTCGTTTTCTGGGGCCAGTTTATATTGCGACAAATCAATTGCAGAAAATTTGTTGATTATTTCCTCATAGCCCAGTTGCTTTGCAATTTCGATGTCAATTGATGATGACTGGGCTCCCGTGTCGATTTTTGCCTCAACCTTGATTTCCTTTTCATTTTTCCCGATCAGTTTTATCTTTTCCACTGTTCCGATTATTTTCTTTCCCGAAATCCCCTCAATTTCATCTTCAATTTCTCCGCCAAAGAGATTCATACCGACCGCCACACCCTTTTCAGCCGTTTTTATTTTGAGGTCTTCAACCCGGCGCAGGCGCCCGAGGAGTCCGTCGGTATTCGCGATTTGAATGGAAAGCCCTGGGCGGGCGTTGAGCTCCAAAAATACCGGTCCCCGGTCGCGGTCGATGGCGACGTCGGCACCCAAAAATCCAAGGCCGGAAATCTCTTGGGCCCGAACAGCCATCCGGAGCATATCTTTCCAGTAGGGAATTCTGATTCCGGAGAGAAGAAGGCGAGTTCCTGGTATGTATTCGATCATCCTGCCTTTTCCGAGCACCGATGTTGTTGTCACTCCTGTCGCCATATCAATCCCGACTCCAATAGCCCCCTGCTGAAGGTTGGCTTTTCCGTCTGATTCGCGGGTCGGCAGACGCAGCATTGCCATCACGGGCACCTTGTTGTACACGATTATCCGGATGTCGGGAATGCCTTTGAAGGCATAAGGCTTGAAGAGTTTGAGGAGCTTGAGGCGCTCTTCAAAAAAGGCTACATCCGGAACGCCTGCCAGGGAAAAACTGCCGTCTAAGATATTTCTCGCGTGTGTCTTTATGTCATCCGCCGTCACGATTGACCCGTCAGCCTTGATCCAAGTATTTTCGAGATGCTTCTTTTTTCCGTAAACGACCAGAATTCCCTCGCCGCCAAATCCGCGGTTCGGTTTCAAAACAAAACTTTCCGGAAGAAGGCTCCAATCAAAATTTTCGAGTTCTTCGAAACTTTTTATCTTCGCTATAAGTTTCGGGACGGGAAGCTCGGCTTTTGCGAGAAATTTTTTGCTCAAGAGCTTGTCATCCGCCAGTTTTTTTGCTCGGCGAAGATTGTTCGGACGGATAAACCGAAGATTGCGGGCGTTCATTCCCAATATATTTCGTCGAGCCTTGAAATATGAAATCATTTAGGTTTGATAATTTGGCGAAAGCGCAAATATTCGGAAAGGCGAAGCCCTGTCCACTTGCCGAGAAAAATGTTTATTGGGATTGTCAGAAGGCTCATCCAGGGATAACTCAAAATCATTTTGATAAGCTGGGGCCAGCTGGCGATATAGTAGCCGATGACGGAAATGAAAAGTGTTTCCAATGAGAGAATAATAGCGGCCCGGTTTCCTTTTTCGATTTGAACAGTGATGAATTTTTCCACCAGGGTGATCATTATGAGAATAGGAAAAATTGAGACACTGGCGAGGCCTGTCCGGTTCCAGGTTCCGCCGATAAAAAGCAAAAAAAGAATCGAAAAACCAACGATGGTGATCATAATGGCCACCCTTGGAAGATAAAGGAGCCTCGCTTTTTTAAGGAGATAGCGGGTAATTGTGCCAACCAAGATGACGGTAACGAAGATTGTGATGCCGTATTTTATTTCATTGGTCGCCAGAAAGGCAAAAGTTATGATGGCCGGTGTATAGATGCCAAAAGCCTTGATGCCGATGACTTGCCGGAAAAAGGCGATCATAGTGACGATAATAGGCAGAATCAAAACCAAAACCAACGTGTCGAGAGGCACCCCGTTGGCAGCAGCCAGGGTAATGAACGAATTTATGTTTTCCATGTGGTTTTTGCTTAAATTTAGGTTAAAGACTAACTAAAAAATACCGCTTTTTAGCGGTGTTGTCAATGGATTTTCGAGTAACCCGTAACACGAAACATGACTCACGATTGGAAGATTTATCCTTTAGTGTGTCGTGTTATGAGCATCGTGTGTCGAGAATTGAGATGACATATCGCAATTGCCACTGCGTCGGCAGCGTCATCTGGCTTTGGAGCACACTTGAGCTTCAAAATATTCTTTACCATAATTTGAATTTGTTTTTTTTCGGCCCGGCCGTATCCAGTGAGAGCCTGTTTTACCTGAAGAGGGGTATAGTTTGAAAGAGGAACTCCGTTCTTCTTTATCTCATATAAGATAACCCCGCGGGCTTGGGCGACCGTAACCGCAGTCTTCAAGTTTTTGAAAAAGAAAAGATCTTCAATGGCGGCTTCATCGGGTTTGAATTTTTTGACGAGCGATTGAATGTCGCGTCCAATTTCAACCAGCCGCTCCGCATCAGAGTTAATTTTCGAAGTGTTGATACATCCGCAAGCCACCAGCCGCGGATTTTTTTTGTTTTCTTCAACCACGGCCCAGCCGGTCGTGGCCGTGCCGGGATCAACTCCCATAACACGAAACCCGTAACATGACTCGCGAGAGGACTTATTTTTCATTTCTTATAATGCCAAAGAGCATGGCGCCTATTTCGTCGGCCAGATTCAAGGCTTTTTTATAATCGTCATTTGATAAATATTTTTCGACTAGGGCAAAATGGAGAAGATATTTTAATTCCTTTAAAGATGCATAAGAAATTCTAAAAAAGTTTTGCTTAGATTTTTCCCTATATCTAGCGAATCCCTCGATGTAATTCAAGATAATGGATAAAGCCGCTCGTCGAATTTGTGAAGTAACTCCGTAAAGTTCTTCTCGAGGGAATTCTCTTGTGATTTTATAAACGAAGTGGACATAATCATCCATTATCTTTCTAAGTTTTTTATGAAATAGTTCTTCCATTTGTGTGTCGAGTTACGTGTTACGAGATGCGTGACTAAAGATTATCATATATTTCTTGAACATCATCCAATTCATCCAATTTTTCCAGAAGTTTTTCATAATCAATTTTTGTTTCCATGTCAATTTGAATCGAAGAAAGGGGCATAAACATCAGCCCGGCATTGTCGATTCGGATGCCTTTTTGCTCCAGATTTTCCTTGATTTCTTTGAGATCGCGCGGGTCGGTGAAGATTTGTAAAACCTCGCCCTGAAAAACAGTATCTGTCGCTCCAGAGTCAATAGCCTTGAGTTCGATATCGTTGGCGTTGTCTTTATTCGTTGTCACATATATCACGCCTATATTTTTGAACAGATATTGCAAGCTTCCGGACGATGCCATTTTGCCGCCTGACTTCTCAATTATATTCCGTATTTCTCCGAGAGTCCGATTTTTGTTGTCTGTTGCCGTTTTGATGAGCATAGCAATGTTCCCTGGAGCAATAGCTTCATAAACAACCTCCTCAATCGCGGCCGCATCCTTGAGTTCGCCGATCCCGCGCTTTATCGCCCGGTCAATATTGTCTTTGGGCATGTTCACCGCCCGCGCCTGGTCAATAGCGAGGCGCAGCTTGAAATTCGTCGCTGGATCTCCCCCGCCATCTTTCGCGGCGAGCGTCACGAGCCGCGCGACCTTCGTGAAAACCGAAGCGCGTTTGGCATCTTGGATTGCTTTTTTGTGCTTGATTCCCGCGAAATGTGAGTGTCCGGACATACAATATAAATGATTGATTTATTAGCCGTTTGCCTTTACTCTATATAGTAGGAGGATTAAGGAATTATTTCAAATATATATGGAAAAATTAGACGATTTCCAAAAATTTGGTGGCGAGGAAGGAGTTTTAAATCTAGAGGTGGCCGATGAATATCAGGAGAAGAGAATTGAAATTGTTGAAGATATCCGTGATAAATATCAAATCCTGCTAATTTCCCTTCAAACGGAAGCGAACAAACTAATGGGACTTCCGGACGATCAGGAAATGTTTAGCAAGGCCTTGGGTTTGCCAAAAGGGTCAAAAAGTTTTACGACAAAATATTTATTGGACAGAAGCGACCAATTGCCAGATACGGTTGAAGAAGCAGGAGTTATAATTGGGGGTGCAGCGGCTTCAGTGTATGAAGATGAGCCCTGGATAAGAAAATTGGAAGAATTCATTCGTATAATGCTTCAGAAAAAAGTCCCCATATTAGGGGTTTGTTTTGGTCATCAAGTGGTTGCTCAATCTCTAGGCGGAAAAGTTGAAAAAAATCCCTTAGGAAGGGAATTTGGAACTATAAACATCGATTTGAACGAAGAGGGCGCAGCAGACAGACTGTTTGAGCAGGTGCCAAAAAAATTTGTATCCTCAACCAGTCATCAGGATATTGTGACAGGTCTGCCGGAGCTGGAAAGAGTAACGGTTTTAGCGAGAACTGACATGGATCCTTATGACGCGCTGGCGATCGGAGACAGCATCCGGACGGTTCAATTTCATCCTGAAATCACAACGGAACTTTTAACTAAAGTAGCGGAATTCAGAAAAGCCGCGCTTGCAGAGCAAGGATATTTTAAAGATGAGGAAGGATTTAAAGAATTTGTTAAAAATTTAAAAGATGATCCGGAAGCGCGAAAAGTATTGTCAAATTTTGTAAGAAATTTTGTCATTGAATATCATCTAAAAAAACACGGCGTATGAGCAAGCAAGAATTTTTGAAAAATATAAAAAGTCTGTTGCCCGAATCCGAAGTATTTCCGGAAGATATAAAAGAAATGCTTTCGAAAAGCTTGGGCTCTTTAACTAATGGCCAACTGGAATTACTCACAAAAATACTGAAGGAGGAAAAAGAAAAGGTCGACGCCTTGAGGAAAAAGTTTGGCGTTAAGAGCTAAGAATTAAATGCAATTTCCATGAAAAGAAAAACGCTTAAAGAAATTGAAAAATATATAATCGGCAATGAAAATTTGCCCGAGTATTTCAAATATCTCGCGCAAGAAAAAAGAAAAAAAGGAAAGACATCAGAATATTGGTTTCGGAAGACTTACGAAACGTTAATTCGACTAGAAAAATATTTTAAGCCATGAGAGAAGCGGGAACAAAAGATCTGACAAATTTTGAAAAACGCTTGGTTGGTCTTGAGTTTGAAAACCAGATTATTGGCGATAATCTGCGCCCGATAACATTTGAGAGGATGCAAAAAGTCTGGAAAGATTTCGAAAAATTAGGCTGGAAAATTAATACGGATCCTGTTCTGAGAGTTATCGGTAGTCTTGATAAAAACTTTGGTAACGGCAATGTTAATTTATCTTCCGACTCTGCGGCGGGGAATTTGGAAAGAGCCTTTCCTCCCGTTCAAAATTTAGGTGAAGCAGAGAAGCTCTTAAGCAAAGTTCATGCTGATGCGCTGAAAGTTTTGGGAAAAAACAAATTGCGTATGCTGGGAACCGGATTACAACCCGGTATTTTTTCAAGTCCAAAGAAGATGAGGACGAAAAATACCATATATCTCGCTTTGGAGAAAATGGGAGCAAGCGATTATTTTGATAACGCCATGATGATGGCAAACAGCGCCCATCAAGCAGGAATCAGCTTGAGAATCGAAGAAGTTATTGACGTTACAAACGAGTTGACGAAGGTTACCGGTTTGATTGTGTCTCTTTTCGCTAACTCATGTATCCAGAGTTGGAAATTATTGCCCTGGCAAGAGTGGAGAATGATTTGCTGGGACTTGAGATTCATCGGGGCTGAGCCAGGCTTTTATAAATTAACGGGATTTCCCCCGAAGCCGTTTAAATCACTTACTGATTATTTCAAATATTACTGGGACCTTCCCCACATGATACTCCCACCAACAAGAGAAGAAGTATGGTGTGTGCCCGTAAAGAAAATAAATTACTTTGGATATTTCAGCGGTAAAGAATTTGAAGCAAGAAGTCTATTGGGGAAAAGGACAAAACTAGAACCATCCGTAAAAGATATTAATTTAGCCATGATTTCAATGTGGCCACACGCGAAACCCCATCTTGTTATTGATTCTGAACAAGCAACTGTTTCCGATTTTATGGAAAATTTGCGAAAAAACACGCTGGAGAAATATCTCAAAGGCAAATTGCTAAATTGTTATATGGAATATCGTGGTGCGGCAGCTTCCCCACCAAATGAAGAAATGGCACTTCCGGCTTTTGTTCTTGGTCTTGTAGAAAATATCAGCGAAGTCAAAAAATTTACAAAACAATACTCTTGGAATGAGTGGAAGGAATTAGTTTATAAAGCGTCTGTTTATGGGATGGATATAAAAATAAACGGAAAAAGTATTTATGGTTTGCTGAAGAAATTATTGGAGATTGCGGAAGAGGGCCTCAACGGAAGAAAAATGAATGAAGCAAAATATTTGAAAGTCCCCTGGAAGAGATTGGCAAATAAAGAAAACCCAGCTAGCCAATCAGCATTAGCTTTCAAAAAAAGTAAAAAAGATTTTTTGAAACTTATTACATATAAATGAAAGTCTTTGGAAAGGTGAAAAAAGGCGAGGGGAAAGGAGCGAAGTTGGGGTTTCCGACGGTTAATGTTGAATTAGAAGAAAAAACGAGAAACGGGGTTTATGCAGGTTCCGCAAAATTAGGTGATAAAAATTATAAAGCTGGAATTTTTGTCAATCTGGACGGAAAATTGTTAGAAGCACATCTCGTTGGATTTTCGGGAGATTTATATGGTGAAGAGATTGAGATAAAGATTGGGAAGAAGATTAGAAACGTAATGAAATTCAAAAGCGAGGAAGAGTTGGAAAGGCAGATAAAAAAAGATATAAGTATAATTTCCAATTTCTAATTCCCAATTTCCAATGAAAATCCAAATCGCTAATGTCAAAATTTAAAATTTTGATATTGGATATTAGAAATTTAAATGTCTATGTTTACGGGGATTGTAAAGAAAGTTTCTAAAGTTGAAAAAAAAACTTGGCAAAGGGGAAGTCTTTTTGTTGAGATAAAAATTCCAAAGGGATGGAAAACAAAAATAGGAGAAAGTATTTCTGTTAACGGTGTTTGTTCAACAGTCAAAAAAGTTTGCAAAAATAGTTTCACAGTTGAATACATGCCGGAGACCATTGAGAAAACAACAGTCGGTAGTTTTAGAAAAGGGCAAGACATAAATTTAGAGCGAAGTTTGTGTGTCGGGGATCTCATGCACGGGCACATTGTGCAGGGGCACGTGGATTGCGTGGGAAAAATTATTGAAATAAAAAAAGTGAAAGAATCATTAGTGATAAAAATAAAAGTACCGAAAGAATTTATGAAATTTATGGCTCCGAAGGGGTCGGTTTCTGTTGATGGCATCAGTCTGACCATTGTAGATTCGAAAAAAGACTGGCTTGTCCCGCATCATAATTTCAGTAAAAATAAGAATTCCAAGAATAATGCGAGAAAATTTGGTGCGGGATTTACGGTCTCGCTCGTGAGCCATACGCTTGAAAATACGAATCTGGGAAAAATAAAAGTGGGAGAAAAGGTGAATATTGAGACTGACGCAATCGCGAAATATATTTTTAATATTTTAAAAAATACCGGACATGCTAAATGCTAAAAAAGGGCACTCGAAAAAAATTGACGGGTCAAAACTGAAAATTGGCATCGTTGTTTCAAAGTTTAATGACAATATCACCAAGCCTATGTTTGATGGTTCGCTGGAAACTCTCAAGGAAAATAAAGTTAAAGTGGAAAATATAAAAACTGTCTGGGTTCCGGGGTCGTTTGAAATTCCGCTGGCTTGCCAGAGACTCGCCGAAACGAAAAAATTTGACGCTCTAGTGGCGATTGGGTGTGTGATCAAAGGCGAAACGGATCATTTCTATTATATTTGCAATGAAGTTTCGCGGGGAACAATGGATGTAATGCTGAAATTCGATATTCCCATAGGATTCGGGGTGCTCACGACTCAAAACCTGAAACAAGCCCGAGTCCGCTCCCGCGGAAAAGAAAACAAAGGCCGCGAAGCCGCCGAAGCGGCGCTTGCAGTGGTAGATTAAAGGAAAATTTAGTGGAAGTGGACGCAGATCGTAGTATAATCAAGATAATAAAAAGGAAAAAATAGTGTCAATGGAAAAAGAAAAAAATCTTGATAGCAAGGAAAAAGTGACTTTGAGAGTTATTGTTTTCCGGCATGGGCCGAAATTGAGCGCGGCGGGAGAAAAAAATGCGAAGGCCGCGTATTTTGATGATTCAGTCAGACAAGGCTTTGAAAAGTTGGATGCCAAAGATGGGATTGGGCTTGCGAGAGTAGCCACAAGCCCGGTACAAAGAGCTGTGGATACAGCGAATATTACTCGGAACGAATTGAGTGGCACGAGCCATCGGACCAAAGAATATATCAGAAAAGATGAAAAACTTGAAGTGCCATTTCAACCGCTCGAAGACGCCAAAGAAAAAAAGTTCGCAGCGGATCTTGGCAGGATTGTCGCTATGCAAAAAGAAATGCAGCCGATATTCGTGGAAGAAATAGAAAAGAATCATCCTGAACTTCATGGAGAAACAAAAGAAGCTGAAATCAGAAACAGAATTGATATGGCGGTTTTGTCCGAAATGTTTGATGAAGAAAATTATCCGCTTTCTGCCAGGCGCTTTGAAACGACCTGCAGCGAGCTTGCAGATATTTTTGCAAAGCGCTATTTGGGATTTAGCAATCATCTGAATTTATTGGACAGGCAAAAAGAAGCCGGAGGCAAACAGCCCGTCGGCGAGCCGTATCTCCAGATTGATGTGACGCATTCATTCCCGGTGATGACATTTCTCAAAAAATATTTGGTTTTTGAAGACGGTAAGCAAGCTGAAGCCATGGACTCCCGGGAGTTTTTTGAAAGAACAGGCGGAATAATCAGAGAATCGGGATCATTCGAGATGGATTTTATAAATTCCAGTCCGCCGAAGATAAAAGTGAAAGGAGAATTTGAGCCGGGGAAAAAATTTGAGGGATTAATTGATTTAGAAAAAATGAAACATGGCCAAGAAAAAAAATAGCAAAAAAATAAACTGGTTCTGGGCGCATCGGAGAAATGCCAGTCTCCATCATTTCAGTTTTCTTATGCACGGTATGAAAGGCAGGGGCTGGTCGCCGGCGGTAAATTTTTGGTTTGATAACCAAATTGTCATTGGAGTGCCGGGAAAGAGTTGCTACGTTTTTTATGATAAAAACCAACTTTCAAGCAGGGATAAATATAAAGATATACAAAAAAGCATTGATAGCAATCCCAATTTTACCAAAGATTTCGAAAGGAGAACAAGTGAAATATTTGGTGCGGTATTTTTCAAATGCATGGAAATTGATCAGGATAACTTATCCTTGTTGTCAAATCAGGAACTTAAAAAATTATACGACGGATTTATTGAGACGATGATGGCTTGTCCACTCATAACGGTTCAACTTTGGGGAATTGAAGCGTGCTTTGATGAAAAATGGCGGATAATCAAATTTTTGAGAAAACGTCTGGAAGAACTCAAAAAAGAAAATGAATTTCAGGTCTATAAAGAGAATCTTTCAATAAACACAGGGGAAACAGTTGCTTTCACGGAAAAGAAGAATTTCTATCAGGTTGCTGTGGAGCTTTATAAAAATAAAAAAACAAAAGAGTTGTTTGAAAAAGAAAGCAAAGGAGGCATTTCAGAAAAACTAAAAAAATATAAACGAGAAAATATATTGTTTGAAAAGCATACTCAAAAATATGAGTGGATTAATACGGAATATGTGAGTGGGGGTTGGTCTAGAGAGAAGTGGATTGAGTTGTTCAAGCAGGCTATTGTGGCTAAGCAAACACCAGAAAAAAAGCTAAAAGAAATTCTCGGTAATTTTTCAGAGCTTAACTCGCAAAGGAAAAAAATTATTGCAGAGCTGAAGCCGCCAAAAGATGTCGCGCATGCGCTTGATGCTCTTTCCGAACTCATCGCTCAGAGAGACTGGGCAAAGGGATATTTTACAAAGGCTCTCCTTAGCTATAATAATCTTCTTGATGAAATATCAAAGAGATTCGGAATAACCCGAAGTGATATTTTGTATTGTTCGTATCAAGAAGTTGAAGATTTCTTTAGGAGCGGGAAAATAATTTCAAAAAAAGAGATTGCCGACAGGCAAAAAAACGGATTTGGAATTGTCATAAAGAGAGGAGAAATGAACATCGTTTCTGGAAAGAAAAATATAGAAACACTGATTAAAAAAGAAAATATCAGCGAACCTTTCAAGAAATATGCCAATATTTACGAATTCAGGGGCCTGGCTGCCTCCAGAGGAAAAATCAAGGGAATTGCCAGGGTTCTCGAAGACGCCTCGGGAATTTCGGGATTCAAAGACGGAGAAATTATTGTCACCTATATGACCACCATCGAATTCACTCCGGTGTTCAGAAAGGCTGCGGCCGTGGTCACTGACGAAGGGGGCATGTCTTGTCACGCGGCAATCGTGAGTCGAGAATTCAAAATACCTTGCATCGTTGGCACCAAAATCGCAACTCGAGTTTTAAAGACGGGAGATGAGATTGAAGTGGATGCGGATAAAGGAGTTGTGAAAATTTTGAAAAAAGCAAAATGATATGATCACAAAAACATTCAAAGAAATCTCAAAAAAAGATGTCGGGATTGCCGGTGGGAAGGGAGCATCGTTGGGTGAGATGACCAGTGTAGGGATTCCGGTGCCGCCGGGATTTGTTATTCTTGCTGAAGCCTTTGACCGGTTTTTGGAAGAAACGGATTTGGGGGTCGATATCGTTTCCCTTCTCAAAAAAATAAATTACAAGGATCTCAATTCAGTTGATCGGGCGTCGCACGAAATTCGGGATATGATTCACGATGTCCCCATGCCGAAAGACCTCGCCAAATTATTTTTAAACGAATTTAAAAAACTAAAGGCCCCGTACGTCGCGGTTCGCAGCAGCGCAACGGCTGAAGATTCGGCGGTCGCTTCCTGGGCGGGGGAGCTGGAAACCTATCTCAACACCACCGAAAAAAATATTTTTGAAAACATCAAAAAATGCTGGTCTTCACTTTTCACGCAAAGAGCTTTGTTTTACGCCTTTGAAAAAGGAGTATTTTTAAAAAAACACCAGCAAAAAATCCGGGCTGGCACATCTAAAATTAAAGACTCTTACCCGGTGAGCGTGGCAGTAGTCGTCCAAAAAATGATCCAGTCGGAGATATCAGGAATTTGTTTCACGGTGCATCCAGTCACGCAGGATCGAAACCAAATGGTTATCGAAGCCGGATATGGGCTTGGAGAAGCAATCGTTTCCGGTCAGATAACGCCAGACACCTATGTCGTTGCCAAACGAGACTGGAGCATTGCTGACATCAATTTTTCCAAACAAACGCGGATGATTGTCAAAAATAAGAGAGGGGGAGTGGAATGGAAACCAGTACCGAAGAAAAAACAAAATCAGCAGAAGCTGAATGGGCGTCAAATTATTGGTCTTGCCAAACTTTGCGATCACCTCGAAAAACACTATAAGCATCCGCAAGACATCGAATGGGCACTTGAGAAAGGCAAATTCTATATCACGCAAAGTAGGCCGATAACGACGTTAAATTCACGTAACACATAACGCGAAACACGCAACAAAGAAGATTATATATTGGCAAAAAGCAATGGGGAGTTATTTATGGGGCAATAGTTTTTTTCTCTTGGTTGATAACCCAGCAAGCCGAAAAATTTGAAAAAAATAAATTTATCCTCGGAGGTGTATAAGGTTAATTTTGGAGCAAAATCTGTTTGATTTTCATCCATTGCGCCAAGAATCTCTCCGTCATCATTCGAATTATTCTCCTCATTTTCAGCATTATTAGAATCTTCTTTGGAGGGCTCTTCTTTTTTCGGAGAATTATCCGATGGGGTGATCCATTGCCACTCTCCATCGATTTTCACATAAGCTTCTTCCTCAGCAATCTTCTCCTTCGAGTATTCAACCTCGTCGATAATATTTTCGTCGGGAGAGAGAAGACGCACCTTCCCGGCTTTGTTATTGAGGGAAAATTTAGACGCTGCTCGGGTGATTGTTTTTATTTCTCCTGGGGCCAAAGTTATCCCAGCGCCTATTGAGTGATTATACATTTTATCCTCCGATCCGGTCGCGATTTTCCAGTCCTCAAGATTAACTTCCCCCCCCGAGTTGTTTTTTGCGTCAATGGTTTCTCCCTCCGAATCATTTCCGGCGGGGTTGGGAATGATTTTCACGATCTCGAGATCGGGCAAGGGATAGTTTTTCACTGTTAGGACAAAACTTTTTTCAACTGTCTGGGAAACGTCGCAGACTGAAAGCATCACGGTGTATTTTCCGGTGCCTTGATATCTGTGCGAGGCTTTTGCGAGGTAACTCTTTTTTCCGTCGCCAAAATCCCAGACGTACTTCAGCTTTTTTGTTTCTTTGTCTTTGGCCTTGGCGGAAAATTTCGTATAAATATCTTTATAGGTATTTTTCGGCTTATTGATTTTTACTGTCGGAGCCGAGTCGAATTTATTTTTTTCTCCGGGAGTGAGGTATCTGCTCCATCGCCAGCCTTTTCCATCGAAATTATATGAAGAATTCTTTTGGGATTTTTCATATGAAACGCTGGAGACGACTTTTCCTTCAGGATTATATAAATATACAGACTCGTTAGAATTATTAAGCGCGATTTTGGATTCGGGGCGGTAAACTGCCAGATATCCGCCAGGTTTAATTTCAATATGTTCCTTAAAAACATGCTTTCCTGATTTTGAAGCGTCGCCAATCATCCAGCCATTCAAATCAGCCGGACCGCTTTCACCGCTGGCGATTTCAATATACTCGCCATTTGAATCTTTTTTGGGATTGGGAAAGATTTCGTTGAGATATATGTTTTCAGCCGGAGACTGACCTTCTCCGGAAATGGTGTCGGATGCGCTTTCGTCGGAATCTGAAGGCGTGATGGCGTTTTCCTCCCCGGGAGTAGTGGTCAATGTCCACTGCCAGTTTTCTTTGCCGAAAGAATATGAAAAATCTTTCTGGGCTTTTTCGAAATTTTGGCTATCTAGTGCTTCATTTTTTGAGCCCCCGTCTTTTCCCAAGAGATATACCGTATCGGAATCATTATTTAAATAAAGATTTCCCCCTAAAAATATATATTCTCCCGGATCCAGAATTGAATTTTCTGGAAATTCTTTCTTGTGGCCGGCTTCATCCATTATTTTCCAGCCGGAAACATCCACACAGCTTTCTCCGGTATTTATGACTTCAACAAATTCTTCTCCACTGGCTGGATATGGAAAAATTTCATTGAGATTTATGTTTGGTGATTCCGAAACGCAGGAGCCCGATGCATCCGAAAAAGCATCTTCAATATCTCCAACATCTTCAATATCTGCCGGTGATTCTCCGTCATCTAAATCCGAAAGTTCTTCATTGTTGCTTCCGGCAAAACTGCTGTTTTGAGGTGAGGGAGAGTTAGATATTGAAAAATCAGCTGCATTGTCATCCGTGTCTATGAAATTTGTTCTGCATAGGCTCTG
>MFSH01000008.1 GCA_001784875.1 Candidatus Moranbacteria bacterium RIFOXYB1_FULL_43_19
AGCAGGGCGACCATCAGGAAAAAGTTCAATCAAATCAACTCAGGCTGTTTAAATTTTAACAGGATACCCCGCAGCTTGCTGCGGCTGGGTAATTCATTTGAGGAGGTAAGGAGGGATTATGAATCAGGGAAATTTAGCGGAAAATGGCGATGTCGGAGCAATCTATTGTCCCTTTGCGAATGGAGCCTGTCGATTAGTGCGGTGTCCCTGGATCCATGAGAGCACTGTCCAGGCGTGCAATAACATCGGGGCCTTTGAAGAAATTTCACGGTTACTGATGCAGGATGGATTTATCGTCGAAGGACTATCCATCCGTTGCGGGACATGCGGCACTCTGAACGGACACGGAAACGTACCCAAAACGGGCGAAACCTGTCCGAAAAGATTTAGCATGCTCCAAATCAACAGGTTCAATACGCCTTAATTTTCGCATCATTAAACGAGCTCCGACCTTTATGGCGGAGCTCAAAACTTTTTTTGCAGTATACTAGTATACCTGCAATATATTATTTGAGAAATTTCTTTACTGATTTTTCTATTTGCTGATAGTTTTTTAACCACTTTATTCTTTTATCCCTTTTGAACCAGGTCATTTGCCGCTTGGCATATTTTTTTTCCGCTTGGATCACTTTTTCGATGAGTTCAGTCTTAGTTAGCTTTTTTTGCAGATATAGGGGAATCCAAAAGTAGGTGAGGCCGAAGGATTGAATTTTTTTCCAGGACAATCCCTGCTGATGCAATTTTTCAACTTCAGCGATCATGCCTTGCTGGAATCTTTGCTTCACACGTTTTTCGATATTTGAATATAATTTATCTTTTGGCAGCCGCAACCCAATCTGCAAAAAATTGCATCGAGCATCGAGCATCGAGCATCGAGTATTTTTTGTTGGGACTTTTTTTATTTTTTTGCATATTTCAATTGCTCTTATCAATCTAACCTTATTTTTTGGATCAATTGTTTTTGTTCGCACGGGGTCTAATTTTTTGAGCATTGCAAACAGTTTTTCAGCCGAATATTTTTCGAGCTTTTTGCGAAGCTTCCAATCGGGCTTAACCTCCGGGAAATTTAGGTTATCAACAATTGCCTGAATCCAAAATCCCGTCCCGCCACAGATGATGGGGATTTTGCCGCGCTGCAAAATATCTTCAATAAAATTTTCGGATTGTTTTTTGAATTTGGCGACGTTGAAGTCGGTTCGTGGACTCACAATATCAATCATATGATGCGGTATGCCATGACTAATATATATATCTTTTAACTTTTTACTTTTAACTTTTGACTTCGGTACCTTGCCAGTGCCGACGTCCATCCCGCGATAAATCTGCCGGCTGTCGGCGGAAATTATTTCACCATTAAATTTCTTGGCGAGTTTAATGGCAATATCTGATTTTCCTGAAGAAGTTGATCCCAATATAACTAAAATCTTTTTCATATTGTCGTTCCTTCTAATCCAAAAGCTTTAGCTTTTGTGATCTTTACTATTTGAAAATTCCCATTGGTGATTTTTTTGTTGGAAAATAATATAACTTTTTTTTGGGTGCGGGTATGGGATAAATATTTATACATTTTCGAATCATTTTCCAAAGCTAAGCTTTTTGGATTAAAGCTCGGCTTTTCCCTTCCAAGAGCTAAGCTCTTGGAATTTCTCAAAGCCAAGCTTTCGCTTAGTTTTTTATCGACTAAAACCTCGACAACCCTACCGATGTATTTTTTATTATTTACGAGTGCGGTGCGCGCGAGGATATTTGTGAGTATTTTTTCGCGGCGAACCTTTTCTTTTTTCGAAATATTATTTTTCAGCTTCCAAGCGGCGGTCTCGGAGCGGGGGGAATATTGGGAAATGTAAGCCATATCGAATTTCATTTCACGAAATAATTTTACCGTGTTTTCAAATTGTTTTTTGGTTTCGCCGGGGAAGCCGACGATGATGTCGGTGGAAACGGCTGGCGCTGTGTCCGAAAGCTCAACTTTCGGAAATTTCCGAAAGTTGAGCTTTCGGATTTGATAAGTTTGGCGGATTTTTTTGATGAGATTTTTATAATGGGCAACCGTATAACGCCGGTTCATTTTGCGCAAAATTTCATTGTCTCCCGATTGGGCGGGGAGAGAAATATACTCGCAAATATTTTTTGATTTGACAATTGTTTCAATCAGCTCGTCGGACATATCTTTGGGATGGGAGGTGAGAAAAGATAACCAAAACTTTCCCCGTATAGCGTCTATTGACTCTAACAAATCGGCAAAGCTAATAGTTTTCTTTTTTGTATCTGGTATTTTGTATCTGGTATTTTGTATCTTTGATCTATAGGAATTTACATTTTGTCCAAGTAAAATAATTTCTTTATATCCTTTTTGAACTAAACCTTTGATTTCTTCTAAAATATCTTCCGCCGGCCGCGAATACTCCCGGCCGCGGGCGTAGGGGACGACGCAGTAGGAGCAGAAATTGTTGCAGCCGGTCATGATGGGAACATAGGCGGTATAGTTGTTTGAATATTTCGGTGTTATTTGGAGATAATTATTGCATGGCAAGGTTTTTATATTTAGTATCTGGTATTTAGTATTTAGTATTTTTTCAATTTCTTTTGGAAAAACTTTAATAGTTACAAATAGATCAGCTTTTTCTTTAAGTCTTCTCTGGACGTCTTTGCGGTGGGCAAGGCAGCCGGTGAGAATGATAAATTTCTTCGGATATTTTTTTCGGATATTGTTAATTTGCCCGTAAACCCGGTCTTCAGCTGATTGGCGAACTCCGCAGGTGACAAATATGACAAAGTCCGCCTCTTCTAGCGAGGCGGATTTTTTCAGCTTATATTTTTTTAAGATGGTTTCAATCCTTTCGGCGTCGGAATAGTTCATTTGACAACCGAAGATTTTGATATAGTAGGTCATCGGTAACAATGGTTATTAGCGGCTGGAAGAGTCGTTAGTTCCTGGTTATCAGAAAAACCAATAGGCAATAAAACCTATGGCTTATCTGCGATTTCTTTGTTTATCTTGGCTAAAAATTTATCGAGCTTCATTGCGCCAAGGTCTCCTTTTTCGCGGTCGCGGACGGCAACGGTTTTGGATTTCACTTCTTTCTCTCCAACAATCAGCATATAATTGATTTTTTCATTTTGGGCGGTGCGAATCCTTTTTCCAAGAGATTCAGAGGACTCACGAATTAGGGAACGAATATTATGCGAATGTAAGAATGAATTTATGTCCTCGCCGTATTTTGCAAATTTATCAGAAACCGGGATAACTTCAACTTGAACAGGAGAAAGCCAGAGCGGAAAAGAACCCGCGTAATTTTCTGTTAAAATTCCGATAAAGCGCTCAAATGAGCCAAAAACAGCGGCGTGAATCATGACCGGGACAGCTGGTTTGCCTTTTTTGTCTATATATTCCAAACCAAATCTCTGCGGCATTTGGAAGTCAAGCTGGATAGTTGCCAGCTGCCAGCTTCGCCCCAGTGCGTCTTTGATTTCAATGTCGATTTTCGGGCCATAAAAAGCCCCGTCTTTTTCTTTGATTTCGTATTTAACTTTTTCTTTTTTAAGAGCGTTTGCGAGATTTTTTTCCGCCTTGTCCCATTCCGATTTTTTGCCCATAAAATCATCCGGGCGCGTAGAGAGATAAAAGTTAGGCTCAATTCCAAAAGCGGGATAATATTCTTTCACCATTTTGATGAGGCTTGAAATTTCTTTTTCGACTTGGTTTGGAAGACAGAAGATATGGGAATCGTCCTGGGTGAGATAACGCACACGGAGAAGGCCGTTGAGCTCTCCCGATTTTTCATTTCGCATAATGCGTCCGATTTCAGAAAAGCGGATGGGAAGATCACGGTAAGACCTGGTTGTTTCTTTGTAGATTAAGATATTGAAAGGGCAGTCCATGGGTTTCAGGCAGTAGGTTTCATTTTCTGATTTAATGGAGAACATACTATCCTTGTAGTGGTCCCAATGGCCGGATTGTTTCCAGAGGATATTTTTGGCGATAAGCGGTGTCTGGATTTCCTGAAATCCATATTTTCTGCGCAGTTCCTTTCCATATTTTTCCATTTCGTTCCAAATCGCCATTCCTTTGGGGTGCCAAAAAGCGGAACCGGGAGATTCGGCGTGGAAAGAAAAGAGACCAAGGTCGCGCCCAATTTTTTTGTGGTCGCGCTTTTCCGCTTCGGCAAGCGCAGCAAGATAGTTTTTGAGTTCTTTTTCCGTTGCGAACGCCACGCCATAAATTCTCTGGAGCATTTTATTTTTTTCATCACCTTTCCAATAGGCGCCGGAAATTCTGGTGAGCTTGAAAGCTTTTGAATTTATTTCACCGGTGGAATCGAGGTGCGGACCCGAGCACAGATCGACAAAATCGCGTAACGCGTAACATGTAACCCGCAACATTTTTTTGCTTTTTACTTCTTTTTGTAAGTCTTTAATCAATTCAATTTTGTATAACTGCTTGCTTTTTTTGAATCTTTCCGTTGCTTCTTTGGCCGGGATGGTGACCTTTTCGAAACTATGGTTTGCTTTGATTATTTTTCTCATCTTGTTCTCAAGTATCTCTAGATCCTCGGGAATCAATGTCCGGGGCAAATCAAAGTCATAATAAAAACCATTTTCGACTGCCGGTCCAATACCAAAGCGTGCATCAGGAAACATTTCATAAACCGCTGCAGCCAGGACATGAGCAAGAGAGTGGCGGGCAATTTCTATTTTTTTGATTTTTTCCATATTTTTAATAAATAGTTACGATTTTATAGTAATATCAAATCGGCTTACTTGCAAGGTTTCGTGAGTGAGATACAATAAGAATATGACTTCTTTACAGCGCTCGATAAAAAGAGCAATTATAATACTGGTTTATATAATAATTTTCTCCGGAATCGGAACGGGCGCTTTTTTTCTTTTTCGCACGGAGCCGACTTGCGATGACGGCAAACTTAACCAGGGCGAAGAAAAAGCTGATTGCGGTGGCCCCTGCCAAAAATGCGAGGAAATTCCTAAAATAGAAAATGCCGAAATTTTGGAAAAAAGACTGGTCCCGTCAGGCGCAAACAGATATGATGCCTTGGTAAAAATCAAAAATCCAAATTCACTTTTTGGAATTGAAGATCTTGGGTATACTTTCAATTTCTTGGATGCCAGCGGAAAAGTTATTGGCCAAAAAGAGGGAGCGATCTTTCTTCTTCCGGTTGAAACGAAATACATTTTTGTTTTCAACATGGATCTTGCGGAAAAGCCGGATTCTGTCGACTTTCGTATAAAGTCGTATAGGTGGCAAAAATTTTCGGATTATGAAGAGCCGAATATTGCTTCCTACCAGAAAGAATTCAGCTTCATCAGTGGCGGACCCGGGTTTGCTCAGTTGAAGCTGAAAATTCAAAACAAAAGCGGATATGACTTCAAAAAAATATCAACCAAAGCGGTTCTGCGAGACCGCCAGGGGAACCCGGTCGCTATAAACGAAACATACAATAACGACGTACGTATAAATGAAGAAAGAGAGGTTATTTTCCAGTGGAGCGAGCCGTTTTCTCAGGATATTGATGTGCAAAATATCGAAGTTGATGAGGAGGCGAATGTTTTCAGCGACGATAATTTCATGAAGAAATATGGAACACCCGACCAATATGAAAGTTATGAATCGAATTAAAGTTTCAAATGATTAGATCTTTATACAAATTTGATTGGGTTTTATTCTCAGCGCTTGTTCTCCTTCTGTTTCTTAGCCTGGCTGTGCTTTTTCCGATCAGCTATTCAGGAGAAAAAGAAATTCCAGATGAAAGCCATTTTTTGAGACAGACAATTTTTGCGGTCATTGGGCTGACCGTTTTTTTTGTTTTTGCTTTTTTTGATTATCGGAGTCTTAAGAATTATTCGACGGTTTTGTACGCTTTAGGTTTTTTGTTGCTGCTGCTCGTTCTTATATTCGGGAAGGTGGTTCGAGGGACGACCGGTTGGCTCGGGATCAGTGGGGTCCATCTTCAGCCGGTCGAACCATTCAAAATTGTTGCTGCGATACTGCTTGCAAAATATTTTTCACTTCATTCAAGGAGCATCGGAGACTACAAGCATATTCTTGTTTCTCTTGTTCCGGTGGCTGCATCAATTTTTTTGGTAATCAAGCAGCCTGATTTCGGATCGGCTTTTGTTATTTTTTTTCTCTGGATCTCGGTTCTCGTTATGAGTGGAATAAATAAAAAACATCTCTTTGTCCTCTTTTTGGTCATTTTGATCTTTGCTCTTTTAGGATGGAATTTTTTTCTCAAAGGATATCAAAAAGAAAGAATAACAACACTTTTTAATCCCACTTCTGATCCGCTAGGCGCCGGATATAATGTTATCCAGTCCACAGTCGCGGTTGGGTCGGGAGGATTTTTGGGAAAAGGCCTTGGCCATGGTTCTCAAAGCCAACTCAATTTTTTGCCCGAAAAGCATACGGATTTCATATTCGCGGTTGTGGCTGAAGAACTTGGCTTTGGCGGAGCGGCTTTTGTGATTGTCCTGCTTGCTGTTGTTATTTCGAGACTCATAAAAATTGCGCTGAGCAGCCGGGATAATTTTGGAAAACTTCTTGTCGGCGGAACAGCCAGTGTGATTTTTGTTCACTCGTTTATCAACATCGGAATGAATATCGGAGTTATGCCGGTGACAGGCATACCCCTTCCTTTTTTGAGTTATGGTGGAAGTTCTCTCATTACCCTGATGGCCGCTGCTGGTATGGCGGAAAGCGTCTGCCGGATAAATCGAAACTGAACATGGGGCTGGGCTTGCCCGGTAGTGAAAATTTAGCTGATAACAAATAGAGATAATTGGTAAGGAGCTTATTTACCCAGCTATCCAGCTCGAAATTTATCCCAGATTTTTTTAGGCCGAATTTCTACTACCGGGCTTGCCAAAGAATCATAATAATGTTATCTTCTTATAGTGGTTTTTTATTTTTGAAAAAAGGAAATGACGTCGAGTTTGACACTAAAAGCCGAGACAAGAAAGAAAGAAGGGAAAAAGAAGGACGCGCCGATAGGCGCCATTCCGGCTATTTTATATGGGCGAGGAATTGAAAACGTGATGCTTTGGGTGAATCGAAGGGAATTCAATCGCATTCGTGAGCAGGCAGGAGAGAGCACTGTTTTCAAAGTGAAACTTGAAAACGGCGAAGAAAGAAATGTCCTCATAAAAGAAATCCAAAGGGATATTTTGAATGGGAAGCCAACCCACATAGATTTTTATCAGGTTCGGATGGATGAGGAAATAGAAGCAAAAGTGGAACTGGAGTTTGTTGGAGAATCTCCGGCCGTGAAAGAGCTCGGTGGAATTTTGATAAAAAACATGGATGAGATTGAGGTAAAGTGTCTGCCGGGAGATCTACCGCCTAAGATAGAAGTTGACATCAGCCGAATAAAAAATTTCGAAGACTATATATATGTCAAAGACTTGCCTGTTTCAGACAAGGTTGAGCTTTTGGCTGATTCGGAAAATGTTGTGGCGATGGTGACAGAGCCTCGCTCCGAAGAAGAGCTGGCAGAACTCGAAACCGAAGTGAAAGAAGACGTGACGAAGGTCGAAGGAGTCGTGAAGGAGGAGAAGTCCTCCTCCGATGAATCTTCGGAGGATAAGTCGGCGGGCAAAATCGGAGAAAATAATGAAGAAAAGAAAAAATAATTTCTGAAATATGCATCCGCCCCGAGTCCATCGGGGCGGTTTTTTTAGAGCCCCGCACCATGCCTTTTGCGTTTTGCTTCACATGCTTTTAAAATTATATCCTGCTGGAAGCGAAAATCGCCGTGGCGTATTCTGCGGTACGGGGTAAATTATGATATAATCTAGGAAAACAAGGAAGCGCGTTCGCAAGAATGCTTCATCCAAAATGATTTGCCAAGAACCAAAATGAAAAAAATATTTTCTAAAGTAAAATTATTTCCCATATATTCAGCAAATATCGGAGTAGTATTTTTAGCTGTTCTTCTTTTTGGGAAAATGGGAACAGGGGCGGCGGTGCCGTCCCAGAAGGAAATTATCAAAACCAGAATCGATGACCTCCGCAAGCAAATAGAAATATATCAAAAAAATATTGAGGAAAAAAACCACAAGGAAGAGTCGCTTTCAAATGATATTGAAATCCTTGAAGCCGACATAAAAAAGATTGAGCTTCAAATTCAGGAAACAAATCTTCAAATTGACGCCCTTGAGGGAGAAATAACTCAGAAAGAAATTGAAATTGAAAAAATGCAAAAGCAGCTTGAGGCAAAGAAAGAGATGCTGGCGAAATTTTTGCAGGAGCTTTATGAAAAGGGCGGGGGAGAAACATCTGAGATTGTATTCAGTGGGCAAAGCTTTTCGGATTATTTCTCCAAAATCGAGAGCCTTGAAAGTTTTGAAGACCAGATCAAAGAGACACACGACCAATTGGAAGCTTCGCGGAATGTGCTCAAAGGCGAGAAAGAAAATTTGGTGGACAAAAAAATAGACAAGGAAAATTTGAGAGGTATGCAGAATGACCAGGAAAGATCACTAGAGCGCGAAAAACAAATGGAGACACTATTGATTTCCCAAGTCAGAAATGAAAGGCAGGCTCTGGAAAAAAATGTAGGCAGGCTCCAAGCGGAACTAAGCGAGCTCCAGTCGCTTGGCGAGCCAATCAATTTGGAAGAAGCGGTAAAGGCGGCGAAATACGCTGCGGATCTCACGGACGTGGCGCCTGAATTTTTGCTAGGGGTGCTTCGGGTTGAATCGGGACTGGGAACGAACGTCGGCGGCGGAAAATACAAATCGGACATGAATCCGTCTCAGTGGGATACTTTTAAAAAAATTTGCAAAGAGCTTGGGCTCGATCCGGACAAAACTCCCGTTTCCCGCCGGGCTTGCTACAACAGTGAGGCGAGTGACGGATGCGGTGGATGGGGAGGGGCGATGGGTCCAGCTCAATTTATGCCTTCGACCTGGATGGGATATAAGAGCCAAATCGAAAAAACCACGGGCCGCTCTCCGGCCAACCCATGGGACGTCGAAGATTCTCTTGTGGCCATGGGTTTGAAACTCGGGTCAGTTGAAGGAGTGAAAGCGGGGGATAGGAAAGCTTGGGCAAAAGCGGCGGGAATGTATCTCGCGGGTTCTAACTGGGAAAAGTATTCCTGGTATTCAGACAGGGTTCTTTATTACGCGGACGGGTTCAAAAAAATAATGAAAAAATATTGATTGGAAAATGGGGACTATTTTTGTCAAGTTTTTTGTCAGAAATTTACGCAGGTTCGATTGACGAATTGCAAAAATAGTTATATAATAATAGCGTAGAATCCAATAACGGGGGATTTGCGCCCCGGCGAAAAAGCGCCGCTTCGCGGCAATTTCACGGGGCGAGAAGGGTGATTTACATGGGTGTAAATCGCTTTTTTGATTACTAAAAAATAATAATAATTCATATAACTTTTGGAGTGGGGTGAGCTCAAACGCTTGATGGCAGAATTCCTTTATCGGGTGAAACGGGTGAGTCATGTGAATAGGGTGAGCTCAAAAAGAATACTGGCGGAAGATTCGGCCAATTTTGATGTTGGAAAAATTTCTCTTCCTCGGCTTTCTGACGGGCTGTTTCTTTTTGGCACGGTAGCCCTCTCGGCTGCTTTCTTCCTGTTTGTCATATTGATAAATACGGCTTGGGCATCTTCCATCACAAAAAATAAAGTTATTGAACTGGCGAACGCGGACAGAAGGGAAAAGGGAGTTGAGGAACTCAAAGAAAACGAGAAGCTTTCGCAAGCTGCCGCAAGCAAAGCCGAGGACATGATAGTCAACAATTATTTTTCCCATACTTCTCCTGAAGGATTGACACCCTGGCGCTGGATTGAAAAAACCGGTTATGAATACAGTTATGCCGGGGAAAATTTGGCAATGGATTTTACCTCGGCCGAAAAAATGAACGAGGCTTGGTTGGCGAGCCCAACCCATCGCGCCAACATTTTGAATGAAAAATACAAAGAAATTGGCGTAGCGGCAAAAGACGGATTTATAAACGGGCATGCGACAACCATTATTGTCCAGATGTTTGGCTCCGGGGACAAAAGCGCTCCCAAGGAAGAGGAGGCAGGCGAGCCATCAGAAAAAGAGACAGTCGCCGATCAGGGAAACCTTGTTCCTTTCTTGCCGGCCAGCGGCGAGAGAGCAGACAAATTATCACTTGCCAGTCCCTTGATTACTTCCCCGCGAAATGCCGAGACACTAAATAACAAAAATATAAATATTGTCGGACGGGCCAATCCTCACAGCGCGGTGACAGTTTTTGACAATGGGACGGCTGTAGGGGACATTATTTCCGATGCCCAAGGCTGGTTCAGGCTGGAGATCAAAGATGCCTCCGAAGGCAGCCACGATTTGATGGCTACGGCGGAAAGTGTTGCTGCAGGAAGAAAAGAAATCCGGATATCCGATAAAATATCGTTTCGGGTTGACCGCGAAAAGCCTTCGCTAAACTACCATTTGTATGCCGACAGCCAGGATGGCAAATATATCGTCCGTGTATTTTCAAATAAAAAGAATTGCTATTTCGAACTGGGAGGGAAAAAGTCGCCAAAGAGCTCCACAGGCGTGGCAACTTTTTCCGTTGAGACCCGCCAGTCGTCAATTGTGGCCATAGTATCGGATCAGGCTGGAAACAAAACAAAAAAACAAATTGTCCTCGCGAATTATTTTGCCGGAAGCAAAAAAGGCATTTTTGACAATCTGGCACTTTCTTTCTCACCCCGAACCGCCCTTTCGGATGATTCAGGAAGAAAGATGCTTGCGCAAAATTTGGGCCTTGTCTCTCACCACTTTCCACAATTAGCAGATGATAATCAAAAATAATGTAAGAATCATTTTCACGAATTTTTCCGAACTATCGAAAAAAGTGGTGAGGGACAAAGGAGGAAATAAATAATAATTAAAATATAATGATGTGACATAGAAAAAACAAAAAGAAAGTTCCTTAAAATAAAAATAAAAAAGCGTATATCAATTATGATATAAGTAGAGGTGAAAAACCCCCGCTCCAATTTTGCTGGTGAAAATATTCCAAATATTTCTTTTCATGCTCGATGAATATTGTTGTCGCGCGTCGCTGGATGAAAGAGGGTCGAGTTACTCGCTCGACGCGCCGCGCGTGATGTTCAGCGGCAAAATTGGAGCGGGGCAAGCAAAAAGGTAAGTGTCCTTACTTTTCGCCAATTGGCGTGAATGACAATATGCCCGTCTTCGCGAGGTCTTCGCAAAGGCGGGTTTTTGTTATATGCGATGCTAATCTACAAATAAATGCAAATCAGCGAATTGCGAATATTTTTTTCAGATTTGATTATCTTTGAATTTTGAAATATAATAACAATGCTAAAAAACTTGGAGTTATGTCATATTTTGAAATAATCGGGGGAAGAAAATTGAATGGAGAGATCGAAGTGAAAGGCGCCAAGAACGCGGCCTTGAAAGCCGTAGCGTCGGCTCTTTTGTCGCGTGAAAAATGGACAATTACCAATCTCCCGCAAATCGAGGATATAAGCCGGATTTTGGAAATGGTGGAAGATTTGGGCGCGGAAGCAAAAAGAAGCAAAAATAAAGTTGAAATTCAAGCCAAAAACATCAAAAAAAGCCGTTTAAGCGAGAGACTGGCCGGAAAACTACGGGCTTCGATAATCCTGGCCGGACCGGTTCTGGCGCGAACGGGAAAAGTTTCCATGCCTTATCCGGGAGGGTGCGTGATCGGCAAGCGCCCCATTGATTTGTTCCTCGCCGGATTCCAGAAAATGGGAGCCAAAGTGAAATGGCAGGATGACCATTTCAGTTTGTCCGCCAAAAAACTAAAAGGCGCGAAAATATTTTTTCCAAAAATAACCGTGACGGGAACAGAAGCCATGATGATCACGGCGGTTGTAGCGGAAGGAGAGACGATTCTTGAGAACGCTGCCATGGAACCGGAAATTCCGGCTCTGGCGGAATTTCTCAATCGCTCTGGCTCAAAAATATCAGGCGCCGGAACGCCGACCATCAGAATAAAAGGGGTGAAAAAAATCGGAGGCGGCCGGATGAAAATTATTCCGGACCGGATCGAAACAGGGACATTTGTCATACTCGCGGCGCTTTGCGGAGGAAAAATAAAAATCAAGAACTGCAATCCGGACCATATCAGAGCATTCCTTGCGAATATTCAAAAAGCGGGTGTCCGGATCGAGGAAGAAAATAACGAGCTTGTCGTTTGGGGAGCGGAAAAAATAAATCCGGTCAACGTGTCAACCCACGAATATCCAGGATTTGCGACTGATCTTCAGCCGCCTTTCACGCTGCTCATGACGCGGGCCAGGGGGACAAGCCAAATTCACGATCCTATTTTTGAAGGGAGACTGCTTTTCACGGATATTTTGAATTCGATGGGAGCGAATATTGTTCTCAATGATCCGCATCGGGCGACGGTTCAAGGGCCGACGAAACTGCGAGGGAGAAAAATTGCGAGCCCTGATCTTCGGGCGGGGATTACACTTCTTCTTTCCGGACTCATCGCGAAAGGGAAAACGACCGTTGAGAATATTTATCAGATTGACAGGGGATATGAAAGGATTGAGGAGAGGCTGCAAAAGTTGGGAGCAGATATCAAGCGAATCGAGAAATAAAAATAAAATCCTAAATCCTAAATCCTAAACTCTAAACAATATCAAAATTCAAATTATAAAAATTCAAAACCGTTTTGAAAATTTGTATTTTTGAATTTGAATTTGTTTAGGATTTAGTGCTTAGTGCTTAGGATTTTTTATTTTATGTTTATCAAAAAAATCGGCATTGATTTGGGAACCGCCAACACCCTTGTCTTTCTTCCGGGCAAGGGGATTGTTGTCAATGAGCCGTCTGTTGTGGCTATTTCCCTCATTGACAATAAGATTCTGGCGGTCGGTAACGAAGCCAAGGAAATGATGGGGAGAACGCCCGAATCCATCACCGCCCAAAGACCCCTGAAAGACGGTGTAATTGCGGATTATCGGATTACAGAAGCTATGCTTCGCTACTTTATAAACAAAGTAAGCGGCGGTTTTCGGCTAGTGCGACCCGAGGTTATGATTTCGATTCCGGCCGGAGTCACGTCGACAGAGCGCCGGGCGGTTATTGACGCAGCGGTAAAAGCTGGCGCCAAAACGGCCTATGTCGTCAAAGAGCCGGTTCTGGCGGCGATTGGAGCGGGGATTCCCATCAACAGTGCGGCGGGAAATATGATTGTTGATATTGGAGGAGGAACGAGCGAAGTGGCAATCATATCTCTCGGAGGAATTGTGGCGGCTCACAGCGCGCGGGTGGGGGGAAACAAGATAGACCAGGCAATTGCCGATTTCATAAAAAAGAAGCATGGCCTCGCCGTCGGGGAACGGACAGCCGAGGAAATAAAAATCGCGATCGGGAGCGCCATGCCGCAGACAAAAGATGAATATGTCGAAGTGCGAGGACGCGATCTCATCGCGGGACTTCCGAAAACAATCCGTGTTTCAGCGAATGAAATGACGGAAGCCATCCAAGACGAGCTTCGGGAAATCATAAACGCGATCAAAAGGGTTCTTCAGGAAACGCCACCTGAATTGGCAGCGGACGTAATTGACAAGGGAATGATTCTTTCGGGAGGCGGAGCGCTGCTCCGGAATCTCGATCAGCTTATCACAAAGACAACCGGTGTTCCGTGCTATGTCGCGGATGATCCGCTTCTTTGCGTCGCAAAAGGAACGGGAATTGCTCTCGAACATCTGGAGATGTATAAGAGAACTATAATGATGTCGAAATAAATCACGAAACACGTAACACAAAAAGAAATGAATTAGGCGAGTTATTATTTAGTTCGGAGTATAGAGTTATGTGCTATGTGTTATGAGTTATATGACTATTGGAATTGACGCCAGTCGCGCGTTTCAAAAAAACAAAACCGGGATTGAAGAGTATTCCTATCAGGTTATCAAGCTCCTGCGCGATTTTTTTAAGGGCGATCAAGTGATTTTATATTGCAATCCGGCGATAAATATAAAACCGGATTTTAGCTTTCCCGAAAATTGGCAGGTGAAAAATTTGCGCGCGCCGATTTTTTGGACGCAGGCAAGGCTGTCGCTTGAAATGCTGTTTCATCCCGTGGACGTGTTATTCGTGCCAGCGCATACGGTGCCGCTCATCCATCCCAAAAATACAATTGTCACTGTCCACGGCCTTGAATTTGAATTTTGCCCGAAAGCCTATTCGCCTTGGCAAAGATTTTATATGCGCTTCGTGATCAAAAATTCCTGCCGTTGGGCGAAAAAAATAATCGCAGTGAGCGAGAATACGAAGTCTGACTTAATATCAAAATATAATGTTGATGAAAAAAAAATAAAAGTAATATACGAGGGCTACAGCGAGTATAATTTTCAATTTCCAATTTCAAATTTTAAATCGAGTCCAAATAATAAAATTTCAAATTATAGAGGTTACATCTTATTCATAGGGCGCCTCGAGAATAGAAAGAACATCAATGGTATAGTTGAGGCCTTTGAAATTCTGAAAGAGAAATACAAAATTGCGCATAAATTGATCCTGGTTGGCAAGTTTGGCTATGGAGGGGATAAAATAAAAGAAAAAATATATAAAAGCGAATACAAAAACGACATTATTTTGACAGGATACGTGAGCGAAGAGGATAAATATTATTTGCTGAAAAGCGCGGGTATGTTTTTGTTCCCGACATTTTATGAAGGGTTTGGACTGCCGATTCTCGAAGCGCAGAAGGTCGGCACGCCGGTCGTCACTTCGAATGTTTCTTCAATGCCGGAAGTGGCAGGGGATGGGGCGGTTTTGGTTGACCCGAAAGATCCGGGCGCGATTGCGGAAGCGATTTATAAGCTCGTCTCGGACGAAAGCTATAAAAATGATATAATAGAAAAAGGCCTTGCGAACGTGAAAAGATTTTCGTGGGAAAAATGCAGCCGCGAAATCGCGGATGTAATTCGTAATTTGTGAATTTGTAATTTGGATATTTTGAATACTCTCATATATGCATATGTGCATATATGAGAGTGTGCGCACTACGATATATCGTAGTGAAAAAGTTAAAAGTTATTTGAAAACGAGGGAAATATATTTGGATAAAAAAACCGGACCGGTTCACAGATGAAAATTGTGAGCGGGCCCGGGGGGATTTTTTCAATATTTTGGTTAGCTACAACATAACCTCAATAATTTCTGTTTCAGGGGGCAGGAATTGAAGCTTACCCGTAGCCAAATCCAGTACTGCGATATTATTGTCCATCAGCTCCCTGGTTCTTTCTTCGCCCAAGTATAGAGCGAATTCATCGATCCGTTGACAGATCCTAAGTTTATTGCCATCTGGGTGGAATTGGCGAGCGTTAGATAAAATTTGATGAACTTCACTCGCGACAATGAACCTGGATTTAGCTGGACAAAATCGGAGTTTTGCAAGGTGCTCTCCTTTTTTCATGGCTCCTCCTAGAGTTCTATTATTTTAATCAAATGATTTCGAATCACTCTATCACAACTAATAAACTTCGTCAAGGATTCAAAGTGGCTCTTGTCCACGATTTTCTGAACCAACACGGCGGGGCGGAGAGGGTGCTTTTGGCGTTGCACGAGATATTTACCGAAGCGCCGATTTATACTTTGCTTTATGACCCTCAAAAAATGCGGGGGAAATTCAAGGACGCCGACGTTCGGCCGTCGTTCCTTCAAAAATTTCCGAAGTTTTTGAAAAAGCGACATAAGTGGCTTTTGCCTCTTATGCCGACTGCGCCGGAGACTTTCAACCTTCGGGATTTTGATCTGGTGATTTCTTCTTCGAGCGCTTTCGCCAAGGGAATAATAGTCAAACCAAAAACAATTCACATCTGCTACTGCCACAGCCCCATGAGATACGCCTGGGATTGGAACGAAAAATATCTCGACGAGCAGGGGCTGGGCACGAAAAGACGGATCCTGGCGCGGCTTCTTCTCAATTATGTCCGGATGTGGGACAAAGTGGCGGCGGACCGGGTGGATTTTTTCATCGCCAATTCAAAATATACCAGGGAGAGAATAAAAAAATACTATGGCTGCGAAAGTGCGGTCGTTTATCCGCCAGTGGATATTTCTTCCAAGACTAAATCTGGGAGCGATTTCCAAGACTTAGTCTTGGAAAAACGGGGTTACTTTTTGATTGTTTCCCGGCTATCGCCATACAAGAAAGTTGAAATCGCCGTGGAAGCCATGAACAAATTGAATCTTCCGCTCTTGGTAATTGGAGAAGGTTCTCCGAAATACGTGAAATACCTGAAATCAATCGCGGGGCCGAAAACGAAATTTCTGGGATTCCTACCGGATGAAATGATAAAAAAATATTTTTTCGGATGCCGAGCCTTCATTTTTCCGGGAGAAGATGATTTTGGAATCGCACCGGTTGAAGCCATGTCTTTTGGAAAGCCGGTGATTGCTTTCCGGCGGGGAGGAGCCATGGAAACGGTTGTCGAAGGAGAAACGGGAGAATTTTTTAACGAGCCAACAATTGAAGTTCTGGCCGACGCGGTGCGCCGGTTCCAGGAAAATGAAAAAAATTATGACCCGGAAAAAATCCAGCATCAGGCGCAAAAGTTTTCAAAAGAAAAATTTCGGGAGCATTTTTTGGAGGAAATTGAAAAAATAATACAAATACGCGATTGAAATGCAAAATGAAAAATATCTATGAAAAAGAAGAAGTTTAAAATTGTTCCAGCAGCATACCTGGTTTTAGCCAAAAAGAAAAAAGTGCTAATGCTTCGAAGGTTCAATACGGGATATGAGGATGGGAATTATAGTCTCGTTGCCGGTCATTTAGAGGGCAATGAGTCTTTTCGTAAATGCCTGGTTAGAGAAGCCAAAGAAGAAGCAAATATAATACTAAATGAAAATGATCTGGAAATTGTTCATGTCATGCATCGGAGAACTACGTTTCACGATGTTGGGTTGAGAGAAAGAATTGATATTTTTATTGCTGCGAAAAAATGGAAAGGAGAGATAAAAAATGTGGAACCTCATAAATGTGACGACTTAAGCTGGTTTCCTCTAAAAAAAATTCCAAAAAATACGATTCCATACATTAAACTTGTTCTAAAAAATATTTCGAAGGGTGTATTTTATAGTGAATTTGGATTTTAGTTTATGCAAAATGATTTTTCTCCAAAAATAAAAACCTATCTCGACCGGCTGGCGGCCTCACCCAAGCGGCCGAATTCCTTTTTGTTTGCCGGGGCGCAGCGAACGGGGAAAGCGGAAGCGGCGGAATATTTTGTTTCGAAACTGGCCCAAAAAACGGGAGATGCGGAATTTTTACGAAGGTTCAGGGGAAAAGTCCATCCGGATGTGGTTGTGATCGAGCCAGAAACTGTCGAAGACAAAAAGGGCAGGATCCGGGAAAAAGAAATCACAGCTTCGCAAATCCGAGAGGCGTGCCAAAGGCTGAAATTTTTTCCTTATGAGCTTGAAAAAAAGTTCTGCCTTATCAAAAAATCCCAGCGAATGAATGCCGAAGCTTCGAACGCGCTTCTCAAAATTCTCGAGGAGCCGACAAAAAGCACTTTTTTTATCCTTCTGGCAGGCGACACCGATTCGGTTTTGCCGACAATTTCTTCGCGCTGCGCTGTCTTGAGGTTTCCCAGGACAGAGCTTCCCGTTTGGAACGAAGAAAACCGCGAGAAGTTCCGAAATATTTTCAAGGAAGAAATCTTTGAAAAATTCGATTATATTGAAAAAATTTCCCGCGACAAAAATGAATTTTCCGGGATTCTCAAAGATTGGGAAGCAGTGGCGGCGGAAGGGATGCGAAAACTTGCGACAGGAGACCAGGGAGGCGGGAACAATTTGGGGAAAATGAAAAAAGTTGCGGTCTTGCTTGAGAATATCAGGGAAGCTATCGATCAACTGGAGCGCACAAACGCGAGTGCGAGGGCAGTGGGGGAGAAATTGATGTTGGAAATGAGTAGTGGGTAACGAGGCAGTGAGCAGTGGGATTGGCCGTGTGTCTTGAGTTGTGAGAAAAAAATCCTATAACTCACTGCTAATGACCTGGCTCACAGCCCACAGCCATGTTACTAATGACTAAAATATATGCTATAATTCGCAATATGAAGCATACTTCAAAAATTTTATTATTATTACCGACAATGATATTCCTCTCTGCTTGTTCTCTAACCGGCGGCGGGAATGATGGGGGCATTTTTCGTTCGGACGACGGCGGAAAGACATTCGCGTCCAAAGACAAGGCCGAAAACAATCGGACTATCAGCGGAGTCGACATTTTGAGTCTTGCGGTTAATCCTCAAAACGGAAACGAGATATACGCAGGCTCGAAAGCGAGCGGCATTTTCAAATCAACTGACGGAGGCGAGCTTTGGAAGCAACTGGGAGTTTCCCGGCTTACTCCGGCAAAAGTCTATTCTTTGGCGATTGACCCGATGAATCCCAACACCCTTTATGCCGTTGCAGCCATTGGCAAAAGAGGGAAAATCATGAAATCAACCGATACCGGAGAAACTTGGAAGGACACCTATTCGGAGCCGTCTGACGGGTCGCTTGTTCTTTCGGTTGCTTTGAATCCGCAAAAACCATCAGATATTTTTGCCGGGACGGACCAGGGACAGATAATTTTTTCCGAAGATTCGGGAGAAACATGGAGGAGCGCTTATTGGACGGAAGGAAAAGCAGCGGTCTCAAAAATTGTCTTTGACAATGCCAATCCGGATTCGGCCTATTTCGTCCTGTTTGAAAAAGGAATCATAAGAACAACTGACGAAGGGAAAAATTTCGAAGCGCTAAGCTGGAAAAAAGACGATCGAACTTTTTCTTTTGGAAGCGGGCTTGGTGGGGCGGTTTCATTTGAGACGGATCCAATGCGCGGAGGATGGGTATACGCAGGAACATCCGAAGGGCTCTTGAGGAGCAAGGACGGGGGCGATAACTGGGAAATCGTGAAAACTCTTAGCAATCCAAACGAACTCAATATCCGCTCGATCGCCGTCAATCCGCAAAATTCGGATGAAATAATTTGCACCGTGGCGCAGGCGCTGTATAAGTCCGTTGACGGGGGAGTGAATTGGCTGCCGGTTCAGTTTGACACGAGCCGGACTCTCGAAGTGGCCGAATATAACCCCCAAAACCCGGGGCAGGTTTTTGTGGGACTGAATAAACGGTAAAGTTCACTTCATGTTTTTAAGCGAAAAATTAAACTTTCTTAAATAGGCTAACCTTGTTTGCCTTGCAAGCATGGCAAACAAGAACGCGATATTTTCGAAAGATTAATTTTCCGCTTTTAATAATTATTCCTAACTTTATGCTTGACCAAATCATCCAAAAATCAAAGCCGGAAATGGAGAAGGCGGTTGAGAGGTTCAGGGAGGAAATCGCGAAACTTCGCACAGGCCGGGCCAATCCGGCGATGGTGGAAAATCTGCCAGTTGACTATTACGGCGCCAAAAGCCCCCTAAAACAGGTGGCGAGCATCACTGTTCCCGAACCGCGGCTCGTTGTCATCACTCCCTGGAACAAGGACAATTTGGTTGACATCGAAAAAGCCGTGAGCGAATCGGGGCTGGGGCTGAACCCGACCAATGACGGACAAGTCGTCCGGATTGCCATTCCGCCTCTCAACGAGGAGCGCCGGACGGAGCTTGTGAAAGTTTTGGGAAAATATTCCGAGGAGGCGCGCGTATTAATTCGGCAGGCGCGTGAAGAGGCTTGGGATGAAATACAGGATATGGTGAAAAATGGAAAATTGGGCGAAGACGCGAAATTCAAAGGAAAGGAACAGCTCCAGAAATTGATTGATGAATATAACGGGAAAGTAGAAGAAGTGAGGGGGAAGAAAGAGAAGGAAATTATGGAAATATAGTTTTAGTAACATAGCAGTGGGCGGTGAGACTGGTTGTGGGCAGTGGGTCATGATAAAATTTTTCCAGTGACTAACGACTCACGGCTATTCCCGCTACTCACAGTCTTGTTACCCACAGCTTTTTATGATTACAGTTTTAATTTTTATCTTCATCCTGGGTCTTCTGGTCTTTGTTCACGAACTGGGACATTTTTTGGTTGCGCGAAGGAACGGCGTTGAGGTTGAAGAATTCGGTTTTGGTTTTCCGCCGAGAATATTCGGGGTTTATTGGAACTGGGAGGGGAAAAGAAGAATAATCTGGGGATCGAAAGAAATTGAAGAAGTTCGAGAAGCGAGAAAAATCGGCGAAGAAAAAACTGTTTATTCGTTCAATTGGATTCCGCTCGGGGGTTTTGTGAAAATCACGGGCGAAGACGGCGAGAAGAAGGGAAATCCGAAAAGTTTTGCTTCGAAGCCGCCATTTACCCGGGTTAGAATCCTCGCGGCGGGCGTGGTCATGAATTTTCTTTTGGCGGCCGCACTGTTTTCTTTCGGTTTTTGGCTGGGAGTTCCGCAACCTGCGGAAGAAGTGAAAAATGGGAAAGTGGGAAATGAGAAGATTCAGATTGTAGATGTCGGGAAAGGAACGCCGGCTGAGGCAATGGGTATCCGCGCCGGGGACGAAATTTTGGGGGCGATGAAGGAAAATAATCTGGTGAAATTTTCTTCAGTTGAGGAAGTGCAGAACTTTATAGGAGAAAATAAAGGCAGCCAAGTAATTCTGGAAATTCAAAGGGGGAAGGAAAAATTGGAAATTTTCGGCACACCGAGAGCTGATTTTCCGGAAGGCGAAGGGCCGCTAGGGATTGGCCTTGCGAAAATAGTTGTCGCGAAATATCCGTGGTATCGGGCAATTGCCAAGGGATTCCAGTATACTTTCGATCTGACAATCACTTTCATTTCATTTTTGGGGTTGCTCATTTGGCGGCTCATTGTCGGCCAGCCGGCGGGACTGGATGTTTCCGGGCCGGTGGGGATCGCGGTGCTGACCGGGCAAGTGGCGCAGCTGGGTTTCGACTATCTCATCCGTTTCACGGCGATGCTGTCTGTCAATCTCGCTATTATCAACATTCTCCCGATCCCCGCGCTTGACGGCGGTCGGATTCTCTTCATACTGATCGAAAGGCTTAAAGGCTCGCCGATTTCTCAAAAATTTGAGCAGCGCGCGCACAGCCTGGGATTTGCTCTTTTAATCTCCCTAATGGTTTTCGTCACCGTGAGGGATTTCATGAAATTTGATTTGGTGGAGAAGGCTATAAATTTATTTTAATGGGAAAAATTGTTTGTTGGGTTGACTTAAGCTTTTTTTATTTTGTAAAAATCTTGGTCTTGGGCAACTTTGACACAATTCTTTGGCTGGGGTAATATTAGGTACTAGGAATAGAAAATAAATATAAAAATAGCCTGAAATTCACACATCGCTGAAATACTTTTTTATTTTTTTCTGATTCTCGTGTTTCGATTGATAAAAAAAACATTACACGAATAAATGCTTTCAAAAATATTCGGGAAATTTTCAAAAGATATCGGGATTGACCTTGGAACGGCCAACACTTTGGTTTATGTCCGTGACAAGGGAATCGTCATCAACGAGCCCTCGGTGGTGGCCGTCAACCAAAAAACGGGACAGATCCTGGCTATCGGCTCCGAGGCCAAAAAAATGGTCGGGAAAACTCCTTCGCATATTGTTGCCACGCGGCCTCTCGTTGATGGAGTTGTTTCTGATTTTGAAGTTACGGAACAGATGCTTCGCTATTTCATCGAAAAAGTCCATCAAGGAAGTTCGGCCTTTTTTTCCCGCCCCCAAGTGGTGATCGGAATTCCATCGGGAGTGACTGAAGTGGAAAAAAGAGCGGTGGTCGACGCGGCAGTCAGTGCCGGAGCGCGAAAAGCCTATCTTGTCGACGAGCCTATGGCGGCGGCTATCGGTGCCCGGCTTCCAGTCCAGGAGGCTTCAGGGAATATGATAGTTGACATTGGAGGCGGCACGACGGAAATTGCGGTGATATCGCTTGGTGGAGTGGTTGTTTGCCGGAGTCTCCGTATTGCGGGGGACGAAATGAACGAAGACATTATCCGCTTCGCCCGGGACGAATTCAACCTTCTTCTTGGGGAAAAAACAGCTGAAGATATCAAAATTGCCATCGGGAGCGCCTATGAGCTCAATGAAGTTCTGGAAATGCCGATGCGCGGAAGAGATCTCGTGACGGGCCTTCCTAAAGAAGTAATTGTGAACGATGCCCAAATCCGGGAAGCTATTTTCCGGTCGATAAAGATTATCGTCAACAATATCAAGTCAACTATTGAAGAAACTCCTCCGGAGCTTCTTTCTGATATAATGCAAAGGGGAATAATCCTGGCCGGCGGCGGGAGCCTCATTCGGGGGATCGAAAGGCTTATTTCCGAGCAAACTGATATGCCTGTCCGGGTAATGGATGATCCTCTGACGGCGGTTGTCCGGGGAACGGGAATAATTCTTGAACACATTGACGAGTTGAAAGATATTTTGACGGAAACGCAGTACGATAAGGTATCTTTTTAGTAGCTGGTAGCTAGTATATGGTATCTGGTATATTTTTTTTGATATCAATAAAATAAAATACTAAATACTAAATAACAGATACCAAATACAAGTCATGACATTTTTTTCCCGCAAAAACACAAAATTCATATTCACGGTTGTTCTTCTGCTATTCATTGTTTTTCTTTCTTTCCGCGGGGCGGATAATCCGGTCAAGGGAACGACTCTCTGGCTGATCAGCCCGTTTATGAAGACTTTCCGCATTTTTTCCGGAGGCGTCCAGGGCTTTTTTCACTTTCTCGGATCAATTGGCGAGCTCAAAGAAGATAATGAAAAACTGCTGAATGAGAATCAGAACCTTTCGGCGGAAATCGCAAGGCTCAAGGACACGGCGGAGGAGAACAAGGTTTTGAGATCAGAAATGAGCCTTATCCCAAAGGCAAAATATGACCTTGAAGCAAGTTTTGTGATCGGGCAAGACGCACTGGGCTCGGGAAGTTCGATTTTCATAGATAAGGGAGAAAATAAGGGAATCAGAGAAGGTATGGCGGTCATTGTTTCAAATGGTATTCTGGTCGGGAAAATAAATCAGGTTTTTCCGGATACATCAAAAGTGGTTCTTATTTCCGACCGGGAAAGCGCTATAGCCGGTGAAGTTTTGGAATCGGGAGCGAAGGGTATAATCAGAGGAACATACGGGCTCGGGACCATGATGGATATGATTTCTCAGGCTGAAGTTGTCAAAGAAGGAGATACGGCCATCACATCAGGTTTGAGAGGAGGTATTCCGAGAGGATTGCTTATTGGAAAAATCGGGCAAGTCGAACAATCAGAAGACAAACTTTTCCAGCAAGCCACAATTTTTCCGTCAGCCAATTTTTCCTCCCTCAAAGTTGTTTTTATTGTGAAAAGTTTCTAAGCCAAATTTCGAGTATGAAGAACTTCAACCTTTTTTTGCTTATCTTGGTCCTTTTCATTTTCCAATTTTCCATTCTGGGGGTATTCTTCCAGAGCGGCCGTATTCCCAATTTGTTTGTGGCGCTGGTGGTGAGCCTGGCGATAATTTTCGGTTTTGAAAAATCTCTGCCATGGGTCGTTTTCGCCGGATTTCTTTCGGATGCCGGATCAACCTGGCTTTTTGGTTCGGGAATTTTGGCTCTGGTGATCATTCTTTGGCTGATTGACAAGGTAAAAGCCATTGCTGAATTTCGCTCGAAGCGATATTTGTTTGCTTTCCTTCTTTTTCTGACTACGGGTGTTTCGAGCGTTGCTTTCGATATTTCGATCGAGCTTATTCTCAAGGCTGAAAAACTTTTTTCTCTGGGAGTTTCTTCCGCATCTTTGAATTTGTCTTTCGGGACAGACTATACTTTAAAGACGGCCTATACGGCTCTTTCGGTCATCGCTGTATATTTTTTTGTCCGTAAGATACCCAAGCGTTCTAATATTATTTTGGCCAGAAAATGAAGTACATAATCCCAATCAAAGCTAATTGAAATAATAGATGTTTTTCAAAAAATATTTCAAAAATAGGCGGCAGGGGAAAGGCATTGAAATTGAAGACGTGACCAGCTTCCGCGAGAATAGCCCTCAAAGAGAAATGCTGATCAGCGAACCGATTGACAGCCGGGGCTTTCAATTTTTCCGTTTTTTGGCGATTTCTATTTTTTTGATGCTTGCCTTCAGGGTTTTTTATCTTCAAGTTATGAGAGGAGATTATTATGGCGGACTGGCGAAGGAAAACAGAATGCGCTACGTGGATATCAAAGCCCCGAGAGGCCTGATTTATGACCGCAATGGGCGGGAATTGGTGAGAAACATACCCAGTTTTGATGTTATTTTTATCCCGGCTGATTTTTCCAGAGATGCTTCTGAAAAAAACAGGGACATAAGGGGCATGGCCGAGCTTCTCAATATGAACGACCAAAACATGGCTGCTATCACAAATTCCCAAGATGCCGATTCGCTGAATCCGGTTCTCGTGAAAAGCAACATCAGCGAAGAAGAAGCTCTTGTCCTTTCAGAAAGAAAGAAAGATTTCGGAGGTTTCCAGCTGGACAAGACGGCGGTCAGGCAGTATGAAAACGGAGCCGTTTTTTCGGCAGTCATGGGATATACGGGAAAAATAAACCGTGAAGAGCTTAAGAAATATCCGGATTATCCGCTGACGGACTATATCGGAAAAATGGGCTTGGAAGAGAGCTATGAGAAATATTTGCGCGGAATAAATGGGAAGCAAAAAGTCGAGGTTGATTCAGCGGGAAACATCAAGAAAAATCTGGGGACGGAAAATCCGACCAACGGGAACGATTTGCATCTGGGACTTGACGCCGGCCTTCAAGAAAAAATCGAAGAAAGCCTTCAGAAAATGTTTGAGCAAACCGGGACAAAAACGGCCGCGGCGGTTGCTATCAACCCTCAAAACGGGGAAGTTTTGGCGCTGGTGAGTCTGCCCGGCTTTGACAATAATCTTTTTTCGCAGGGAATAACGTCCGAAGACTACGAAAAACTTCTCGGCGACGCAGAAAAGCCGATGTTCAACCGGGCGATTTCAGGGGAATATCCGCCAGGCTCGACACTGAAGCCACTGGTGGCTGCCGCGGCGCTTCAGGAAAAAACAATTTCTCCGGATACAACCATTGGTTGCAGCGGCGGCATCAGAATTGGCAGTTATAATTTTCCCGACTGGAAAACTCATGGAGAGACCGATGTTCGAAAAGCCATTGCCGAAAGTTGCGACGTTTTTTTCTATTCTGTCGGCGGTGGATGGCAAAATATTCCACCGCTCGGAATTGACCGGATAAAAAAATATGCCGACCTTTTCGGCCTCGGAAAAATTTTGGGGATTGACATTCCCGGAGAAACTAGCGGACTCATGCCAACCCAATCCTGGAAGCAGGAAAAGATCGGGGAGCGATGGTTTTTGGGAGATGACTACCACTCAGCTATCGGACAGGGATTTGACACCGCGACTCCGCTCCAGCTCGCGAACTATATTGCGGCGGTTGCAAACGGGGGAACGGTCTATCGCCCTCATCTTCTGAGCTACGTCAAGAAAAATGACGGAACGGAAGAAAAAATAAAACCCGAAATTTTGAGCAAAAATTTTGTTTCGTCTTCTAATATGGAAGTGGTGAGAGAGGGCATGCGCCAGACAGTTTTTTCCGGAACAGCGCAGTCGCTCAAAGACTTGCCGGTTGAAGTGGCCGGGAAAACCGGAACAGCTCAATTCGGGGGCGAGAACAAAACGCATGGCTGGTTTGTTTCTTTCGCGCCTTACGACAATCCGGAAATTGCCATGGCAGTTTTGGTTGAAGGCGGAGGAGAAGGGCACTCGACGGCGGTGCCGGTGACAAGAGAAACTCTCGATTGGTATTTTTCCCGGCGGGACAATGGAACAAAGTAAATGGAATTTATCTATTTGCTGGAACATATAGATTAATTTATATCTTGCCTGTTTAATCGGAAGTGGGTTGACAGAATTTCTCTTTTTTATATAATTCATACTGTTCAATATAATAAGTTTCCAGTGCTCGCGAACGAGTGCTTTTAAATTCACCCCGCACCAATCCTAACAACGCGCGTCAATTATTCACGACAGAGAGGCGAAGCCGCTTCACTCTCTAGCTCAGTCTAACTATGGACCTTGGCTGGGATTGGTGCGGGGTGAACCCAATACTATGACAAAACTTCTTACTCCCGAGGGCTTCAAAAAGCTGGAAGAAGAGCTTGGCATGCGAAAAACAGAAATGAGGCAGAAAATTGCCGCCATTATCAAGGAAGCCAAGGAACAGGGAGATCTTTCTGAAAACGCGGAATATACCGAAGCCAAGCGCCAGCAGGCTGACAACGAAAGGCGGATTATGGAGCTGGAAAGCCAGATCCGCACTTCGGAAGTGGCCAATTTTGTGAAGGGTTCTAACGTGGTCCAGATGGGCTCAAAAGTGAAAGTGAAATTCAACGGCGAAGAGCAGGTTTTTGAAATTGTCGGCTCGAACGAAGCTGATCCGATGGTCTGGAAAATTTCCAACGAATCGCCGATTGGCAAAGTTCTTCTCGGGAAAAAAGCCGGAGACAAAGTGAAAGCCGGCACGCCAAGCGGGGAGAAAGAGTATGAGATTATTGAGGTGAAATAATATTTCTATTGTTTTATCGGAGAGCTAATGGGTTAACGAGTTATATTACAACAAGCACTGGATGAAAGTCCGGGCTTGTTTTTTTGTGGGGGAAAAGATAATATATAGTCATTGGGAACAAGGTTGTGAGCAGTGAGTTAGGTCTTTGGTCATGGGTCTTTGGGGGCTCAATTCCCACAGCCAATGAATCATGACTAGTCCCACTGCCCACTGCTTCGTTACTCACAGCCAAATTTATGCTCGACGAAATCAAAGAAATAAAGCTCAAAAAACTCATAAACCTGCGTCAGTCCGGTATGGAAGCCTATCCGGAAAAAACGGAACGGTCGATGACCAACCAAAAAGCACTGGCCGGTTTTGAGGCGCTCCAGGAAAAAGAATTGAGCCTTGTCGGCAGAATCCGGTCGCTTCGTCCCATGGGCGGTTCGGCTTTTGCCAATATCGAAGACGAGTCGGGAAAAATCCAGATTTTTCTGAATAAAGATAATATTGGTGAAGAGAAATACAAATTATTCACAGACAATGTCGAGCTTGGGGATTTCATCGAAGCCGGCGGGAAACTTTTCAAAACCCAGACTGGAGAAACAACTCTTCAAATTCGGGATTGGAAAATGCTCTCCAAGAGTCTAGCTCCCGTTCCGACTGAATATTTCGGGCTCAAAGACACGGAAGAACTTTTGCGCCGGAGATACTTGGATCTTATGATGAACGCGGAAACGCGCGAAATTTTCCGCCAAAAAAATATCTTCTGGCAGACGGTGCGAAATTTCCTTGCTAAACACGGCTTTCTCGAAGTTCAGACTCCCGTTTTTGAAAATATTCCCGGCGGCGCCGACGCGGAGCCTTTTGTCACGCGCCACAACGCCCTCGGAAGGGACTATTTCATGAGAATATCCTTGGAGTTGCCGCTCAAAAAAATGCTGGTCGGCGGATACGAAAAGATTTTTGAAATCGGGCGGGTTTTCCGAAATGAAGGAATTGACCGCGAGCATCTTCAGGAATACGACATGGTCGAGCTATATTCGGCTTATACAAACCTCAAAGAGGGGATGAAACTGACGAAAAAAATATTCCAGGAAATTGTGAAAAAATCCGGGAAAGCAGAAACTGAATACGAAGGGAATATGATAAACTGGCTCGGAAAATGGGAAACAAAAGACTATTTCAAATTATTCAAAGAGGAGACGGAGATCGACCTTGGAAAGGAAATCTCCGTGGAAGATCTCAAGAAAAAAGCGGTCGAACTCCGGATTGAATACAGGCCGGAATATGGGAAGGGCCGAATGGTTGATCTTCTTTTCAAAAAAAAGATCCGGCCGAAATTGACGAATCCTTGTTTTTTAGTCGGCCATCCAATTGAAGTTTCACCGCTGGCGAAAAAAGACCCGAAAAATCCGAAAAAAGTTTTGCGAGTGCAAGTAATTGCCGGCGGAACGGAACTTGCCAACGGTTTTTCCGAGCTCAATGACCCGATTGACCAGCGAGCCCGTTTTGAAGCGCAAATGAAACTTCGCGAGGCCGGAGACAAAGAGGCTCAAATGCTCGACGAGGATTTTGTGGAAGCGCTCGAATATGGAATGCCTCCCGCTTTCGGCCTTGGAATCAGCGAACGACTCTTCGCGTTTCTCATGGGAAAGTCGGTGCGAGAAACGATCATTTTCCCGCCGATGAAGGAGAAGTAAAGTAATAATTAATAAAAAAATATGGGTATCGAAGACGGACCAAAAATGCCGATAAAACAAGAAGAAAGTCCAGGCGTTGAAGGATCTCCAATTCAAGATCCCGCCCTTGAAGCCGAAAAAAGAAAAAGAGAAATTATGGGCTTGTTTGAAATTATTCAGGATATCATTCAAAGGGCTGGCACAACCGGGGGCGAACTCAAAAAGTTACTTGATGACTTGCAGGATTATCAGCAACAGAAATACGGCGAGGTCTTGAAGCTGTTACAAGAAGATAATCAAGAAGATAATTCGGAAGAAGCTCTGGCTTTTCTGAAAGATTCAGACGAAAGAGCCAAGCGAGCTAGGATGACAGCAGCCCAGATCGAAAGCCTGATGGATGATGTAGTGAAAAAAACCGGCGAATTGAGCGGTATTATTCAACCAAAAGAACCGAAAAATATTTCTTAATTTTCTATGCTCGACCTAAAATTTATCCGGGAAAATAAAGAAAAAGTAAAAGAGAATTGCCGGCTGCGCAATTTTGAGGTAGATGTTGACCGGCTTTTGGAATTGGATGAAAAAAGGCGGGAAATGATCCAGAGGATGGAAAAGCTGAAAAATGAAAAAAACAAGCTGAACGAAGAAATTAAAAAATCTGCGGATAAAAAAGTTATTGTCGAAAAAGGAAAGATTATAAAGAAAAAACTTGAAGAAGCTGTTCCGGAATTCGAAGAAACGGAAAAAGAATGGAAAAAACTGGTTATCAAAATTCCCAATATGACCCATCCGGACGCGCCGATTGGGAAAGACGACAGCGAGAATAAAGAAATTGAAAGATACGGCGAACCGCCAGAATTTGCATTTACGCCGAAAGGGCACGAGGAACTAATGAAAAATCTGGACCTTATTGATTTCGAAAGGGGGGCGAAAGTGGCCGGGGCGAAATTCTATTTTCTCAAAAACGAGGCCGTTTTTTTGGAGCAGGCTTTAGTGAACTACGCACTCGAAGTTTGCCGCCAGGAAGGATTTTCGCCGTTTGTGACTCCGGATTTGGCCAAAGACGAGGTTTTGCTGGGAATCGGATATAATCCCCGAGGCGAAGAGACACAGGTTTATTCCATTGAAAAAACGGATCTCAATCTAGTCGGGACGGCGGAAATCACGATGGGCGGCTATCACAAAGACGAAGCAATAGACGAGAAGGATCTGCCGCTCAAATACGTGGCGCTTTCCCATTGCTTTCGCACCGAAGCCGGTTCCTATGGCCGACACAGCGCCGGCCTTTTCCGGGTGCACCAGTTCACGAAGGTGGAAATGTTTGCCTATACGCTTCCGGAAAACTCGGAGGAAATGCACACTTATTTCAAGGATATGGAAGTGAAAATTTTCAAAGGGCTGGGTGTGCCTTTTCGGGTGGTGGACATCTGCACGGGCGACCTTGGCGGACCGGCTTACCGGAAATACGATCTCGAGGCCTGGATGACGAGCCGCGACGGGTGGGGAGAAGTGACTTCCACTTCCGATACGACGGACTACCAAGCGAGACGGCTCAACGTGAAAGTGAAACGCGAGGGCGGCCAAAAAGAATTTCTGCATATGCTCAACGGCACTGCCATTGCCACATCCCGGGCTTTGATTGCAATAATCGAGAATTGTCAGCAGGCCGATGGTTCGGTTGTCATTCCGGAAGTGCTTCGCAAATGGATGCCGGGAGGGATGAAAACAATTAACAGAAAATAAAATGGAAGACGAAAAAAAATATGGCCCGGATGGAATTGTGAAGCTTCAGCAAGCAGATAAAGACTCCAGGGAAAAGGGCATGACCTTGAAAGAATGGTATGATGGGCTTCAAGAATTGGAAAAAGAAATAATTCAAAAGCTAAATGATCTGGATATTTCATTTAAAAAAGGAGAGATTGACGAGGAGACTCACAATGCAAAAAGTGAAGAACTTTATCGCGCGATAGGGGAAATAGACGAATCATATAATCGGCTGAAGCAGGCCTATAATTCACATTTAAGAATAAGAACAACTAATTAGCAAAATGGCCATGGTACAACAAGAAAATCTATGCTAAATGTCTGAAAAAATAGACTTATCACCTATAAAAGAAATGGAACTCCGGGCGTCTCGCATTCCCGGAGTTGTTTCGCTGGCGCAGGGCGTGCCGTCTTTTGACACTCCGGAAACAGTGAAAAGCGCGGCCATTGAAGCGATTGAGAAGGGGAAGGTGGCCAAATATTCTCTGGCGCCGGGAACTCTTGAATTCCGGGAAGCAATTGCCCAGCATCTGGAAAAGGAAAACAAATTTTTTGACTTTGAGAAGGAAGTCATCGCCACTGCCGGATCCATCGAGGCAATCACGGCGACACTTCTGGCGATTATCGAACCGGGTGACGAAGTTCTGATTCCGGATCCGACTTACACTTCATACCAGTCGGCTATCAAAGTTGCCCGGGGAGTTCCCGTTTTTGTTCCGCTCGATGAAAAAAATCATTGGGCACTCGACATTGAGAAATTCGAAAAACTCATCACACCGCGGACGAGAGCTTTTCTTTTTTGCAATCCCAACAATCCGACTGGAACCGTATTTGCTCGCAACCAGCTGCACGCGCTGGCGCAACTGGCCATCAAGCACAATTTATACATTTTGAGCGACGAAGTTTATAAGGATTTCGTCTTTGATTCCGGGGAAAAATTATATTCTCTTGCCGAACTTCGCGGCATCCGTGACCGACTCGTCTACATATATTCCTTTTCCAAAGCCTATGCCATGACCGGCTGGCGGATAGCATATCTCGCCACGCATCAGGATCTATCCGCGCGCATTCTGGCGGTTCATGACGCGCTGGTCACCTGCGCGCCGGTCATTTCCCAATTCGCGGCCCAGGCGGCGCTTGAGATGGCCGATAAGGAGGTCATGCGTTTTAGAAATTATTTCCGGAAAAGACGGGACCTCATCTGCAAAAGACTGGACAAACTCAGCCACGTTTTTGAATATCAGAAACCGGACAGCGCCTATTTTGTGTTTCCCCGGATAAAAAAGGATATTCTGCAAAAAATTGCCCCTGATGGCGGTTCCTGGCAGTTTGCGATAGAATTATTGGAGAAAGCCAAAGTGGCTACAGTCCCCGGTTCGGCTTTCGGTCCCAACGGCGAAAACCATATCCGGATGTGTTTTGGAAGGAGCGAAGAAGATATTAATTTGGCCTTTGACAGGATGGAAAAATATTTCAATGAACAAGGAACAAAGATCAACGATCAATAATTTTTTGTTCGTTGTTCTTTGATCATTGATCATTATCTAGGTAAGTATGAAAAATTTATTTAAGAAAATAATTCAGCATTATCTGAAATTATTTACCAAAATCATTCTTTGGCGGCACAAGCCGTTCATTGTAGCTGTGGCCGGAAGTACGAACAAGACCACGACCAAAGACTACATTCTCAAATTTCTGCGGGAAAAATACGGAGAAAAAGAGGTCCGGGGAAACCCGAAATCCTACAATACCGAAATCGGACTGCCTCTGGCGATCCTTTATCTTAATTCCGGCGAATCCTCGGCGCTGCGCTGGCTGAAAATTCTTGTCCAGGCCAAAATACGGGCCCTGTTCGGACGAAAATTCCCTAAAAAACTGGTGCTTGAGTTTGGCGTGGAGGAAAAAGGGGATATGAAATATCTTCTTGAAATGGTTCGGCCGAACGTAGCTATCGTCACCAATATTGAAGGGAGCTATACCTACTCAAATTCAGGCCTTGAAAAAATTTTTGAAGAAATGAAGATTATGGCGGAAAATATTCCCAAGGATGGATATATTCTTCTCAATGCTGATGACGAGCGGGTGAATGGGCTTAAAAAACACACGAAAGCGAAAACGTTCACCTATGGATTTTCCGAGAATGCGGATGCCCGGGCGGAAAATTTGAAAACCGACGCCCAGGGCCAGACATTCGGTTTTGTTTTTCAGGGCAAAAAAGAGTTTGTCCGGATAAAAAAATACGGCCGGACGAACATATATGCCTGGATGGCAGCAAAAGTGGTGAAAAATATTTTGTGAAAGCGTAATTCCTAAGATCGGATCTTAGGAAAAAAATATGGCTTTTTTCCGCAAAAAAGAAAAAAACAAAAGTTGGAAGCGCAAGAAAACAAAAATATATTCCGGTGTGCCGAAAAGGGAAAAACAAGAAAAAAAGGGCCGCTTCAGTCGATTCCTTTTTTGGATCTTGCTTTTGGGATTTTTGGGAGTATGTGGATACCTTCTTTTTTTCTCGCCTTTTTTGGATGTGGACTCCATAGCTGTCGATGGAAACAAAGAAATACCGTCGGAGCAAATAGTCGAAAAAGCGAACGGCGCAATAGAAGGAAAATATTGGGGCTATCTTTCGAAACGTAATTTTCTCCTTGTCAGCAAGAATGCCATAAATAGTCAGCTGAAAAGCAGCTTCAACCGGCTCGAAATTTCTTCAATCGAAAAAAAGTTTCCCCGGACAATTTTTATCAAAGTCAAGGAGCGCCAGCCGGAGCTTGTCTGGTGCAGCGGGGGAGTCTGCTATCTGGCTGACAAAAACGGCCTGATCTATTCCGGAGCCAACGCGACAGACGAACAGATAAACAAAGAACGTTTTCTGGTCGCGATTGATGACAACGCCCGGCCGGTTGAAATAGGAAAAAATACTCTCGGCGAAAACTTCATCCAATATCTCAAAGAGATTGACGCGGTTCTTGTAAATGACCTCGGGTTTTCAATTGACGGAAAATACCATACCCCCGCCCTTTCTTCGCAGGAAATCATTGTGAAAATCAAAGAGGGTGAAGGCTGGACGCTGAAGCTTTCCAGCTTGATTTCCCCCGGGGAGACAAAAAAAATTCTCGAAACGGTTTTCGAGAAGGATCTATCGGGGGACAAAAGGATCCGATTGGAATATTTGGATTTGAGGGTGAAGGGTAAGGTGTATTATAAACTTAGGTCATAAGAAACAAGCGGTGGGCGGTGGGTCTAGCCGTGGGCCATTAGTTATTAGTTTCCCATGACCCAAGACCGGTGACCTGCCCCATTACCAATGACCTAGTTACCAATGACTTATTATTGCTCCAAAGTTCAAGATAATATAGAAATTATTCTATTTTGTATATTAAAATTGAGTATCCAATCGTGGCATAAGGTTCCCGTTCCCGCAGCCACTCGTAGTCCGGTTTTCCTTCTGTGATTTTGTAGTAGAGTGAATTCTGGATGAAAGTCGCCGAAATAGCATACCAGCCGGGTTCTTGTCCTGAATCGGCGTGCCAGATGACGGCTTTTGAACCGAGATAGTGGACAACATCTCCGCCGCCAAAATAGTCAACCCGGATTTTGTCGATGTTGTTTTCGTCCACGAAACTTTTGAGGCGCTTCAAATCCTGGCCCCAGTCAACATTGGAATCGGTTACGTATTTGTAGCCGTTTTTTGATCCGCCGATGGTTTCGTTGAAATAGGCGAGATAATAGGGATAGGCAAAGGCGGTTTCGGCGACTAGCCAGAGCAAAAGAACAGCCACAACCGCTGAATAAATTTTCCTCGTTTTTCCCCGCAACCTCGCCCAAAGAAAAATAATTTCTTTGGAAATAAGAATATACATGAACGGCAGGATCGGAAAAAGGTGCCGAAAGCCAATATTGAGATTTCCGGTGATGCTCACATAGGCATAGAGGGCGACAAAAAGGAGCATGGCGGTTTCGGCGATGTGGCCATCCAGATAATTTTTGGCGTTTTTCCAAATATGCCGCGGAAAATCAGCCAAGTTGTTGCGCAGGATGAAATAGATAGAGATAGCGAGCGCGCTAAGAAGCAAGATAAGAATTGGCAAAGGCTCTTTGATGAGAAAGACAAGCGGAAAGTATTCGCGGAAACTCTGGTTTGTCACTTGGCCGAAGAAATAGGTCGTGTTCCCCCCGGCAACGCGCCCAAAGACCATGAAAAATCCGGTGAAGTATTGGGCCAGAGGCCTCAAGACGGGGCTGTCTGCCATTTTGTGAAGATAAGGCGCCGCGATGTTTTGCGTTCCGCCATAAAGCTGCGTGTCAATAAGTTGGTGGACTTTTTCCGCCGGCATTTTATATATATTGGCTTCATACACAACCCAGATCATGGCAAAACAAACGATCACAATGACTGCAAAGGTGGCGGCGTAGTGGCAAAATTTCTGGAGCCAGAACTTCTTGATCTTGCTGATGCCCCAAAAAGAATATTTCAGCTTGTCTTTTCGGAAAAATATGCAAATAAGAAGCGATAATCCAAAAATGGGGAAAAGAAGCACGGCCGAAAATTTGGCCAGCTGGGCGAGGCCCAAAAAAACTCCAGCCAGCGCTGTCATCTTCCAGCTTGGATCTTTGAGATATTTGACGAAAAAATAAAAGGCGAAAACAGAAAAAGCGGCAATTCCGAGATCGGTTGTCACATAGTGGTCGTGGCCCAAAATATTGGGGTCAAAGGCGTAAAGAACGAGTGCCAGAAGTCCCGCTTTGACGCCAAAAAGCTCCTTGGCCCATTTGAAAATGAAAAATCCTAAAAGAAGAGAAAGCAGGACAATCGGAAATCTCGACCAAAAAATTATTTTTTCCGTATCGTTTCCGGGCAGATACATAAAGCGCCAGCCAGCGTTCCATTGTCCGTTGGCGTCAGTTGCCCAGAACTGTTCATCGGTCGGAAAAGTGACGTTCAGGAATTGGAGCGGGATGCCGGCCAGGTCCTTGAGAATGGGGGGATGCTCCGGATTGAGGCGATAGTCGTGATATTTAATATATGAGTATCCCGACGGAATATGGGCTACTTCATCCATAATGGCCGCGTCGCCAAGCGCTGTGCCAATAGAAATGGCAAGCATGATTGCCAAAATCGCAGCAACGATATACTTTTGGTATTTTTCGAGCATGATTTCGAATTTTTAATTTTATAATTTTTAAATAATGTCCAAATTTTTAATGTTTTAAAATTAGATCATTAAAAATGATTTAAAAATCAAAAATTAATTTACGTTTATAACATAATAATCCGTCCCATTTCCGGGCTGGGGATCGAGCTTTTGGACATAGGCTCCCGGGAAAATTGATTTTGTTTTGGCGATGATTTCGCCGTCATAATACATAAGAACTATCTTGGCCGGCGCCTTGACGGTTTTCGGGTCGAAGTCGACGGGACGGAAATAGGCAATTTCCGGAGTCGGATAATGCGTTAGAACTTTTATCGCTTCGGCCGAGACAGGCAGGCCATCGTCCATGATCTGGCCCCCGGCATTGGCAATGACGTATTTATTCACGTTGGGCGGAAGATTATTGAGATAAAGGGCCATATTTTTGAAATTTTGGGAAAAAGCGGCGTGAATGTCAGGGGCGCTGGCCCAGTCGATGAAATATGTTTTGATGGCGGCAAATCCAGACCAGGCAATGAGAATGATCAGCGCGGCGCGGCCGAGCTGGGCGGCAGGAAGCCGGAAATTTCTGGTTTTCATATGGTCGAGAAACCGGAAAATCATTTCCACGGCAAAAGCGGCAATGAGAATAGCAGCCGGGAGGGCTCCAATGGTCCGAAGAGCGTGGGGAAGGCCTTCGTAGGTGAGAAGTCCCGGCAGAAGCATGGCCACAAGCCAGGAAAGGAGAAGGACAGAGACCACAAATTCCTGGCTTCTTTTCCTAAACCTGATTCTCTGATAAAGCCAATAGAAGAAATGGTAAATCAAAATGATTATCCCAATCAGGAAAAATATTCCCGTCCATGACTGAAGCTCTGGCTGGGAGGGAAAATTATGCCGCCAGTTCTGGTCACCTTTCACATTGAACATTCCAAAAGTCTTGCTGGTACTTTCCCAAAGAGCCGGCAGAAGATGGCCCTGGTTAACTTTTGGCGAAAGGACAGAAACAGATTCGGATCGGGTTTCAAAATATTCGGGATGCAGCCAAAAAGTGAGAAGCATCGGAAGGGCGACAAAAAAAGCAGCTGAAAAGAAAGCCAGAATCGGCCTCCAGTGTTCGCGGAGGAACTTTTTCTTTGAAATGAGGAAAGCGATGAAAAGGGCAACGAGAATCGCCGGGGCGATCCGGAAGGCGATGTAACCGTGGATTCCAAGGCCGAAAAACACGCCGGCCAAAATATAATCATAGACCCCGCACCAATTTTTTATATTAAAAAAAGATCCTAATTTTTCTCCCAAACTTTTTTGTCTTCGGGAAATTGATGCGGGGCAAGCTTTTTTCTCGCGCAGGCCCTTGAAAAGAAAATAAAAGGCAAAAACAAGGACGAACGGCAGCATGTTGGCGCGAAAAGAAATGCGGTTGAAATTGATGGCCCAAAAAGAAGTGGCGTATAGAAAACCGGCGACCAGTCCGGTCCGGTAGGTGCCGAAAAGCTCGCGGGCAAGAAGCATCATCCCGGCCACTGTCAATGCGCCGAAAAAGACCGACCACATTTTGAGAGTAATGATGCTGACGCCGAAGAATTTGAATCCCAAAGCAATGAGATTCATGAAAAGTCCCTCACGCCCATAGTTATTGGGATAGAACCACTGAAATTGGCCGGTTTCGAGAGCGTTGATGGCGTCGGTCCCATTGACAGCCTCATCCGGATAAACTCCGGGAGGCAACGTCGTGATATGATATGTCCTTGCCAGAATAGCAATCGCAAAAATCGAAGCCGCGACTGTCAAATAGAAAAATCGATGTTGGAGAAAAGAGTTATCTTTCCAAACAGCAGCTATTCTGTCCTTGAGGGCAGGTTTTTTTTGCTTTTTTGTTTTACTTTTCATTTCTGTTTTAGAAGTTATTCCGATGATCATATTATACATCAAAACCCCGAGGCTTGACAATATCATTTTTTCGTAGTAAGCAGAAGGCAGATATACAAGGCGTTTTGCAATGTCAGGCGCTTAAATTTCAGGCGGGAGGGGAAAGGAAATGGTAAAAAAATTGTGGATTTTTCGGATTTTTTTCTTTTTTTCTTTGATATTTAGCACGAATGCCTTTGCCGCTGACCGGCAGGGCGTGTGGGAAGCTCTGCACTTTGATCGTCTGTATCAGGAGTATGTGCTTTGGCACCAATGGGCTGACAGCGGAAAAGTCAAGTTTGAGATCTCAAAGTATTCACTCATCGGTGACCAAGAAAAAGAAGAAGTTTTCTGTTCCGGAGAAATTGAAGCCAACTCCATTCTTATCGCCAAAGATTTTTTCAATGGCGATGATGGCATCGTTTTTGCCCGGAGAGAGGGGAGTTCTGGAAATTTGAGTTATTCTTTCTTCTGTTTCTATCCATATGCCAGAAAACTGGAAAAAGTTTTCCCGGAACGGTTTCTGGAATGCGGCTCCCTCACGGTCGAAGGTGGACGCCTGATCGAATGGTCAAGCTTGAGGTCCACGGTCATAGAGCTCGAAGATGGAAAAGTTATTTTCAAAGATGAAATTGTGGGTAAAAATCTTCTTCTCTATGCCGGCGGATATGTCATTTCCTTCAATATGAGTGACGGAAAAATATCTGCTCGGCTGGGGGAAATTATCCGCCGCAAAAAAAAGGTAATCACAATGGATCGAGGTGCCCTTGCCAACGGCTCGACCATAAATATACCAGTTGGCCAGGGCATAATACTGATCCGGACCGACAGGATCACGACCTGTGAAAAAATCAGGATTGAGGGAGAAGCGCTTAAGATAATCACGCCCAATGTTTCCATCGGCGACAAAAAAGGAGAGAGCCGAATTTCGATCGAGTATAATCATAGCCAGCCCCATTCTTTTGAACTGAAAGTCAGGGCGAATTGAATGGGTGTCCAAATTTTTAAGCTTCCGGTGCCAAACTGCGTGGATTCCACGCGGGGCAGCGCCGGGGCTTTTTTTATAGAAAAAACCTTGCCCCGTACCAATTCTGCGCAATATACACCAAACATCGCAGGCAAATTAAAATTATCTTCTAACAAGCTGCTGATACGGCAGAAAAATTGGTGCGGGGTTATCCACACCGCCGGATGTTGTTCTCTCCAGAAAGTTTTTGTGGTATAATTCTGGAAAAGAAAAGAAAATTTTTTCCATGGTAAACAAAAAACCATCACAAACGGGCGGGAGAATTGAAGTTGGTACAATATCGCCAACTGGACCAGCTAGGCAAGTTGAAAATCCAGAAAAAAAAGAGCTCAAGTTGACCAAAGAAGAGGAAAGAAAAATCGCCCAAGACATCCAAATTCTTTCCGGAAAATACGATTTTGCCAAACTTTTGCGGCAAAAGGGTTTCGATGTGACAGATACAGACGGAGAAGAATTCAGAATATTTGTTTTGAACAATATGGGTGATCTTCAGGGCGCCCTGCTGTCATATTTGGAAGAAGAATATGGGACGCAAAAATTGAAGCAAGAAATTCTTGGAAACGGAAACCTTGCAAGCGAATTTTTTGAAGCTGAAATGGAAAAACAGACGGGAGAATATTATTGCAAATTTTTGAACAGCCAGAATGAATTGAGTGAAAAACAAGGCCGGAATTTTGACCGGATGAACCTTGAGAAACACTCAGATGTTGTTTTGAAATCAGCGGCAGAAGTCCTGTCAGAAGCCGTGGACCAAAAAGAGCTGAAAGAAAAAATAGAAGCAGCTGTCGAGGAAAAAATTCAAAAAATTATGCAAGCCATGGACGGGCTGGATCAAGACGGGTTGCGAAAAAGTGGAGTGGATCCGGACGCTCTCGAAGCAGAAAAGAAATCTTTCTTAGAAAAGGAGAAACAGAAAATTATCGAACATTGTCTGGAAAGATTCCAAAAAGGTTCTGAAGCGGGACCACTGCCTCAAGATCCCGAACAAATTGTTTTTTGGACGAACTATTTCACGAACTCCGCTTTCAGCCATAAGGGTGACGAAAATCTCCGGAAGGCCTTCGGAAAAGCGTTTCCAAAAACTGTGGGCGGGACAGAAAAATCCGAAATGGACAACAGGGCGGATCCCAATGCCACTCCCGAGAGGTTGATTGCCGAACACGGGCTATATAGCGCCAAAACGCCGAATTTGGATGAAATGCTGGGAAAAAGTCCTTCTAAAGAAGAAGCTTTGCAACGGCTCAAAGAAAATATGCGCAAGTTTTTGGATGATTTCACGACGCACGGGATGCTCGGTCCCCCCGATCCGGAAACAGGAGAGCGCCAAATTTTGCCGCGGTCTGATCTGGACGGACAGGCTTGCGTGCTGCTTCTCAAAAAAGCGGGCTTCAATTTGGACAAATTGAAATACGTGAAACAGGGCGAGGAGCCGGAATCGGGCTGGGCATTTGACATAACCAAGGAGCACGGCTATGTCCTGAAAGACGGAGGCCGGGTTCTCATCACCAACGATTCAAACAAAGAATCCGGAAAAGACAGTTCGGCCAAGTTTATCTTCGAGGGGCTCAAAAATTTTGGCCTGCTTGACCAGATTGGAAAAGAGGAAATGAAGGCTCTTGAAAAATTTGTCGAATTTGTGACAAAAGAAGACAACAAAGACTACACCGACCACGAAGCGAAGCAAATCATTGACCATTATCCCAAAAATCTGGCGGGACTGCGCAGATTCTTGACGGACGAGGACTTGCTTCGGGTTTTTGAAGAACAGGTAAAGGAAAAAAAATATTTCAACCCATATATGGCTTTGCCGGGCATATATCTGGAAAATCTTTCCTATCGCGATCCGGCAACGGGCGAACCGATGAAATTCGAGCAGGTTTCGAAAAAACTCCATAATTCCAAAAAATATTCTTTGGAATCGATCAGCGATTCGGAGAGCAAGGGATTCTTCATTGACACGGGCGACGGGCGTTTTGGAAAAGTTTTGATTGACTCCGGAAGGCTCGACGCGCAGGGAGTCCGGAGAAGAAAAATCGGCTTGGGTTATGATGCAGCGAGAAGCGAGGGATTTGGAGCCTATGTGGTTTTTGACGAAGAAGGCAAATATTTTTCCGTCCAAACCGTGAAAGACATGGACTTTGAATTTGGTCAGGGAATGGAAGTTAGCAAGCGGTATTGGCTTTTCACAGGAGACAGGAAATTGGAGGTGAATCTGGAGGAAATACTCAAAAAATTGAGTGGCAATCCGGATTATCAGATGGAAGCCGGTCTCAAAGAAGCTCTGGAAAAAGAGAAAAAAGAAATTGAAGAAACAGAAAAAAGAGTGAATCTTCTCTTTGATGGGTTGAAAATCGGGGCGATTGAAGCAGGAATGCCCGAAGATATTTCCGCCCTTTCAGGCGAAGAAAAAAAGAAAGCCGAGGCGAAATTCAGGCTTCTGGAAGAAACAAAAACGCTTGCGCGGAAGATTGCGGGCGCTGTATCAGTGAAGGATGTCGAATATTTTTTGGCGAGCGTCTTGGGAGAGAAAAACTTTGAACAATATGCCAGTTTGAGGGACAAGGAAACAGATCCGGGAAAAAGAGAAAGATTTGGCAATGTAGTCAAAAAAGCATCGCGTGATTTTTTGGAAAAAAGAGGCTATAATAAGGATGAAGCAAAACAAGTTGTCAACTTATTTTTCAAAATAACGGATCTAAGGTTTACCAAATAAAAAATAAATTTTATGGGGCTCAAATACAAAGTTTTAGAAACAGGGAAAGTAGCACCTCCTCGGCAGTCTCAATCTCCCGATCCGGATCCAAAATCCCAGGATCAATCACGGGATATAAATGCGGAGCAGAGCGCAGAAATACCCACGGTCAATCTCGAAGTGTCTTCCGGGGAACCGGCAGGTGAGCCAGCGACACCTGCCACTCCCGAAGCCGATTCCGTTGCAGCGTCTGCTGATGTTCCTGAAACTCCTTCCAAAAAACCGGCAGGCGAGCCGGTTGCTCCTCCAGCTCCGGAATCCGAAACCGAAAGAAAAAACCGCGAGGACCTTAATAGAATACAGAAAGAATTTGATGAGAATGAAAAGAAAATAGCCGAAGCGAGGGCGAAAAATTTCAAAAGATGGAGAACAATTGGCGAAGCATTGGGCTTGATTAAGAGGCCGGTTGATGAAGGCGATGATGTCAAGGAATATCTTGAGAGAAGAGGAGCTCTTTATAAGGCTTTGAGGGTATCCGGAGTAAACGCGTTTAGAGGCAAAAACGAAGATCTTCAGAATTTTTTGACTGAATATGACAAAAGTATGATTGCTGTCAGAACCAGGACCTGGGAGATGGATACCAGAGCGGGAAATGCAAAATGGTATGACAAGGCCTTTGTCAAATTCGCGAACGTCAGCAAAAATTATAGGGAGTTCATAGGCAAACAATTTCTCAATGAGAAAGGGAAGTTGAGCGCCAAAGGAATTTTCAAGGGAACAGCGATTGCAGCTTCAGTGTCCATAGCTATCGCGACGGCTTTGGGCGCAGCCTTGCCGGCCTTGGGGATTGCCGCTGTCGGCGCTGCTGGGACGACCGCTTGGGGCATGCGGATTTTTGGAGGCGTCGGAGCTGGCTATGCCGCCAAAAAGCGAATGGAAGCTGGATTTTTCGAAAAGACCAAAAAAGATGTTGAGAGAAGAGTTTTGGATGCGGTTGAATCGATGAAAAATAAAACTGATGAACAATGGAAGGGTTATATTGAAGGTTTGGAAATGACTAGTGAGAAAAAATTAAAAGGCATATTAGAGGGAGAAGAGCACAAATTCGCAGATGTGGACGCCAAGCACAAAAGATATGCTTTGGCCATCGGTTCGGGGACTGTAGTTGCCGGAGCTCTTGCAAGCCATTATATTATGCCTCATGCCAGAGGAATATTCGGTCAAACTTGGGAAAAAATAACAAATTCATTTGGTGACGGGAAAACCGGTTTCTATGAATCGTCGCACAGTCCGGTTTCTGATGCGGTTGTTCCGGAAAAGACAGGAGGGCCGTTTTTGGGCGATTCGCACAGGATCAAATCCGGTGAAAATGTCTGGAAAGTGACGAGGGAGATGTATATAGAGCACGCGAAGGAATATGATCTTAAGCCGGATGATCCGAAAATCAAAAATCTGTTCCATTCACTCAAAAAACAGGGTTTCTTGGGCCGGATGGGGATTAATGCCGAAAATTTCAATGATTTGTCAGACGCCGAAAAAATAAAAATCCTCGCGGAAAACAAAACCGCCAATGCGATGGAATGGTATAAGTCCCATCACGGAGGAAAATTGCCGTCAGCGGTCAGAGAAGGCTGTACGGTTACTCTGGACGACAAAGGAAAATTGTTTGTAGAGGACATTTCGCAGATCAAGGCCGGAGCCGTTCATCACGAGCCAACTCATAGCGCTGGAAAGGCGGCTACGGCAGCGGAACATCATGGACGGGGCGGCAGAGGAGCAGTTGATACGAGCGAATTCGATCGGAGAATAGAAGATGCTCGGGAACGTGGAGCAGCGGCGGAAGCTTTTGGCAGGAGTGAAGTTGCGCGGCTCGGAGCGGAGGCTCAAGCCTTGAATGAACAGGCTGTTGCGGGCCTTACCAGCGCCAACGCGCGGCTTTGGAACAGCTGGCTTGAAAATCTGGGAGGTTTCAAGCTCAACACGCCGGCTTCTCAAATTCAAGAAGCTATCGGCCGTTTTAGTCCGGGAATCACAAGTGACATGCCGCTTGCGCCAACTGCCGAGGAAATGACTCAAAGGGCAAGTGCGGTCAATTTCACACAGGAAACTTTTCAAAAATTTCCGCCTCTCAATGCTCGGGAAACGATGCAGCAATATCTAGAACGGATGTCGCGAACCAGTTTCAACCTTTTCAAGGCCTTGAGCATAAAAAACAGACTTTAATATTTAGAAAACAAAACAATGACAACAAAAAACACAATCATGCAGGAAACAATCGTTGAAGAATTGGGACTCACGGATTTGCCTGAAGAGCAAAAATCCAAAGTTCTGGTGAATCTCCTGGAGTTGGTTTTGAAGCGCCTTTATATGGAGACAATGGACAAACTGTCGCCGGAAGACCAAAAGGAACTGATGAAAATAATTGATGAAAAAGGGGAACCGGACAGAATTGAAAAATTCCTTCGCGAGAAAATTAGCGATTATGACGAATTTGTGAAAAAAGTGGTGAGCGACCTGAAAGACGAGCTGAAAGAAGACATCGCCGGCTTTGGAAATGCGGAGGAAGCGACAAAGAGCTGAAAGTTGATATGGAAATAGCGACGCTTTTGGCGTAATTTCTAATTTCTGATACCCAATTTCCAATAAAATGTCCAATATTAAAAATTAAAATTTTTGTAATTGGGCATTTAGATTTTTATTAGAAATTAGATGTTAAATATTGGAATTTTGACGGGAAGTTTATTTACGGTGATATTGCATAAATAAATATTTACGGATCTTTTATGGCACAACAATTATATCAGGAGCCTATCGAAAAGGAGGATTTGGATTTGGCGAAAAAGTTAAAAAGTGATATTCCAGCCGCGGGCGCAGGAAAAGTACCAGAAAATGTGGAAACGAAAAAAACGGAAATTACTGAAATTCCGGAAGTACCGGTGCCGGAGGCTGAAAAAGCCACGGGAGTTGAATCTGAAATGGGAGGAGAAAAAAAGGCCGAGGAAGTTTCCGAAAAAATTGAAACCGTCCGGAAATCGATCCAAACCCAAAAACCGACGGCCGGGGCGAGCGTGGCTTCGGACGCGGGAACAGTTTCGCAAATCACAGAATATGAAAAAAAAGTGGAAAAACTGGTCGAAATGGCGCTCCAAAAAGGCCCGGAGCACGCGATCAAAGTCGCGCGGCACATGGACAAAGGAAAGTCTCCCAGCCAGGCGGATAACTATACCCTCGATGAAATCCACGACCGTCTTTTGGAAGAGAGTCTTCGAAAACAACTTATTCAGAAAGGACTATTAAAAGAATTATAAATTTTTAATTTAGAATTTCGAAATAATTTCAAATGATATAATTTTGAAACATTAAAGCATTGGAACATTATTTCAAAATTAAAAATTGGAAATTCAAAATTGTATATCAGAATATTCTTCTTAAAATAAAAACAAAAACATATTTAGATGGATGTATATAATTTGAACTTGATAATGTATCCCCTTGCTTTTCTTTTGGCCGCGCTAAGCTTTGGTTCGGCGTTTTTGATGATTTTCAAAAGCTTTGTTTCTTTTCGCGCTGAAATCACCCGGTCGCTTAATATGGATATTGACATTGTCAAAGTTTCGCGGTCACTCAAAGCCCAGAATCCGCAGGCGCAGCAGCAGCAGCCGAAAAATGACAAAGAGCTTATTTCCGTAACGGAACATCTTTTCGCGAGCCTCGGGAATATCAAGGAAAAAACCGGAATTTTCCATCGGCTGATCTATGGCGATGCGGTTATATCCCTTGAAATCGCCAATCCGGCGAGCGGAGATGAGATTTGTTTTTTTGTCGGGGCGCCAAAAAAATTTATCAATATAGTCGAACGCCAGATTCATAGCTTTTATCCCAAAGCAGCCATCGAAAGGGTAAAAGATTACAATATTTTCAATCCGGGAAGCTTCACGGCGGCATCGTACCTCAAGCTCAGTCAAAAAAATCATTTTCCGATCCGCACCTATCTGTCTTTGGAGTCCGATCCGCTCAACAATATCACCAATGTCCTTGGAAAATTTGATGAAAAAAAAGAAGGAGCGGCGATCCAGCTTCTGATAAAACCAGCTCGTGGCGATTGGAGGACCAAAGGGCGGGAAGTAGCTCATAAAATGCAGCAGGGGAGGCAACTTTCGGACGTGAAAAAAGACAGTTTTTTTCGAGAACTGTTTCGAGGATTCTTCAAAATAGCCGTGAAAAAAGATGACAGTCAGAAAAAAGATATTCTGAAAAGTGATAAAGATCCGGTGCAGCTGACACCTGAAGAACAGGAAATCATAAAAAAAATCGAGGGAAAGTCGAACAAGCCCGGATTTTTGGTCAACATCCGCCTCGTGGCTTCGGCCCTCACCCAGGAACGTTCCGAGCAGGTGCTGGCCGAACTTGAAAACGCTTTCATTCAATACGAAAATCCCGGGCTGAACCGATTTCGGGTGTTGAGGGAAGACAAAATACGCAAAAAAAACATCGCTTTCGATTTCATTTTCCGGAATTTCAAAGACGACCAGGGAATGATTCTTTCCTCCGAAGAAGTGGCCAGCATATTCCATTTCCCTCTTTCTTCGACAGAAACGCCGAAAATTTCCTGGCTCAAGTCCCGCACGGCCTCTCCGCCTTCGAATATTTCCAAGGAAGGAATCAAAATTGGCTACAATGACTATCGCGGAGTGGAAACGGTCATCCGGCACAACGCTGACGATCGTCGCCGCCATTTCTATATCATTGGTCAAACCGGAACCGGAAAATCGACCATGATCCAGGAAATAGTGAAGCAGGACATCAAAAACGGTGAGGGGGTCTGCGTGATCGATCCGCACGGCGATCTGGTTGACCACATCATTGAATCCATTCCCAAAGAGCGGGCGGAGGACGTCATTTATTTTGACCCGGCCGATATAGAGAGGCCATTCGGGCTCAATATGCTTGAATTCGACCATGCCAAACCGGAGCAAAAGACTTTTGTTATTAATGAGATGATCAACATTTTTGACAAGCTCTATGACCTCCGCCAGACAGGTGGGCCGATGTTCGAGCAGTATATGCGCAATGCCGCTCTTCTTGTCATGGAACACTCCGAATCCGGCGCAACACTAATGGAAATTCCGCGCGTTCTCGCCGACGAAGAATTCCGTCATATGAAACTTTCCCATTGCACAAACCCGGTCGTCAAGAATTTCTGGGAAAAAGAAGCTGAAAAAGCGGGGGGCGAAGCGGCGCTGGCCAACATGGTTCCCTATATCACTTCAAAACTCACCCAGTTCATTTCGAACGACATGATGCGCCCGATCATCGCCCAGGAAAAAAGCACCATCAATTTTCGGCGGGCAATGGATGACCGGCGGATAGTTCTTGTCAATCTTTCCAAAGGAAAAATCGGAGAAATAAACGCCAACCTTTTGGGTATGATTATTGTCGGAAAAATTTTGATCGCGGCTCTTTCACGGGTGGACACGCACGAAGAAGGGCGCAAAGATTTCTATCTCTATATCGACGAATTCCAAAATTTCACGACCGATTCAATCGCCCAGATTCTTTCCGAAGCCCGCAAATACCGCTTATCACTTATCATAGCCCACCAGTTCATTGCCCAGCTCAAGGAGGAAATTTCGAAGGCTGTTTTCGGAAACGTTGGTTCAATCTGCTCATTTCGCATCGGGGCCGAAGATGCCGAGTTTGTCCAGAAGCAGTTCGAGCCGGTTTTTGACGCCAACGACCTCATGAATGTTGATAACCGGAATTGCTTCATGAAACTTTTGATCGCGAGCCAGGTGGCGCCGCCGTTCAATATGAAAACTTATCCACCGACTGTCGGCAATCCGAAGATTGCCGAAGCCATCAAAGAGCTTTCCAAGTTGAAATATGGCAGGAACCGTGATATAGTGAATGAGGAGATCATGAAAAAGGCGGCATTTGTCGCCGCTGCTCCGACGGCCGACGCGTTTGATATGGGAGAAAAGCCTTTGTGAATAAAAAAGTAAAAATGAATAAGTAAAAGTTTCGGTACTCGCTTCGCTCGTTTTTTTTATAAATTAATATCGCGAAGCGAATCCTTAGCCTTTAGTTTTTCGCTTTTAATTTTTAATTTATATCGTTATGACCGACGAAACTACAACTCCGATGACGGATGCTCCGGCAACGGATGCTCCGGCTGCTCCGGAAGCTCCGATGGCTTCTCCAGTGGAACCGACTCCGGAAATGCCTCCAGCGGAAGAAGCTCCGAAAGCCGAGTAATTATTTTTCAAAAATTACTCATCAAAAAAGCCAGTCGAGAACGACAGGCTTTTTTGTTTGGAAAAGAAAACCGCTTGGCGAATGCCCAAGCGGTCGGTTCTGCAGTTATTTTGCCCTTAGAAAAGGTCTCTTTGCCGGGCCGGATCCGACAAGCTTCTCAAATTTGGATCGTTGGTTGGAATCATATAATCGACACAGAGGTAGTATTTCAATACGTTGGCAGCGGCTTCTCTCATTTTTATGCCCGAAAATTTATAATCTTTCAGGACTGAATATACAGCGTCCCGAATTATGGCCGCGTCAACTTTTGCCTTTTTTCTTCCTTTACCCCTTTTTTCAAGGACGATACTTCTTGCCTTGTCCAACTGTTCTCGGGTCCTTTCGTTTTCCGGCTGTCCGAAAGAATCTTTCAGCTCTTTTGCCCGCTTCCGACGGAAGTGCTCTTCCGGCGGGATGGATATTGTATTTTCAATACGTCTGGCCAAACTTCCCCAGAAACGGTCCTGTTCCTCCTTGGAGCTTATTCCCGTGATTCCAAAAACAATTCCGATAACTTCTTTCTTGCGTTCTTGAAATTCGGGGTGTTCGACACCGACCTCCTTGTTTCTCAGGATGCGCACGGCTATTTTCACCATTTCGTTGAGAAGTGAAACCTCCTCGTCGGTGAAAATCCTCTCTTTTTTCTTTCCCATTTGCGGGTCTCCTCCTTTTTTCCGGAACGGGTTTTCAATATCTCCCTTGCTCATATTATGCGATTCATTATCTTATTTCTTTCAGAATATCCGATTTTCATTTTCTCGACAAGTTTTTGCATGGTTTGGATTGTTTGGTCATAAGTCGGCCGGTCGACGGGGTAGGGGATGAAATCCTTTCCTCCATGGGCGAAAGAATAGCGGGCCGGGTCTTCATACGAGGCTTTCGCGCCATAAATCACTTCGGCTGTGAGAGCCAACGCTCGAATGGTCTTTGGGCCGACGCCTTTCAAGGATAAAAGCTGTTCGTAACTTTTTGGTTTTATTTCGGAAACTTCATATAAAATCTTTTCGAGATATTTACTTTTTGAAAAATCTTCAAATATCACAGGGTGGGTTTTGAAATCGAGATTGGTTAAATTAACTTTCGTCAGCACCTGGTGTTTGTTGCCAACAGACATTACTTCACTTTGGGGCGTGGAATATTTTCGCAGCAGTTTGAGATCTTTCATCAAAGTATTATAACTCCCTTGCACGAGTTCTGTGCTGATTTTTTGCGCATTCTCGCTTTCTTTGGCGGTCATATTTAGTCCGGTATTTTTTCCATCCGAAATTATACCAGCATGTGGTTCAATAACCATGTTATTAGTAGAGTCCGAAAACCAGTGATATCTCCGCGCTGTGACCTCTCTTTCGTTCATGCCTTGCTGGACGACTGCCCAGGCGCCGTTCTCGCCCCCACACCAATCTCCGGAATTATTGGATTTATTTTTTTCGTTTTTTATCTTTTTCTTCCATGAGGATTGGTATGGGGGTACCGAAAAGAAAAAACAGTGATGATAGATTTGAAATCCGTCTTGAATGAGTGAGGAATCAACTTTGGCGGCCATGCGGGAATTATACTCGAGCGAATTTATTTTCTCTTGCGAGAGTTCGGCTCGCGCGCCAAAAAGAGAAATTTGTTCCGGAGTCTTGAGGGAAGTTTTTCCTTTCCCGCCGCAAATATATATTCCCAAGTCCTTTTCTTCGCCCCGAATGGCTTCTTTGAGAGCAGCGGTCAAAATCGTCGTCAGTCCCGACGCGTTCCAGTCAAAAGCGAGAACCGTTCCGAGCGCTTGAAACCAGACCGGATCGGAAATCCTTTTCACAAATTCATCCGGTCCGTATTCGGCGACAATGACCCGCGCCATCTCTCGTCCCAGCTTCACCATCCGCTCAAAGAGCCATTTCGGACACTTGCCGTAATCAAGGGTAAATGTAGCAATTCCACGCTTAAACATGATATCACTATATCACTATATTATAATTTGTGGTAGTATCTATATGGACGTATCTATTTTTTACCTATATAATAATTGAACATGAAATTCCGCGGTTGAATATTTGCTGCGCAAATTCAACTGGGCAGGCAAAATTTAATCTAAGTATGTCGAAGTTCAAGATAAATTCAAAATTTCACCCCGACGGTGACCAACCGAAAGCAATTAAGCAGCTGACGGCTGGTCTTAAGGATGGCATGAAATTCCAAACCCTTCTTGGTGTGACGGGGTCAGGGAAGACTTTCACGATGGCGAATGTCATCGAAAATGAGCAAAAACCAACTCTCGTGATCGCGCCGAACAAAACGCTTGCAGCCCAGCTCGCCCAGGAATTCCGGACTTTTTTTCCAAAAAACGCGGTGGAATATTTCGTTTCCTACTATGACTACTACCAGCCGGAAGCATATATTGCGTCCTCGGATACCTACATTGAAAAAGAATCCCAGATAAACGACGAAATTGACCGACTGCGGCACGCGGCGACGGTAGCGGTTATGTCGCGGCATGATGTGGTCATTGTCGCGTCAGTGTCGTGTATCTATGGTCTCGGATCACCCGAATTCTATGAAGAGATTTCTCTTAGCTTCAAAGTGGGGGAGGCAATTGATCGGGAAAAACTGATTCAGGATCTCACGGAAATGCACTTCCTTCGCAGTGAATATCTGTCTCGCGGGAGGTTTCGCTCTCATGGAGATACGATTGAAGTGATGGCTCCGTCGCGGGAAATTGTCACCAGAATAGAATTGAGAGATGGGAGAGTGAGAACTATAAGCGAATATGATTTTCTCACCGGCGAGGCGCTGGGAAAATTGGAAAAAGTTTTAGTCTATCCTGCCAAGCATTTTGTCGTTCCGGAGCCGGTGATGGAAGAAGCGCTTCATGAGATAGAAAAAGAATTGAGAGACAGGGTGAATTATTTCAAGAAGAATAATAAATTATTGGAAGCGGAAAGGATATACCGGCGGACCAAGCAGGATCTGGAAATGATGCGGGAAATCGGATATTGCAACGGAATTGAAAATTATTCCCGTTATCTCACCGGCCGCGCTCCGGGAGAAGCGCCGTATACGCTGGTGGACTATTTCGGCAAAAATTTTCTCATGGTGATAGACGAATCGCATGTGACCGTGCCCCAGCTCAACGGAATGTATAACGGCGACCACGCCCGCAAGAAATCTTTGATCGACAACGGTTTCCGTCTCCCGAGCGCCTATGACAACCGGCCGCTTAAATTCAGCGAGTTTGAGAAAAAAATAAATCAAGTGATTTTCACTTCGGCAACTCCGGGAGGATACGAAACACGTAACTCGCAACACGTAGCACATAACACAAGTGGAATTGTGGAACAGATTATCAGGCCTACTGGGTTAGTGGATCCTGAATTAGTAATTAAGCCAGCCAAAGGACAAGTGAAGGATATAATTGAAGAAATAAAGAATGTGGTGGCGAAGAAAGAGCGGGTGCTCGTGACGACGCTCACCAAAAAAATGGCCGAAGACCTCGCGGAATTTTTGAAAGAAAACGAAATAAAATCCGAATATTTGCATTCGGGAGTGGATACGATGGAGCGAGTGAGAATTCTCGAAAATTTGAGAAGGGGAAAATTTGACGTGCTTGTGGGAGTTAATCTTTTGCGAGAAGGTTTGGATCTCCCTGAAGTTTCGCTCGTCGCAATACTCGACGCGGACAAAGAAGGCTTTTTGCGCTCCGAAACTTCGCTCGTGCAAACAATCGGACGCGCGGCGAGGAACATTTCCGGGAGAGTTATACTTTATGCCGACAAAGTCACCGGCTCGATGAAGCGGGCGATCAATGAAACGAACCGTCGGCGCGCCACGCAGACAAAATACAACAAAAAACATCGTATCACGCCGACAACCATCAAGAAAAAAATCGAATCTATCGTCGATCACGAGCTGAAGCCGGAAATTCCGCGGGAATTCGTGAAACTCGAATCGCTCGAGGATATTGCCGGATATGTGAAACAAAAAGAAGCCGAAATGAAATCCGCCGCCCGAAATATGGAATTCGAAAAAGCGGCGGTGATTCGGGACGAAATCATCCAGCTCAGGAAATTGCAGATGGGGTAAAAAGCTATACGGCGTATTGACATATTGTTTGCTTATGCTAGCTTTAGGCAAAACAAATATCAGGGAAAAGGAGGGAATTGGCATGCCTGCAGAAGTGATAGAGTTCTTTGCATGTAAACGTGGAAAGGCGGCTGTCGGGGAATTCGAACAAAAATTAAAGGCTCTTCGCGGCAAACTCGTATTGGTCTTTTTTTATGCCATGTGGTGTGGGCCGTGCCGGAGAATGCTTCAGGAAGCAAAATACCTTCCTTATGTAATAGAAGAGGTCGACAGTCGGGTAGTTATTTGCAAAGTCGACGTCGACAAGGATAAGCTAAAAAACGCCGGGAATATTGCCATAGCCGGAGAATACAGTGTCCTTGCTATACCTACCACTGTGTTTATTAAGGACATGAGACATGTTCACGACATCACTGGTGCGGCAGAAGGCGGTGTCATTTTACACAATATCAAAAAATACCTGTAATACAGGTGGAAATTAAACCCTTTACTCCCGCGGCTTGCTGCGGGACTTTTTTTATGCAATTTGAAATTGATTTATTAACTTAATAGTATTATATTAGTGAAACCCCCGCACCAAATTTTTGCTGGTTTGTATATATGCCAATTTGGGGTAAGTTTTTGTATTTGCGAAATCAGAAACTTATTCTCGATGATATTTGGTACGGGGCAAGCCTTAAATGGGGGATTTTTGTGTTAGGGATATGAATTTAGCGCGGAGAATCCTAAAGCTAAACTTTAGGAGCGCCTAAAGTTTAGCTTTAGGGGAAAATATGGATAAAATAATCATTCGCGGAGCTCGCGAGCACCCCGAAGTATAACGCTTCGCGTTAACTACGGGGCAAGCAATTTGATATGAATAAGATCATTATAAAAGGTGCTAGAGAACATAATCTCAAAAACATCGACCTTGAACTTCCGCGGGGGAAGTTTATCGTGTTCACGGGAATCAGCGGGTCGGGAAAAAGTACACTCGCATTCGACACCATTTTTGCCGAAGGGCAAAGGCGGTATCTTGAAAGTTTGTCGAGTTATGCCCGGCAGTTTTTGGGACAAATGGAAAAACCGGATGTGGATTCAATCGAAGGTTTGAGCCCTGCGATTTCGATTGACCAGAAAGCCTCATCGCACAATCCGCGCTCGACAGTCGGGACAGTGACGGAAATCCAAGACTATCTGCGGCTTCTCTATGCCAAAATCGGACGGCCGCACTGCCCGGTATGTGGAAAAGAAATTTCGAAACTTTCAATTGATGAAATTGTGGATCGGATACTAACATTCAATGCTCCGGGAACATTGAATGTTTTAGAAATTCTTTCACCGGTAGTCCGCGAGCGGAAAGGTGATTATGCCACGCTTCTTGCGGAGATGTGGAAAAGGGGATTCGCGGAGGCCTACGTGGATGGAAAAAAAGTGGTCCTCGAAGATGAAGCGAAAAAAGGAAAAATACTCGCCAGATACAAAAAACACAGCATTGATATTTTGATTGATACGGTTGAAATCAGCGATAAAAATATTAGCCGGATATTTGAAAGTGTTGAGTCGGCGCTCAAGTTGTCTAAGGGATTGGTGAAAGTTATTCCCGAAACGCATAACACGAAACACGACACGCGAGGGGAAGGGATTATTTTCAACCAAAATATGGCTTGTCCGGATCATGAGGACGTGGTTTTCCCAGAACTCGAGCCGAGGCTGTTCTCTTTCAATAGTCCGCAGGGGGCTTGTCCTGACTGCGAAGGATTGGGAACGAAAAAAGAAATTGATCCGAGCCTCATCATTCCCGACAAAACCCGAACGATTGCCGAAGGGGCGATCATGCCCTGGAGCTACAAGCCGAACAACTACCAAGGCTCGATTTTGCGGGCGGTGACGAACTATTATCATATTCCCGACAACGTCCGTTTCCGGGATTTGAGCGAAAAACAGCAAAATATTTTATTGTATGGGGATGAGGAACCAGAGGATATTGAAGTGCGGCTGAAGACAAAAACCGGAGCAGTTTGGCGCTTTGACGTCACCTGGAACGGAATTTTGGGCTTTATGCGCGACCGCTATTTCAAGACCGAATCGGAAGCGGTGCGGCAGGACATTGAAAAATATATGTCCCAAAGTCCGTGCAGCGCCTGCAAAGGTTCACGATACAAGCCGGAAGCGCTGTTAATAACAGTTGGAAGTCGTAATATTGCCCAAGTTTCAAAAATAAGCGTAAATGAAACGCTGAAATTTTTTGAGAGTTTGAAACTGAACGAGCGGGAAAAAATAATCGCGGGAAAAATCTTGAACGAAGTGAAAAGCCGCCTGAAATTTTTGGATGATGTCGGGTTGGGCTATTTGACCCTGGCCCGTTCAGCCAATACTCTGGCAGGCGGAGAAACACAGCGAATTCGTCTTGCTTCTCAAATCGGTTCGCAACTGGTCGGAGTCCTATACATTCTCGACGAACCGTCTGTTGGTCTTCATGCACGTGACAATGCGAAGCTTCTTGATACGCTGCTTAAGTTGAGAGACATTGGCAACACAGTGATTATTATCGAACATGACGAGGAAACTATCCGGAGTGCCGATCATCTGGTTGACATCGGGCCGGGTGCGGGAAGGCTTGGCGGGGAGATTGTGGCTGAAGGAAAAATTAAAGATATCGAAACTGCTAAGAATTCTGTCACTGGCAAATACTTACGGGGAGAACTTGAAATTTCAATCCCAAAGGGTCGCCGGCCAGTGCGAAACAAAAAATGGCTGACCGTGAAAGGAGCGACAGAGCATAATCTCAAAAACGTGACGGTTGAATTTCCTTTGAAAACTTTGACGTGCGTGACGGGCGTTTCGGGGTCGGGAAAATCAACACTCGTCGAAGACATTCTTGGAAAAGGACTTTCAGCAAAAATCATGCGTTCGCTGGAGCGGCCAGGCCGGCACAAGGAAATTCTCGGTACGCAGTATGTGGACAAAGTGATCCATATCAACCAGTCGCCGATCGGGAGGACGCCGCGATCGAACCCGGCGACATATGTGGGATTTTTCACACTGATTCGAGAACTTTTTGCGATGACAAAAGATGCGAAGCGGCATGGTTATGGTCCGGGAAGGTTTTCTTTCAACGTGAATGGGGGGCGTTGCGACAATTGCCGCGGGGAAGGATTTTTGAAAGTTGAAATGCAGTTTATGCCGGATGTATTTTTGCCGTGTGATGTCTGTCGCGGAAAAAGATACAACCGGGAAACGCTCGAAGTGAAATATAAAGGAAAAAATATCGCCGATATTCTCGCGATGACGGTTTCGGAAGGAAAAGTTTTTTTTGAAAATTATCCACGGATATATGCGCCGCTCAAAGTCCTCGAGGAGGTCGGGCTGGGATACATCAATCTTGGCCAGGCGGCGACAACGCTCTCGGGCGGGGAAGCGCAGAGAATCAAACTGGCCTCGGAACTTTCGCGGCGGATGACCGGAAATACATTATACATTCTTGATGAGCCGACAACAGGACTGCATTTCGACGACGTGAAAAAATTATTGAACGTTCTCCATCGCTTGGTGGAGGCGGGAAATACTGTTATTGTGGTTGAGCACAATATGGATGTTATCAAAACGGCCGATTGGATCATTGACCTTGGACCGGAAGGCGGGGACAATGGCGGACGCGTGGTGGTCACCGGCCCGCCGGAAGAAGTGGTGAAGTATCATCAAGAAAGTTATACCGCAAAATTTCTTCGCGACGTAATTCGTAAATCGTAATTTGTAATTGGGATAATTTTCACTACAACTAGTTGTAGTGAGTTTTACTACTATATATAGTAGTAAAATAATTTTACAAAAGAAAAAGGACCAGTTTTCTAGGCTGGCCCTCAGCACCTCAGATTATTAATATCAGGAGAATTTAAGTTAAGATCTCGTGATAACACGGACTCGCTGGTCCATGGTGTTCTGCATGTCCGTACTGGTTCCCACAGAAATGATTTTTTCCGCGCAGGCCTGATTCTCAAGGTAATTCAAGAACTCAGACAAGACGAGATCATCCGTGGCGCCAGTGAAAGCTCGATCCAGTGCGCGCCTTCCATCTTGAGTAACCAGGGCTTCGTACTCGCTGCCTTTGAATTTAATCCGTACCTCGTAAACCATTATCATGGCCGGCCTCCTTAGCTGATTGGCTCGATCGGGGTCACTGGCGTCGATTGGTGAAGTTCGTAATAATTGTCGCCAGGTCCTAAGATTGGGATGATATCCCGCCCCGGATTTTCCATCGGTCGCACGACGACAAATTTTACGCCGCCGTTATTTGGCCAGCCCAGTTCGAAGAGTCGCCAGGGTTCCATTTCGCCGAGAGGGATTAAGGGTAATTTTTTATACATCTCTCCCAGAGGAGGGGGAACGTCCAGACGCTTGCCTATAAGATACAAACCTGACAACACCAGTGCAACGAAGCACAAAGCGATTCCAATGATATCCACTTTTTCCATTCCTCCTTGGAGTTAAAGATCTTGTTGCTTTTTGGTTTTCGTATAAACATATAGCATTAAGATTTGTATGTCAATGCAAACCATAAAATCTAAAATCTCCAATCTCCCCAAATCTCCCGGTGTATACGAATTTCGCGATAAGCAAGGGAAAATTCTTTATATTGGGAAAGCAACGAGTCTTAAGAGCAGGGTGGGGAGCTATTTCGGAAATTTTTCCAAGACTAAGTCTTGGAAAACCACAAAACTTAGTCTTGAGAGAGGGCCACGGATTGTTGAAATGGTCTCGCGAGCTACAGAAGTAAAAATCCATGAAACCGATTCGGTTCTCGAAGCCTTGATTTTGGAATCGAATCTCATCAAAAAGTACCAGCCGAAATATAATGTGATGGCGAAAGATGACAAGAGTTTTGGCTATTTTGTGATCACCAAAGAAAAATTTCCGCGAGTGGTGATTTTCTGGAAAACGGAGCTGGGGAAAGTGCCGGCAAAAAAAATATACGGGCCGTATCTATCAAAATATCAAATGAATATTGCTCTGAAACTGATTCGCCGAATTTTTCCGTTTCATTCCAACAAGCAGCAAACCGAAAAAGGGTGCCTTGATTTCCAAATCGGCCGGTGTCCCGGACCGTACGTGGGAGCTATTACGAAAAAAGATTATCTCAAAAATATCCGCAATATCGAGATGATACTCCGAGGCGAAAAAAAGCGGCTCGTCAGCTCGCTTAAAAAAGAAATGAAAAATTGCGCGAAGAACCACGAATTCGAAAAGGCCGCCGAAGCCCGCAACCGAATTTTCGCGCTCGAACATATCAGGGATGTTGCATTGATAAACCAAGACTTAGTCTTGGAAAATTCCAAGACTAAGTCTTGGGGAAGGATCGAGGCCTATGATATTTCCAATATCGGCGGTGATTATGCGGTTGGTTCGATGGTCGTTTTCACGAACAGCAAAGCGGATAAAAACGAATATCGTAAATTCAAAATCAAAACAGTCATTGGTGTTGACGATGTTGGTATGATGAAAGAAGTTTTAGCTCGGCGTTTTAGGAATAATTGGCCGAAACCGGACCTGATTCTCCTCGACGGGGGGAAGGGCCATCTCAATATGGCCCAGAAAATAATGGAGGAATTGAAACTCGAAATCCCGATCATTGCTGCTGCCAAAGGGCCGACACGAAAAAAAATCGATATCTACCAGTCAAAATACCTCTTGACATATCTTGGTCGAAATGAGGAAATAAGGGAGAGGTATAACAGTATATTGAGTGATGCGAAGCTAATCGAGAGAATTCGCAACGAAGCCCATCGCTTTGCGATCAGTTATCACAAGAAATTACGACAGAAAAATTGGAAAAGTAGATAAGCATATCTAGTACAGTAATACAGTATACTATACCGAATGTCCTTGTCGTCCCCCGAAGTATAAATGCTTCGCATTTAACTACGGGGCAGGCAATGGATATGTCCTTGTAGCTCAACTGGATACCTGCCCGCTTCGAGTCGCGAAGCGAGTCGGGCGGGGAGTGTTGGTTTCCGGCCGCCTGCTTGCGCTTTTGCCCTTGTCGTTCAATGGATAGGACGCAAGTTTCCGGAACTTGAAATATAGGTTCGATTCCTATCAAGGGCGCAAAAAAAAACGGGCAGGGAACCAAAGATCGCAGGTTCGAGTCCTGCCAAGGACGCAATTTTTAGGTTCGATTTTTACCCGCCAAAGTGAGAGTGTCGGCGTGCCTGTCGAGGGCACAGATTATAAATTCTTTATCCCAATCACCGCTATCATTGCTTCGACTTCTTTGGGTTTATCCCTTCTTGCCGAGAAATATTTTCCAAGTAGCTCAAAAGTGCATTCGGAGCTGATTTCTATATTTTTGCTATATATACCCAAAGATAGAAGCTGCAATTCGGCGACTTTTTTTATGTCCAAAAAAATTTTATTGCCTTTTCTTTTTATCGCCTCCGGATATTTTGCGAATTTTTTCGCCACTTCCAGACCGATTTCATAGTGTTTTTGGCAAATCGCCGGGCCGATGCCAACTAAAATATTTTGTGACTTACCTCCCGATTCTTTTATTTTCCCGACTGCGTTTTCTAAAACATTTCTTTCTAAGCTTCGCCAGCCGGCATGAACCATCCCGACTATCTCTTTTTTCGGATCAAACAAGAAAATCGGCAGACAATCGGCGGCTGTAACTGATAAAAAAATGTTTTTTTGATCGGTGACTAAGCCGTCTGTACCTGTGAATCTTTCTCCTTTATTTTTTGCGGATACATATTCAACTCGATTTCCGTGGCATAATTCTCCGCTGGAAACATCTTTGGGAAAGATGCCAAAAATATTCAAAAATTTCTTCCTGTTCCTCAGATTTTTTTTCATCAAAACAGAATTATTATTCTGGAATTTCATTGACCCGTCTGTTTTTTGCGAGAACAAAACCAGAAGGCCTCGATATCTTTTGAATAAAGCAAAATTACATTGCATCTTTTCCCTGGAGTTCATGCCGGATTATCGTATCGAAATCCTTGAAATAAAAATTTCCTTTGGAATTTCTTCCTCTGGTTTTTTCATAGAAACAAAACCAACGCTTTAGTTGTTGACAAAGCTCGCGAAAAAAATGTTTTTTGCCTAACCGGCTTTTTCTTCCCCCATCATCGTGAATTTCTTCACCACCATAAAGAGGGCGGACAGACCGACCAAGTCGTAGATAATCCGGGAAAGCGCAGTCATGTCTCCAAAAATAGCGGCTACAAGGTCAAAATTAAAAAATCCAACCAATCCCCAATTCAAGCCTCCGACGATAAGAAGGATGAAAGCGATCATGCCCAAGAGCCCTTTTGTCTTCATTTTTGTATCACCTCCTTTCGAAATACTAAAATAATCCGCGAATCTCATGCTAATCAATGAATTGCGAATGTATTTTTACGTTTATTTTATACTATCAAATTAAACTGATTTAGGCGAATATGAAAAAACCAGCCACTTTGGCTGATTTTTACATTAAATCACGGCAACAACTAGCCGCAGTGATGGCCGCAATGCGAGCAGTCGCATCCTTCGTCACCTTTGGGCTCGTCTTTTTCTTCATCATGCGGCTTTCCGCAATTTGATACCTTTCTCATTGTATGAAAAAATTATTGATTATTTTCTAACAATTTTTTTGGGATCTTCCCGGATCCCTCTCTCATTATACTCACGCGGCCGCTTTTTATTTCAACCAGAGAGGAAGGGAGCGATTTCATTTTACCACCGCCCGTGTAAAAATCAACTTTGTTGCCAAAGTATTTTTTTGCTTCGGCAATTGTTTCAGCCGATTTAATGCTTTCCGGGTTGGCGCTCGAAGAGATAAGCGGACCGGTTTTTTTGATTAAATTTATCAGGCTTTTCTTTTTCGGAACTCTAAAAGCTAATGTTTTTGTCCCACGGTGGAGATACTCAAATTTCTTGGTCTTAATCGGCAAAATAACACTCACTTTTCCAGGCCAGATTTTTTTGAGAATATTTTTTGCAGTGCTATCTATTTTTATACTAAACAAAGTCAAATCCCTTGTTGAAGAAATAAGGATGATAAAAGGCTTCTTCGGATTGCGCTTCATGATTTTGTATGCCCGTTCGACCGTTTTTTTTGACCATGCCGAAGCCGCAACGCCATAGATGGTGTCAGTTGGGATCACACCGATTCTATTTCGCTTAAACAAACTGATAGTTTTTGATGCTGATGGGTCGGAAGAGTTTTTTTTCATAAAGAAAGCTTTTCTCCTTGGGACTTATTCCGGAAAATAAAATAAATAAAGACAACCGACAAGCTTGTGAACAATTTGATTGCGTTTCCAATAATCAAGGGGATATTTTTTATTGAAATTCCATAAAATAGCCAAAGGGCACCGATAGTCAAAATAGATAAGAAAGTGAACAGTGAAACGTCTTTAGCACTCTTTCTTTTTATGCTTTTAACAGCTTGAAAGAGAGGATTAAATTCCAAGAGAGTAGAGGCGATAAGAATAAACTCGAGAGGCGTAAGATGCATAATATATTATCTAAATGATTACGATAAAATTCTAGCATTTTGTTTTTTTTGACACAAATTTTAAAAAACACTATAGTTATAAAAAGGAACAAGTTCTCTTTTTGGGGACTTTATTTTTTACCCCGTTAAATAATACTTAAGCTAATATTTTATGCCAGCAAAAGACGATATTAAAAAAGGCCTTACTTTCGATGATGTTCTTCTCGTCCCGCAAAAATCGGGGGTTTCGGCGAGGAACACGGATGTGAGCACCTATATAACCAAAGATATCAAGCTGAATATTCCCATTCTCTCCGCGGCGATGGATACGGTGACTGAATCGCGGCTCGCCATTGCTCTCGCGCAGGAAGGAGGAATTGGAATTATTCACCGCAACCTATCTCCCAAGCAGCAGGCGGCCGAGGTGGAAAAAGTGAAAAAATCGGAAAGCGGAATGATTGTTGATCCGGTGACGGTGCGGCCGAGCGCGACTATCGGGGAGGTAAAAAAGCTGATGGAACACTACCGTATTTCCGGAATTCCGGTGACGGACAAAAAAAACAAGCTGATCGGAATCATCACCAATCGCGATATGCGGTTTGAAACCGATATGAAAAGGCTGGTGAGAAACGTGATGACGAAAAACAAGCTAGTGACGGCGGCGGAAAAGACAACTCTTGAGCAGGCCAAAAAGCTGCTCCATAAATATAAAATCGAAAAACTTCCCATTGTTGACAAACAGTATATTCTCAAAGGGCTGATTACTATCAAAGACATTGAAAAAAAGAGAAAATATCCGAGCGCCGCTAAGGATAGCCTTGGTAGGTTGCGAGTCGGGGGAGCCATCGGAACAAGCGCTGATATTTTGGAACGGGTGGAACTTCTTGTGAAAGCGGGCGCGGATTTGGTTTCCATCGACCGGGCGCATGGGCATTCGGAAGCGGTGCTCCGAACTTTGCGCGAAGTCAAGAAAAATTTTGACATTCCGGTGACGGCGGGAAATATTGTGACGGCCGAAGGAGCGGAGGATCTCATCAAAGCCGGCGCGGACGCTCTAAAAGTCGGAGTCGGTCCTGGATCAATTTGCACGACTCGGATAGTTTCCGGAGCAGGCATGCCCCAGCTTACAGCTGTTTTCGATGTTGTGAAAATAGCAGCGAAACACAAAATTCCGGTGATTGCCGACGGAGGTATCAAATTTTCGGGCGATATCGCTAAAGCTCTCGCAGCCGGGGCGAATGCGGTCATGATCGGCAGTCTTTTCGCCGGAACGGATGAAGCGCCGGGCGAAACTATTTTATTCCAGGGGAGAAACTATAAGCTCTATCGTGGAATGGGGTCGCTCGGAGCGATGCTTGACGGGTCGGCCGACCGGTACGGACAGGGGAAAGTCGAAGCCTCGAAATTGATACCAGAGGGGATTGAAGGGCGCGTTCCTGCCAAAGGGCCGCTCGCGAACAGTCTTCATCAGCTGGTCGGGGGCATTCGTTCGGGAATGGGATACTGCGGCGCAGAAAATATCAAAGAACTTCGGGAGAAAGCGAAATTTGTGGAAATTTCCAATGCGGGGCTCAAAGAAAGTCATGTCCATGACGTGACTATCACCAAAGAATCGCCGAATTATCAAGTGAGTTAAAGTATGGCATATAGAGTATTTTTTATTCTATAATCCCGTGATGCTTGTCAGTGTTTTCAGGAAATAAGGGATAACGAAGGCGAGAGCAATAAGAGGAAGAATGAACAACACGGCCGTGGCAATCGCTGTCCAGAGGATTATCTTATAAGTCCGGTTTGTGATCCTGTTGATTTCATCTATTTTTTGGCTCATTTCTTCAAGCTCCGCCTTAGGCGGATCAGTCTTGGGCTGGTTTTCCAACAAGTCTTGGTCCATAAATTTTGGTGACTATAAAATGTTGCTCTGGCAATAGTTTATAGAATTAATAAATTATTTTATTTCTTCAGGAAACACTTATTTAAGCTTGTAAATAACCAAAAGATCCGACTCGTATCTTGATATTTTGTAAAATGGCTCTTTTTGTTCATATTTGAAAATTTCCTCCATATTTTCAGGTGTATAAGCCCAGCGGGTAATGGACATGAGATAATTCGCGTTTTCAGTGCAGTCGAAAGAGAGATCAGCCCGGACAGGATAGCAGCCCACCAGATGGCCAGCTATAGGAACGCAAAAACTGGAATCGGGGTCAGCGTATTGGTTCAGCCAATCCATACCCTGGCGGTAGCTGGGACCCCAATACTCAAAGTCAAAGCGCTTTTCAATTTGCGATCCAAGCATCAGCCTCGCAGTTTCATTATAATACGACCCTCCGAAAGGGTAAATCCAGAAAAACTCGACGAGGAGCCAAAGAAAAGCAAGGCCAATCGCAGTGCTCAGCAGCTTGATCCGGCCTTCGTTGGCGAGATTAAACTTTTTATCAAGATATTTTAAGAAGATATCAAATCCAATTCCGGCGAGAATCAAGATGGGCGGAATCACGAGCATGAAATGCCGGACACCGTCGTATTTTACTGATTTTGGGAAAAGGCCAAAAGCGAGCCGCAAGAATATCCAGAGGGAAATAAGCGAAAAAAAGAATATTTTTTTGCCGGAGAGCATGTTTCTGGCAGCAGAAATAAAACCCCAAAAAGCAAAAAGCAGGACCAGCGCGGAAGTAGTGGCCAAGACATGAAAAATGGCGTAATGCCAAGGAAGGGCGCTGCCAGAGTATAGGTCCCCGAAATAAAGAACATGGCCGGGAAAGCTATGGTGAAAAAAATATCCGATGGCTGAAAATAAGAAAGCGGGATTTCTCCAGAGAGCCGGCCAAGCCAGGTAAAAAAACGACGCAAATATGCCAACAAAGAGAAGGGAATACAAGAAATCTTTTTTTATTCTCGCGACAAACTCTTCTTGTGAAGAGGTTTTGTGCTCAAAGATTATATAAATGGCGTATGCGGGGAAAAAAATCGGCAGCAGAAACATCACGTCAATTCTTGTAGCGAGACAAAGGCCGAAAATTGCACCGGATACAATAACAAACTTGCATTTTCTATCAAAAAAACCACGTAAAAGAAAATAAAGGGTGGTGATAAATCCAGCGATAACTGGAATGTCTTTGGAATTATACTGGCTGTGAGCGGATAAAATCGGATGGAGAATCCAAAAGGAAGAGGCGAGGAGAGCGGCACGTTCGTTGAAAAGCAGGGAAGCCAGCTTGAAGAAGAAGTAGAGGCCGGTCGCGGCTGTGATAATCAGCAACAGGTGGAAGGCAATTACCGGATCCATCCGAAAGACTTCGATCATTGCCGAGCTGAAGCTGTAGTTCACCATTTCGAAAAAAGGGCCGTAATATTGGAGATCGTTGCCAGCGGGGAAGTCAATGCGGTCGATTTTCCCACGCAAAAGGTCGGAATAAGCCTGGCCGATAAAATGCTGTGATGGCTCGTCCCAGGTGATGCCAAAATTCCTCATCGCCGAAAAGTTGAAAATGAGATAAATGGCAAGAATCAGCAGAAAAACAATTTGATAGCTGTTTAATTTGCGATTTGTTTGTGCAGCTTCCATCAGTTGGCAATTTATTTCCTATATTATAGCATTTTTTTTGAAGGTCTTGACAATTGCTGTTTTGTGGTATAAATTTATCTATTCCAAAAAAAGGAGGTGAGGAGAAATTGTTTGGACCAGATATCGAAGCCTATAAAAAACTTCTTCAAAGGCGCATGGAATGGAGGGAACTCACTGAAGAAGGAAAGGCCGCGGAAATGTTGCAGCTTCACCTTCCCTCATTTTGGCAAATTGTTCCGTACCTCGTTGTCGAGGCTCGCAGGATAGCGCAAACTTGCGCGATGTCTTACAGGAAATTTGTGTGGGATGCGCTCTTTATGCCTTCAATTCAAAACCCCATTACATAGAAGATTTTTATAAAATCTTCAGGGGATCAAACATGAAACCGCTGGCGCACGGTCCTAATATGTGTGCCGAAGCTGTTGCGGCGCAGGCGGCCAGGCATGCCGGTTACGAATTGATTGTCGGAATTGTAATTGCCGGTGAGCCTCAAGAAGATCATAAGAGCGGTCTCATTACACTGACTCTCGAACCCTGCGGAAATTGCCGGACATTTCTCTCCGCAATGTTGGAGATGAGAGAAGATACTGAAATCATCACTGTGCATCTCGAAAATGACATACATGAAGTCCACACTTTCGGGCAAATTCTGACTAAACATAATCACAATTCTTGCGAAAAGTGATCGCCCGGAGGCAAAATATCGCCCCGGGCTTTTTTATTTTTCGAAATATTTATAAAAAAGAACCCCACCGGCGAACCGATGGGGGAGAAGAGCCATGAGACTCTTGATATTTTCAGTTGACGCGGATTTCGGCAACCTTGCCCTCGCGCCGCTTGGGAACGATTGAAGCGATAGGTGTTGCCCCGGCCTGCTCATACTCCTCGATGGCGGCCGCAACTGCCTTTTCGAACTTTTCCTTCGCCTTCCTTAGTCTCGCGTAGTTTTTTTCTGCCACGTTTTTTTCCTCCTTAAATAAAAACTCAACCAAAATGGTTGGCTTTGTATAGTATAAGCTGGAAAATTTTTTGTCAATTATTGCTGGGGCTATGGGACGAACTTCGAATTTATTTAATATCAAGTTTATCCACTCGCTAATAACTTAAGCATTTTATTTGGCCATTCAATATTTCCCCTTTTTACTTCCGACTTGAAAAAGGCGATCATTAATTTTTTTGGTTTTTCGGAAATTGGCGCGTGAATTATCTCGGGCCAAACTTCGCGGTAGTGTAGACCGATTTTATCATGCTTCATATCGCAGGCTCCGCCGTTCGGATCCTTTTGGATGTATATAATTTTGCTCACATTATTTGTCACACAGGATCCCAAGCATTGAATACAAGGTTCGAGAGTTGTATATAAGGTCGAAGATTTGCCAGCATCAAAAGCTTTGAATAATTTTTTTCCGTTTCTAATAATCAAAGTATTCTCCGCATGCATAACCCGCGATTTATGCCCAAACATATTGCTTCCGGTTGCATCAACAATTTTGCCGTCAATAGACAAAACGGCTCCGACAGGATAATTGGTACCTTTCTTGAATACTTCAGACGCAAAATCGATAGCTTTTTGTAGACACTCTTTATCAAATTTTGATATTTTTGATTTCATAAAATGTTGCAGCTGGGGCGGTAGGATTCGAACCTACGCAATGGTGGCTTCAAAGGCCACTGCCTTACCGCTTGGCTACGCCCCAGTGTTTACTCCTTCACAATCTTGCCACCGAAAATGTCGACGGCTTCCTGCAGAAGGCTTTTTTTCTCTTTGAAATCGGGATATTGGGCGGAAAAATCTTTTTCAGTGACGGCTTTCAACCGCAAATTAACGCCCGTTATCTTATCAATCGCTTTCTCTATTGTCAACCGGTTCTGGGTGTCGGAAATTTTGTCGTTATAAAAAGAGTATTTCGTTTTGAGAATGAGATATTTTCCGTCAATCAGAGCCGGCTGGGACATTTTGAGGACTGAGGAAAGGGAATGGTTGTAGCTTTTGAGAGACTCGATAATTTCCGTCCATTGGGAAACAATGAGATTGAAATCCTCGCTTGAATTTCCAGGACTTTTATTTTCAGATTTCGCAGCCGTTTCTTTCACCTCTTGCTTTCCTGAAATATCCGTTTTTTTCTTTGCCGAAGGTTCAACCTTCGGAAGCGCGGTTTGCGCAATTTCTCTTTTAGGGGTCGGATCTCTAAATTCAGCAGGTTTGCTGCGGATTGTTTTGGCGAGGCTTACTTCCAAAAATAATTGGGGAATGGGGCTGTTGCGAAATTTTTCGATATTTTCCTGAAGAATATTGATCAGATCCAAAATCTCGGCAAGTTCTATGTTATTGATTTGATCATTTATTTGTTCGAGCCTTTCTTTTGTGAGTTCATATGACAATTTTTTCCCAAGTTCCGGGTTTATTTTGAGAACGAGCATTTGGCGAAGATAATTGAGCAAAGATTTTCCAAAATTTTTGAAATCAACACCGGCTTCACGAAGGGCGCCGATTTTGGAAAAAGCGGCGGGAATATTTTTTTCAATAATCGCGCCGACAAAATCCACGAGCTCTTTTTCAGAAATTGTCCCCAGAAGAAACTCCACTTCTTTTGTTGTAATCCTTTTGTCTTCGAGGGCAATGATTTGGCCGAGGAGACTCTCGGCGTTTCGCATCCCGCCTTCGGAGCTCGTGGCGATGATTTCAAGGGCTTCGCGGTCCACTTTCACTTTTTCGAGCTTGGAAATTTCTTCAAGCCTTTTGATTATTTCTTCAACAGTGAGCCGGGTGAAATCAAAACGCTGGACGCGGGAAAGAATGGTTTCCGGGATTTTGTGGACTTCGGTCGTGGCCAGAATGAAAATCACATGCTCTGGCGGCTCTTCGAGGGTTTTGAGAAGCGCGTTGAAAGCACCGCCGGAAAGCATATGGACTTCGTCGATGATATATATTTTGTATTTCAATGCGCTCGGCGGAAGCTGGACCGTTTCTTTCAGCTCCCGAATATTGTCCACGCCGGTGTGAGAAGCGGCGTCAATTTCGATGATATCAAGTGCGCGGCCGTCAAGGATAGTTTTGCAGGAATCACATTTGAGGCAGGGTTCCCCTGATTTCAAATGGGCGCAGTTAATAGTTTTGGCGAATATTCTGGCAATGGAAGTTTTTCCGGTTCCCCGCGGGCCTGCAAAAAGATAAGCCTGCCCGATCCGGCCGGATTTGATGGCGTTTTGTAAGGTTTTTACAACATGCTTTTGCCCGATAACTTCAGAAAAAGTCGCCGGGCGGTATTTCCTATATAGAGTGGTACTCATGAGAGTATATTATAGCGTTTGAGGTAAAAAATCAAAAAAACTCAAAGTGTAAAACGCAAATTGTAAAACAACAACGTAAAGCGAAAAACTAAACTAGTTTTAAGTTTTTAGCTGTAGTTTTGCGTTTTTAACTTTGAGTTTTGAGTTTTATTACGAAGTAATAATACCCCGCAGCTTGCTGCGGCTGGGAATATGTTAGAATAGATGCATGGAAACAAAATTTGCCAGCCATGCAACCT
>MFSH01000009.1 GCA_001784875.1 Candidatus Moranbacteria bacterium RIFOXYB1_FULL_43_19
ATCAAATCAACTCAGGCTGTTTAAATTTTAACAGGATACCCCGCAGCTTGCTGCGGCTGGGTAATTCATTGAAAGAATTCACACTTGATGAAATATTTTCTGATCCGGGATTATTCATCGATTTTTGGAAAGAGTATACCAAGCCGGAATTTTATTATTTGTCTTTTTTTGAAGAAAGAGGACAGCTGAAATTGTTGCCCAGCGATCTATCAGTGGAAAAAAGAAAGCAGGATTTTTTCAATGCAATTACTACGTTGATTCGAGGATTCAAGAATAAATTGAAAATTGAAGGATATTTCAAAGACCTTGAAAAAAAAGAACAAGAGAAAAAAGCAGTCGAAATTACATACGCGTATATAATTCAGTTCATACTTTACAAAACTCTTGTCGACAATGACTTTGGTAAATTTACAAAAGAATTTGAAGATATTACAAAAAATATACAAGACTGCCTGAAAACAAAACATTATGGAGAAATTCTGGGAAATATTGAGGGAATTTCAAATAGCATCTCACAAAATATTTATCGTCCGTTTATTAAGGAACAGGAATTTATCAATAAAACGCTCCGTGATTTAATCAGAAAACCGAAAAAAGAACTTCACGATGTTTCTCCTTGGCTCGATATTTTTGTTTTTATAAAAAATTACAACTTTGCGAATGTTAAGAATGAAATTTTTGGCTATATCTATGAAAACTACCTGAAAGAACTATACGAGGACACAAAAAAGGGACAATACTTTACCGATCCGGCTATAGTCAATTTTATGCTCGACCAAGTTGGTTATACTAAGGAAACAATCAAAAGACGGCTAAGCAACAAACCCGACGATCCTTATATTTCAATCGTCGATCCTTCTTGTGGAAGCGGTACCTTTTTATATAGTGCGACTGATCAAATTATAAGCGCTGTTCCCAATGGTTCGGAAGAAACGTCGAAAAAAATTGAAGAGATGATTAATGAAAATGTTTTTGGATTGGATATAGCCGAATTCCCGCTATATCTTGCGGAAATGAATATCTTAATGAGAATGCTTCCGCTCATCCTTAATGAAAAATATAATAATCCAATCGATAGGAAAATTAAAGTTTTTAAAACAAAGGACAGTGTCGCCGAATTTTTAGATACCGAGATCAGAAATACTATGCATGATCTCGTGGGACAGCAAACATTATTTTCTTCGAAGAAATTAGATTTGGATTATTCCAGTTTTATGCGGGAGAAAAGCGACCTGGAGGAAATGAAGAAAAGTCTGGAAAATAATCCCAAATGTCCACGTCGTCGGTTTGATTTTGTGATTGGAAATCCACCATATGTCAGCTACAACGAATGCTCGAGACAGCGAGTATATATTGTTGAGTTAATACAGCAGAAAAAAGCAATGATGAGCGATATATACGGAATGAATCTGAATACCGTTCCCGGCAGAATAAAAGCCTATGCTCCAAAACCAAATCTCTACGCATTTTTCATAGCGCTTGGATTAGCGCTTTTAAAAGATAACGGAAAATTATGTTATATTATCCCACAAACAATTTTATCCGCCAACGATCTGGATGTGGCGCGTTATCACTTAGCAAAGTTTTACACCATTGAAAAGATCATCACTTTTAGCGGTAATATGTTTATTGAGCGGGGCTTAAAACAAAACAAAACTGTTGCAACTTCAAGTTTGGTTTTTGTTGTTAGGCGAGCTACACCAGAGTCTGCTCATCAAGTGGAGATTATACATTATAGAGATTCAAATGAAGATATAGAAAAATGTTTACAAAATATTTCTTTGGGCAGAAAAATAAGTAAAAGGAAAATTAAACAACATGACTTGATGATAAATATTGCAAATTGGAATTTTATCAAACAAGATAAAGGTTATTCAGAATTTATTCAAAACTATATAAATAACACGATTGACATTTCAACTTTCAGATCCAAACTATCAAGAAAAGACGACTTCTATTTTGACGGAGGGGCGATTATAAATTCAAAAAATATAACTAGTGTAGAAAAAGATAGCTTTGAAATATTTGATTATGAAAAAAATGATTGGAACCGCTATACAGTAAGTCAAAGTTATGAATATTATCCAAAAAATTCTGAATTAAACTTTCCAGGCGGGAGTCAAGGTCTGAATACATTTAAACAAAAATACAAAATTATATGGAGGACTCGTTTTAGTGATCATTTTCAGTTTACGGATAGAGACATTTTATTAGTCAGTAATCAGTCGCTTACAGTATCTTCCAACTCAAAGCAAAACTTATTATTTTATTTTGCACTAATTAATTCACCGGTAAATAGAAGAATTCTAAAAAATAATTTAAGACAAGAGAATGAAAGAAATTTCTTTATTCCGTTAAGGGCGATGAAAACATTCATTCGCGTTCCAAAGTTAACTGAATATAATCAATTTATAAACGAAGAAATAATTAAAAAAGCCGAAGAAATGCTGGCACTGGAAGATATAACGCTAGCGGATTTGGTTGATTTTTCTGGCGTGATGATACAAAAGTTTGATGATATGGAAGTGGCGGGTGATAATTTGGTTCTAGAAAAAGATGGCAAACAAATAAAGTGCAAAATAAAAAAAGACAAAAATTTGATCAAAAAGACGATAAAAGATATTTCGAAAAACAAAAAATTGTTTAGAGATAAACAAATTATTTTAAGCGAACTAAAATCCCTGCCGGCTATTGATTTTGAAAAACAAAAAGAGATCAAAGATTATATTGACGATCTGATATTTTCTTTGTATTTTAATGTTCCAGTCAATAGGGTTGGTTTGGGTAAAGCAAGAGAAACAAAACGAGAATGCGAGAAAAATAAGTTTTATAAATTAATAAATATACCAAGATGAAAAATGGAGTCGAGAAAAAATCAGAGGAAATTATTAATTCATCGCAATTAATAAAGGTATTCCTTGATACGAATGTAATATTTGCATATTTGAATAATAATAATAATTTTCACTTAGAAGCTAAAGCATCTCTAGATGCTTTGAGATTAAAGAAAAATGTGTGGATTATTGTCTCATATTTGACTATGGGTGAGTTAATTTCTCACCGTAACCTTATGAAAAAAGGGGCATGCTCTGTTCAAAATGCCCTAGATCTTTTTGACAAATTCCTTGCCGGATTTGAAAGAAATTTATTCGGAGGCCCTGCTCTAAATCAAGATACTATAGCAAAAAATTATAAAAAACATTCGAGACATAAATCATTTATAAAAGCTGGTTTTACAGATTTTCTTTTGCTAACTCAGGCTGAGGAGATTAAGAATGTCAGGATATTAACCTGTGATAAAAAAATGCACCACTGCGGGAAAACAATTTTTGGAAATCGAATATATTATTTACCAAATCAAAGTCCTGGAATAAGAAGCGATTACCCAAGATTAATGGCAGAGATACAAAATAACTTTATGCATTATAGCTATTCCTAAAATTTAACTTAAGGAATAAGATAATACTAAGTAAGTTTATCGCTAAGTTCTGTAATAATGTCAAAAATAACAAAGAGGGGAAAAGTTACATTTATCGCAAAAAAAACCGTTAAAGAACCAACGGTTGTTAAGTTTGATACAAAAAAAGGAGAAGTTAGTTTTACTGCTAAAGTTGAGGTCAAAAAACCTGTTAAGGTTATATTTACTGTAAAAAAGAAGAAATGAAAATCTATCTTGATACAAATATAATTAGGGATTATTTGGAAAACCGCAACCCTAAATCGGTTGAGTTGGTTGAACTTGCTCGACAAAAAGGATGGGAATGTTTAACCTCTGCCTTTACGATGATGGAACTAGCAGACTTAGAACAAGATAGTATATTTTTTCAAAAAACAGTAATAAGAAAGAAATGGGATGTAGACCGCTTTCTTAGAGAAAGAAGACAAAAAACTCTTTCGGATAATGATTACAAAGACCTTGAAGAATATCTTGAAAATATACCTATAAGGCTTCCATTTTTAACCTTTTTTAATCTTAGTGAAGATGGCTGGAGAATTTCACAGTACATTGCCTCTCATTCAGTATTGTCTGCTGTGGACACAATACATTTAGCAACAGCCTATACGGCAGAATGCAATATTGTCGTAACTACTGATACGGGATTTATTAAGCATGGCAATAGCATTCTTAGCGTTAGCGAGCGGGCTGATAAAATTATCGTTTGTCTACCAGAGAAAGTTCAAGAGCACGAAAGCTAGCCATATTCTGTAACCGCTTCTACAGTTGAACCTCCCCCAACATTCAATGTTGGTAAAACAGCCTGGGATTTGTAACCATTCCTAAAGTCGAACTTTAGGAATAAGAAATATGTATTTAAATACGTATTTCCGGCGGTTTGCTATTTCTGAAGTTTAACTTCAGAAGAAAAACAAAAAGATCGAGGCGGATGCCTCGATTTTTGGCATATATCGTCAAATTTTCACGAAATGGGGAGCGTGATGGTGAAAGTGGTTCCTTGGTTTTCCTCACTTTCAAGCTCAATTTTTCCGCCGTGTCCTTCAACGATGTTTTTAGCGACATAAAGCCCCAATCCCGAACCGGAAGTTTCAAAGCCAACCGCGTTTTTGGAACGGAAAAATTTCGAAAAGATTTTATCGATATCTTTTTTGGGAATGCCTATGCCCGTATCGGATATCTTGAATTGGATATCTTTCTCTCTTCGGAAAGACTTGATGCTTATGGTTCCTTCCGGAGGAGTATATTTCACGGCGTTGGCCAGAATGTTATCAAAGACAATAGTCAATCGCTCTTTGTCGAACTTGAATGAAAAAGAGGAGGAAAGCGGCACGTCAACAACCATATTTATTTTCTTTTCATCGATAGTTGCCTGGTGTTGCTTGAGAATTTCTTGGAACATGGGACCAATAGGCTGGACGGTGAAATTGAACCCCGTTTTTCCTTCCTCGATACGGGCCGTATTCAAAAGGTCATTTATGACGCTAATGGTATAATCGATTGTTTCCATCCCTTTTTCAATAATTTCTCTTTGGGCTTGATTAACCGGACCAGTATCCTTGTCAAGAAGGGCTGTGTAGGACCATTTGATTCCCGTGAGAGGGGTTCGAAGTTGATGAGCGGCAACAGAAACAAACTCAGATTTCACGTTGTCCACTTCCTGAAGCCTTTTGTTGGCTCGGGTGAGTTCTTTTTCTCTTTCAAAAAGTTTCTTGGTCGTTTCCATAAATTCCTGGTTGATGCCTTCCAGTTTTTTGTTGGCCTCCTCCAGGGATTTTGTCCGCTGCCTCAAATCATCGCTTTCTTCAAGGGCTCTTCTTCGGCAAAAATTTTCCATTTCCAATCGCTCTTTCCGGGTCTCGTTCATAAGTTTTCGGTTCCGAAAGATCAAAAAAAAGCCCAGGAAAAGGCTCAGTATCGCTGCGGCCAGGAGAGCTGAATATTTTTGTCCGGAATTCAGATTGGGAAAAAAAAGAAACCAGACAAGATTAACTGCGGCAAGGCCTAAGAAAAAAATAAAAACACTAAACCAGCCCAGTCCGGATTTTTTTGAATCGGTTTTTGTTTCCTCCATTTTTGTTTTTCCGTTTATTTCTTGAGAACGGATTTCACTTTTTCAACTATCTCGGCCGGAGCAGTGTTGGCTTTCACAATATAATCAACAGCGCCTGCCTGAAGCCCTCTCTCGACTTCTTCCGGCTGGCCCAAATTTGAAGTGATTATCACTGGGATATCTTTAAGCCCAGGCTCTTTTTTTATGCTTTCTAGAAAAGCAATTCCGTCTGTGCCGGGAAGAATAATGTCAAGAAGGATGAGATCTATCTTATTCTTCTTGAGCGTCTCTAGCGCGGCTTCGGAGTTGGTTGCGTTAAAAATACCATAGTTTTCCTGGGCGAATTTTCTCTGGAGAAGCCCGCTGATAAAAGAGTCGTCTTCAACGATGAGAACATTACCCTTTTTATTTGGGTCGTTATTTTCCATATTTTTATTCAAAATTGTTATTCTCCTTATAATTCTATATTTATCTCAAGCAAAGGTCAAATTTTCCTGTGGCGTCTATATTTTGTAAAGAAAAAACCGCCCCCTTAAGGGAGAAGGCGGCTTCCTGAAAGAATCAATTTCGGGTTGCCATCTTCGAAACGAACCTTTCGAAGTTCTCGGCTAGAATTGCCTGCACGATAGCCTCCGGAAACAGGCTGGGATTTTCCCTGGCCGTATTCCACATAAGGTGCCAGTACAACTTGCGATTTTTTGACAAAATTCCGATGCGCCAGAGACTTTTCAAAAATGCCTTGATATCTCTGGGAGGAATAATGATGCTTTTTTTGGTCGGGCGATAGACTTCAAACATTTTTGAGATCCGCTTATAGTAATTTTCAGCCCGATATAGATATTGGATTAGGCCGAGATATCCTGCCAAGAGCGCCTCCACACCCATAATCGGATTGAAATTTGTTACGCTAGCGGTGTTATCCCATTGGCCAAAGTCTTCGATCAGCCTGCTTTCAGCCTTGAGCCTTTTCCAGAGCCGGGTTCCGGGAAGAGCGATCAAAATTCCCGCCATAGCGATGGTTATGCCCGTCTCCATGATAAAGTTTTTGATATCATCAAAGATTTCGGGGTTGTCAAAGTCAGATCCAACAACAAAACCTGCCATGACCTTAATCCCGCTGTGTTGTATTGTCCGGACAGCTTCAGCGAGATCTACGTTGACATTCTGCTGTTTTCCCCAAGCTTTTAGCGCGTCGCGATTTGTGGTTTCAATTCCCACGAAGACTTCGTGAAAATTGGATTTTTCCATGAGGCGCAGGAGATCCCTATCTTTGGCGAGGTTGATGCTTGCCTGAGTGAGGAATTTGAAGGGATAGCTCCGGCTCTTCTGCCACTCGATTATGTCCTTGAGCAGCATCTTTACGGCGGGGATATTGCCGATAAAATTATCATCAACAAAGAAGACGGAACCCCGCCAGCCCAAACGGTAAAGGATTTCCAGTTCCGCGATTATTTGCTCGCGCCGTTTTTTTCGTATTTTTCTTCCGAAGATTGAGACAACGTCGCAAAATTCGCAGTCAAAGGGACAGCCGCGGCAATATTGGACAGACATTGTCCCATATTGATGGATGTTGACGAGATCCCAGCGGGGAACCGGAGAGTCAGCGAGGTCCGGATAGCCTTCGCTTCGGTATAATTTTTTCGCCCTTCCTCTTTCCAAGTCGGAAATAAGAAACGGAAAAATATTTTCTGCCTCTCCGCGGAGAATGTGGTTAGTCAGGGGAAATTTTTCCGGGCTGGAAGTGAAAGCCGGACCTCCTCCGACTGTTTTTTTGCCTTTTGCATAGCATCGAGCAATGACTTCGTTGGCGCTACGGAGCTGGATATGCATGGCCGAGACGAAAACTACGTCCGCCCATTCAATGTGCCTGTCCGTGAATGACTCGACGTTTAAGTCCACCAGCTTCAATTCCCACGAATCTGGAAACATGGCAGCAATGGTGAGAAGTCCCAGCGGGACAAAAGCCGCCTTTCTCCCGACATATTTCAAAGCTTCGGGATATTTCCAAAATGAATTTGGACATTCTGGATAAACTAACAACGCTTTCATAGCGCTTTAACCTCCTTCCGTGAGATAAGTTTATGAAGACGGATTTCTCCGATTGATATTTTAATGAGCTATATATTTATATAAGTTCTTTGAACTTATGCTTGGGCGAGTACTGGGAATCGAACCCAGGTTCTTGGGACCACAACCCAATGTCCTACCATTGAACGATACCCGCCATATATTTTTTGTGCGCGCACCAGGGTTTTCACCCCGCACCAATTCTAGTTTTGTGCGCTGTGCAGGGATCGAACCTGCGACCGTTGGCTTAAGAGGCCACTGCTCTACCAGCTGAGCTAACAGCGCGTATTACCTTGATGTCTAGTGCCAAGTCAAACTGAATTGATGCGGGGCAGGCCTGGTAGGGACCGTTTTCTTAAGAGGCAACTGCTCTATCAGCTGAGCTATGCGCGCAGACAAATATTGTGCTGCGTACTGAATATTTAAGCGAAAGGCAACAAAGACTTGTGTCCCCGCGAGGAATCGAACCTCGATCTAGAGCTTAGAAGGCTCCCGTTCTATCCGTTGAACTACAGGGACAAGCATACAAACAAATTATCACATTCAGTGAGTATATCTAATTTAGGCGTTGAAGTCAATTACCTCACAATCCATTGGCTTTTTTGTATTCTTTCCATTCTTTGCTTGACCAATCAGACGGTTTTTCGGTTATCTTTTCTTCTCCGGGATGGGGATATTTGGAAGGGGAGTCGTAGCTCGATTTGAATTCAGATTTTCGGACAAGGTTTCCGTCCGCTCCATAGACTTCCTGATAGAGAACCGTTTTCATGGCGCCTCCTTCTCCCCGCGAAGTGACGGTTGGGCCGACGAGTTTTGTTTCGCGTCCGTCATTAGTCCCATAAAAGTCGAAAGTGAGCTGGGTGCCTTCGATATGAGTTTGGATGAGAATATATCCAGGTGTGTCATTCACGAAACGAAGATCAGGATTGGGAATATACACGGTCGCATCTGTTCCTTGAGGAGCGTAGTATTGAACCGGGTAGGCGTGATTAGTGCGGGCCGTGATTTTGAGTCCGGCATTGAGGGCGGCCCGGAAACAGGTCGTGGAAACCTGGCACATTCCTCCACCGTATTCGGGAATGGTTTTATCGACTTTGATGACAAGTTCGGGAAGGTATCCGGTTGATTTATCGACCGGGCCAAGAGTTTTGATGAACGAAAATTCATCCCCGGGCTTTATTAGCACGCCGTTGAAACGCCTCGCGCCGACTCCGATATTGTGAATCCGGTTTTTCGGCGAGCCGCGGAAATTGGAAACGCCCGTCGCGATAAGCTCTTTGATGCCATATTGCGCGACGTCGGAGCTTGAGACCTCTGGCTTCAAGACATTCGTTTCAATTTCAATGTCTTTCGCGTAGGGATTTTTTTCAAGTTCCGCGCGGATTTTTTCAACGCTTTTTTCGGGATTGATTTCGGATCCGTTTTTGCTGACGGCAAAAGCGGAAACTTTCCCTTCCGAAAAAGCGAGTTTCGCGTTTTCGGGGGCGACCCGAGTTTCGTTTTGGGCGTTTTCAAGATATTTTTGGAGATTTTCTTCGTCGATTGAAAGCCGGGTGGAAATTTTCGTGTGAAAACGGTCCCGGCTTTGGGTCAGAAACCGGAAATAGATCGCGAGCCCGGGTTCGCTGGTTGGAGAGAAATTGATATTTTCCGCTTCGGAATGATAGCCGGAATTTATTTTGAGCGACGGGCGGATTTTCAGCCACTTCAATAGGCTTTCTTTGTCAACGGCAAACTTTTGCCCGCTGAAATGAAGATAAATCGGCGAGCCAATCACATCCTGGATTTTATCCACCGAAAAATCGCCGAGGTTGGTTTCCTGGGCGCGAACTGCAAGCGGCAAGCACAAAAAGAAAATTATGGCAAAAGCTATTTCGCGTTTCATTGTATTTAGAATACTGGAAAATCTATGTTTATACAAGGTATTACGAAAAAATCAGCGCGAAATTTTTGCAACCCCGGCACCAATTCCGTCTATGCTTGAAAGCGAGAATATTATTTTGTGAGCGAAACGGCTTCGCCTTCAGCTATTATTATTTTTCAGGACGGTGTCTGAATTAGTAAGGGGCAAGAAAAAAAAGCCGCAGGCCGGTCCGAAACGGAGAACGCGCGGCGTTCCGTCGGGACCAGCCTGGGCTGTGAATCAATTTGACTGCGGGATGCGGTTGCCGATCCGCAGACGTGCCCTTAAATTGCGGGCACCAGTTTCCCGAACAGCCGCTTCTGGGAGAATTACACGCTGACTGGCGGACTTATCATAACCGCCGGAGAGTGTGCGTTTGCTTTCCAGCCGGAAGTATTCCTTGCAAAGATAGTTCTCCAGGAAAACCTTGGCCAGATCTCTTGCGCCTGAGGCAATCAGTTCTCGGCCTCTTTTCGTGTCTTCCAGATCCCTGTAGCGGCCATCCTCAGTCCCGCCGTATTCGTCTCCCAGCCGGATAATGCCGGTCTGGGCGTTAATTTTGGCGAATTCGCAGAACATTCCGAGGTCGAACATGGGCATCTGTTCCCAAGACCTGATCGGTAGATCCCCGGCCAGGCAAAGTTCGTTGAAAAGCAGTGCCGTTGACTCTTCAGACCACTTTCTCCTGCCCGGAACCGGCTGGGGGCTAAAGATGGGCAGGCCCGCTTCAAACTGTCCGAATTCCATCTTCTGGTCCGGACGGTCCAAGCCGCACTGTCTGGCGACTTTCCGGTTAAGCAGATGGAGAAGGACGCTCATCCCGTAGATATAGTTGGCGACATGTCCGTTGCCAACAATCTGGAAGAATTCCTCCAGGGTGATGGGCTTATCCTTCTGGCCCGGGGGCGCTTTAGTGGTCGGAGTGAAAAACGGACGGGGGAGCGGATCGCCTAATTTAATGCCTTTGGGAACGTCCTGTCCGCAAATTACGTCGCCCTTTTGGGACTTGTCGACCATCGAACCTTCGGCTCCCGTTCTAACAATGTTTTCCACCGGAAAGATCTTATCAGCAGGCAACTTAACGCTGCAGCGGTTGTATAACTCTTCCGGAATCACGCTGCGATAATGATCCTTGGGAATGTAATCGGTAGCGATGAGCAGGGTTGCGAGTGCTCGGCCCCATTCCTCAAAGCTGGCTGCAATGATTCCCTTGCCTTGGTAATAGGCCTTGATGAGATGTCTGCCGATCCGGATGAAATGCCGCTGGTCATACGCCCCGGTTGAATCAGTGATTCCAAAAAGGAGATGCGAGTCGGGCAAGATGAATCCGCGCCTGACTTTTCTTTTTCCGGGCATTTTTTTCAGCCCCGGAATTTCAATATCCAGGACGGCCGATTCATTCAGTGGGTTGTAGGGAGTACCGTCTGTCCGTAGAAAAATAGGGATCATGAATTTCCTCCTTCAGAATTTTCTCCCGGCTTTCGCGCGGGAGTTGGGGTTTATTTTTTCTTTTCGATGGCGGCCATAGCCTCGTCGAGGCTTACAGAATAATACTCCTTTGGTTGGGGGAGAGTAATTTGCGGAAGTTCTCCCTTGGTCGCGAAAAAACAGGCACGGTGAAATCCGTGCGATCCCACGTAATCGTCGAAGATGATCTGGTTATTGGGGACTTGGGTTATGCTCTTAATGGCCGCAGCGGTGTTTTCCGGGTTTTCATGAGAGAAGGCGACGCCCACGACCACGATATGGTCGTTTTCCAATGTGTAGCGCAGATAAGCGTCGCACATACCCGTAAGATGATTAGCCATACCTGCACCGGCGATGAGCACATCAATGTAATTGTATTTGCTCCAAGCCGTGAGCTGCTGGAGCACTACCGATGTGTTGCGGTGAATGCTGGCGACCAGAAAGACAGGAACTTCAATCAACTTTTCCTGCACCGCTTTTTGGAGATAGCGCAGTCCATTTAGGCATTGCGGCAGGTCGCTTGTCGATCCGATTATAATTCCGATTCTCCGCATAAGTTTTTCCTCCATTTTTCAGCCCGCTTCGCGCGGGGCGGTTGCGAGTTATTCGGGCATCTGGTAAACTGGTATTTTTTTCTGTTTGAACCCAAAGCGCCCAAAGATTTCATTGATATGCTTCAGGCTGTCCGCGGGATTGAAACAGTTGTCCAGTTCTTCAGCCGTCACAAGTTGCCTGATCACAGGGTTTGCATAGACCAGGTCGCGGAAATTTTTTCCGTCGGGCATGACGAAGGGGCCGAATTCCATGGACATGCACAGGCCCTCGAGGATCTCATAAGCCGTCTTGCGGGTCATTCCCTTTTCGGTCATTTTCATCATTACCCGCTGGCCGAAAACCATTCCGCCGGTCTTCCAAAGATTGCGCGTCATCTGTTTTGGGAAGACCTCCAGCTTATCCATAACGCCGGCAAAACGGTTCAGCATGAAGTCGACAATGGTGCAAAGGTCGGGCAGATATATCCTCTCGGCAGATGAGTTTTCCAGAGTTCTCTCGCCCCAGACCACCTCGCATTCAAGGGCGGGAATAATATACCCTCTGGAAATCCTGGCGAGACCACAGGTATTTTCACTTTTGATCGGATTTTTCAGGAAACTTTTCCAAGGCATGGCTGACGAGCCGCTGGCGCCGGGTTTTGCCCGTTCGCGTACTTCTGCGACGTCAGTCCCGGCCAGGTGGCGAATTTCGGTCGCAAAGCGATCGAGTGAATTTGCGACCCCGACCAGCGTCATCGCGTAATGAGCCAAAAAATCCCGGCTGATAATCTGCGTCGAAATTTTTGCCGGCCGAAGACCCAGAAATTTACAGGCCGTTTCTTCGACAACCGGCGGCAGGGGATAAGTGCCTACCGCACCCGATAACTTGCCGACGGCGATTTCTTTGCGGACGTATTTCAGTCGGGCAATATGGCGGTCCAGAACGTCAACCCATCCGAGCAACTTGAGGCCAAAAGATGTGGGCTCGGCATGGATATTATGCGTTCTGGCAACCATAACGGTAAAACGATGCTCGTCGGCGCGTCTTCGAAGGGCTGATCTCAGTTTCGAGAGGCCTTCCAGAATAATCGCGATACTTTTCTGAATCGCTAGCGCCAGGGACGTGTCCTCGACGCAGTAGGACGTGAGACCGACGTGAAAAAATGCCCTTACAAATTCCTCGAGCCGTTCCACGACCGCGTCAACGAAAGCGATCAAATCATGGTCCTTTACTTTTTCGTATTCCGCGGCGACTACAAGAATTTCCTCGGTTATTTCCACCTTGCGTGCCGCTTCATACGCTCCAGTCGGTGCCATTCCAAGTTGTTCTTTTGCCCAAAGGGCGGCGAGCTCCACTTGCATCCACATAGTCTTGATTGAGAGCTCTGACCACAACATGCCCATTCTTTCTCGAGTGTATCTTTCAATCATTTCATTAACCTCGCCTCAGTGTATTTTTCAATTATATCCGAAAACGGCTTTTCCCGTGTTGTATAGATTTTTAAGGTTCAAAAACACAAAAACCAAGTCCTCCCTTGTCTCTCACCTAGAAACAGGTGAGGGATGAACTTGGCCCTCCGTGCTCTCAATCTACGGAAAAACTCGCAAAAAGGCAAATATTCATCGACAATCGGTTATTTTACATATTATGCTATAGCATAATATGTAAAATAATTTTTATAGCAACGTGTCATAAAAAATAGAAAAAAACGATCCCGCAGAGCAGGACCGTTTTGCAAATTAAACAGATAATTTTTCTAAAACCCTCTCACCTGAATCTTTTTCGACTTTGTGGTGTCGGCCTTAGGGAGGCGGATGGTAAGAATCCCGTTTTTCATGGCTGCTTCGGCCTTGTCAGCCAAAACTTCGACCGGCAGAATAACCGAGCGGGAAAATGTCCCCCAGTAGCATTCCTGGTAATAGTAATTTTCTCCCTCAACCTTTTCTTCATTTTTGCGGTCGCCGCGGATGGTCACCATATCGTTATTGATCGAAACATCGAGGTCTTCCGGTTTCACGCCGGCGATGGTTGATTTAATGACAATATCATTATCGGTCTGATAGACGTCAATCGTAAGCTGGCCTTCAGAGTCTCCGGCCCAATTTTCTTCCTGCTCGGCGGGAGGTTCCGCTTCTTGAGTCGTCGGTTCGATCGAATAGTCTTCCTGCGGAGCGGTTTGCGACTGGATATTGGTCCCTCCATAGGAAACCTGGGAAGTGGAACCGCCATATCCGTAAGAAGTCTGTCCCTGTTCTTCCGGAATCTTTCTGGCGCCAGTCAACCTTTCAAAAAATGATCGTTTTTCTTTCATATTTTTGAGCCGTGATTATGAATAAAAAAAGTATTTCCTATGAATAGAGTATAAATCCTTTTTCTATTTTAATCAAGCCCGGTAGCACAACCGGACAGAAAAAAATGGAACTTGACAAGCTGACTCAAAAAATACATGTTACATTTTTTTAGTCTCTTGTCCGGTTGTGCTACCGGGCGAGTTTTCGGAAATTGAAGGCGATTATGACGAAACTGACCAAAAAGGTTATCCCTAAAACAATTTCAACGAGCCAATTCGTGAAATCTCCTTTCTGAATAATGAGAAAATTGAAGAGAAGATGAATGAGGATGGGAAAAATAATTGTCCGCAGGGCTTGAAATTTTGCTTTTTCTTCCCGGCTGGCGATGAGAACTGAAATAAGAAGATAGGTTAGTATATGGAGCAAGACGAGAGCTGAAAGTGAAAAAAAAGTGTTTCCATCGAGACTCCCGATTTCCCAAATTCTCTTTCCGTTGGTGAGAAGAACAAGATATGTTTCCGCTCCGCCAAAAAATATTCCGGCGATGAGCGAAGCCGAAACAAATTTGAAACGATTGAGCCCCAAGTATCGGCGCAAAACAAAAACTGCAGAAAAATATTTGAAGCTTTCTTCGATGATGGCCGCTGCGACAAGGAAAAAGCCAAGATGAGTGTAAACATCCAAAACGACTTCTCTTCCAGAAAAAATATTTATGGCGGCGGCCAGAAATTGTTCAGCGACAACAGACACCAAAGCCGTCAGGATTCCGGCGAGCGGTCCGCCAAGAAGAATATATGGCAATGTCTTGAAATTAGAAATTAGTAACTGGTAATCGGGATATCCAAATTACAAATTACAAATTACAAATTACGACAACTTCAGGCTAGCATCAGCTTCCATTTTTTTCCAGTTGTCGCGAAATATTTTTTTATTTTTTACTGATCGGAATTTGAAATGTCCGGCAACGGCGATCATAGCGGCGTTGTCGAGGGAGTATTTTGTATCCGGTAGTTGGTATTTGGTATCTGGTATTTCGTTTTTTATTTTTTTTCTAAGTTGCTTGCGAAGTTCCTTGTTGGCCGAGACTCCTCCGCCCAGCAGTATTGTTTTTGGCTTGAATTTTTTGGCAGCGCTAAGAGTTTTGTGGAGGAGAACATCAATAACTGCTTGCTGAAACTCAGCGCAAATTTCACCTGTTAATCTTTTACTTCTCAGTATCTTCGGGTTATCGCGGACGGTGTAAAGGAGCGCTGTTTTGAGTCCAGAGAAAGAGAAATTGAAGTTGGGAGAATTGAGCATGGGACGGGGAAGCCGGTATTTTGTATCTTGTATTTTGTATCTAGTTTTTTGTTTTTTATATTTTTCAGCTAGTGAGGAAACTTCTGGCCCGCCAGGATATCCCAATCCCAAAATTTTCGCTGCTTTGTCAAAAGCTTCCCCGGCAGCGTCATCGAGCGTCTGTCCTATGATATTGAAATTCATATGTTTTTTCATCAAAATGAGTTCTGTATGCCCACCCGATACGATTAAAGCTAGAATTGGGAATTCTATGCTGGAATTTTGATTTTTGAATTTTGATTTTTGAATTTGTTTGGAAATTGCGCCAATGAAATTGGCGTAAACGTGTCCCGCAATATGATTTGCCCCAACCAGGGGTTTTTGCCAGGCATAAGCCAAAGCTTTGGCGGCATTTGTCCCAATGAGAAGCGCCGGAATGAGTCCCGGTCCCTCCGTCACGGCAATGAGATCAATGTCTTTTCGCCTTATTTTATTTTTTGCGATGATCTTTTTAAGAAGAATCGGCAAGTTTTTGAGGTGTTCTCTGGCCGCGAGATTGGGCACTACTCCTCCAAAAGGGGAGTGGATTTTCGTTTGCGAAGAAATATATTCATCAACGGCAAAAAAAACACCTTTTTTTGCCTTTACGAGAGCAACGGCCGTCTCATCGCAAGATGTCTCAATGGCGAGAATTTGCATATAGTTTAGTATAACCAACATTCAATATAAGGGAAACCCTGTGAAGTCCGGCTTTGAGGAATCCCGACCTGACATCGGGGGGAAGCCGGACTTTGGAAAGGATACAAAAAATTCCACCATATTATGGCGGAATTTTTTGGTTCTGAAAGATACAGGAATTATTACTTCATCACCGCATCCTTGAGCTTCTTGAGAACTCGAGCCTTGAGAACAGTCTTGGCCGGAATGCTGATAGATTCTCCGGTCATTGGATTGCGTCCCATCCGAGCAGCTCGGTGCTTTTTCTCGATCTTTACAACGCCCGGAATTTCAACTGCCTCTTTTGTGACAGTGCTTTTTACAACTTCCGTCATTGTCTCAAGGACTGTGATAACGTCCTTTTTAGCCATCTCGGTTTTTGCCACGATGGCTTCCACAAGCTCTTTCTTTTTCATGTGGTTTTCGTATTAATTATAATTTTCGAAGTTCGACTTTCAAATACTATCAGAATATTGGGATTTTTGCAATATTTTGTCAAGAGAGAAGAAAAAATCGTTGTACCGCTACGGGGAATCGAACCCCGGTTAACGGACGTGCCCCGCACCAATTTTAGTAGCCCCTAGGGGAATCGAACCCCTGTTAACGGATTGAAAACCCGTTGTCCTAACCACTAGACGAAGGGGCCTTGTGGAATTGGTGCGGGGTTGAACAAAAACCCGCTGTCCTGACCACTAGACGATAGCGGCATCGATGCCTCAAAGGCAATAATACTGATAAAATTTGATTTAGTCAATCGGTGTTTACATTTTTCCTTTTATAATGCTACAATCCTTTTGTTGTTAATAGCTCAAAAGCAAGATTATGTCCGGTGAAAACAAGAGAAATTCTCATATAAATGAGCCAATTGCTGAATTTGTTGAAAAGCTGAAGCAGCAGATTGAAGCTGAAAAAAGGGGAGAAGAAAAGCGCGGGGAGGAAGACATTGAAGAAACAGGTGAAAGTATGGCTCTTCTCTATGAGAAAGTCCGAAATCTTATCGAATACAAAGATGACCATCTTATAAAAAGAAACGCCATTGAGCGAATTTTAAAGCGCAATCTTCTCATAGAGCTCCGCCGGGAAAATTTCACCGAGCAGTTTTTAGAGGAACTGGCCATGAGCGGTTATCTTGAGAAAGGGGAAGTTGGCGAAAAATTGGAAACAAGGGTTTCAGAAGTAATCTCAAAATACCAAAAAGCTTCCGGGGCAATTTCGGGTTATGAAACGAAGAGATGGCTGGTCGGCATGGCTTCCTGCGAAATCGAAGAAATCCTGTTTCCCAACCCTTCGAGATTTGCTTTGGCGCGGGCAATGTATGAGACAGTGAAAGAAAAAATTGAAATAAGAGGCGCGAGAAAGTCGTCAGGGGGCGGAAAAAATATCCAAATTTTTCTGGCTGTGGTCAGGTCAATTGCCAAGCCCGACAATGCTATGCTCAATTTCGTTCTTTTCAAGCTTTATCTCCCGCAGTGGTTCAAAGAAGATGTTTCAGACAGGGAATTGGCCGGAATGCTTTCCGGTCTCCCGGCGCTCATCCATTCAATCCAGGCAAAAATAGCCAGTCCTGTTTCAGTCAAAATCGGGGTGGCGCTCCGGAAATATGCCGTTTATTTCAATATTTTTTACGAAGCAGCGCTTCAAAACATTTCGAAAATTGAAAAGATACTCGGAAATCCCGATTCGCTGAACTTCGCCGTCCAGCTGTCGGCTTCCGAAGTGTATGATCGGGAGATGAAAAAATTCTGGAAAAGGGTGAAAAGAAGCCTTGTCTTTCTGGTGATAACAAAAATTTTTTTGGCTGTGGCAGTTGAGTATCCATTCGACCTTTATATTGTCGGTCAGGTCAGGGCGATTCCAATCATTATCAATCTTTTTCTTCCGCCGATTTACCTCCTTATTCTTTCAACGACCATTCGCCGTCCCAGCGATCAAAATTCTGCTCTTATTGCCAAAGGGGTTGAAGAAATTGCCTATGGCCGAGAAAAAAAGCCGATTGCTGAGATCCGGCTTCAGGAAATCGAAACTTTTTCCGATTGGGCGCTCAATTTATTCTTCATTCTCACTTATGGCATTTCGTTCGGATTGGTCATTTGGATCTTGAATATTTTGCATTTTAACTGGCTCGGAATTTTGATATTCCTCTTTCTTTTCAGCGTGATAAATTTTTTCAACGCTCTGGTTCGCCAACCGGTGCGTGAGCTTCTGGTTGCCCGCGAGAAAGAAGGAATGGTCGGTATGCTCATCGACACGCTTTCGATGCCGTTTGTGAGGATAGGGAAGTGGATGTCAATCAATTTTTCCCGCGTCAATGTTTTCATCTTTCTGTTTGATGTTATAATAGAAGCGCCATTTAAGGTTGTGGTTCGTTTTATTCGGGAATGGGCCGGATTTATCCGGAGGAAGAAAGAAGAGGTGATTTAAAAAATCTCAAATTTCAAAACTCAAAAGTGTTGTGTCGCTTCGCGACAATTATTTTATAAAAAAGTTTACGAGCGGAGCAAGATCCAAAAATTTGACATTGGAGATTTGACTCTTGACATGATGAAGAAGCATTGGGACAAAATAGCTCTTGCAGTAATTGTTTTGCTCGCGATTGCTATAAGAATATACCACTTCCATGACTGGCTCTATTTTGCCATGGACCAGGGGCGGGACGCGAATTTGATCCGCAAAGCCGTTGAAAACGGAATTTCCCATTTGCCGCTTCTTGGGCCGCGGGCGGCGGGCACGTTCCTTCGCCTCGGGCCGGCTTTTTACTATTTCCAGTATATCTCCGCCAAAATATTCAATTCCACCGATCCGGCGGTTCTGGCTTATCCGGATCTTTTTTTTGGAATTCTTTCTGTCCCTCTTTTCTTCTTCTTTCTGCGCTTATATTTTCAAAATACGATCTCGCTACTTATGGCGGCTCTTTTTGCTTTCAATTTCGTGGCTATCCAGTATTCTCGTTTTGCCTGGAATCCGAATTCCGTTCTCTTCTGGACCCTTTTTTGCTTTATTGGAATTCTCAAATTGACGGATGAAACAAATGAAAAAAAGAAATATCTTTGGACAATTTGTTCGGCAACCGGACTGGCGATCGCAAGCCAGCTTCATTTCCTGGCCCTTTTTATTGTTTCGGGAACAATTCTTGTTTATCTTGTCTGGTCAAGGCTGATTTTTCGCCTGGGCTGGAAAAAAATTATGCTTTCCATTTTCATAATTCTCCTTTTTTATGTTCCGGTGATAATCTCCGATGTGGCAACAAAAGGGGATAACCTGAAACAATTTGTCTGGTCTTTTTTCAACAAGCCCCAGGAGCATTCACTGGTTGATAATTTTTTCACCAACGCTATCAGCCACAGCCAGCATTATTTTTTTATTCTTTCCTCCTATGCAAGCAAGACAGGAACATTTTCACTCTGGGGAGGCTTTGCCTTGATATGTTTTGGGCTGTTTTATCTTTGGAAAAAATATTCTGGCGAAAAAAATATGGCCAAAAAAAATTTTTTTAGGCTTGTCGTTGTCTGGTTTCTTGTTTCCTTCCTCGTTCTTTTGCCTTTCGCTTTTCAGATTCTTGAGATCAAATCCCGTTTTTTCTTTTCCTCTTTCTTTTTGCCGTTTATTTTTTTTGCGTTTGGAGTGGAATGGATTTTCAACAGTCGACTAAAAAAAAAGCTAGCTATGCCTTTGGTCTTCTTAGCGGGAGCAACCATTCTGGCGCTTAATGTCGAGGCGGCATCAACTTGGTTCTCCGGATTTTCCGGCAATCAACGCCAGAGCTTTACAATGGAGCGCAATCTTTTTGTGAAGCAGACGGCGGGTTTCACCCTTGCGAATATCCAAGAACTGGCGAAATATTTGATCTTTCGCACAACGAACGAAAAGAAAAAAATATATATTTTGGGAAATATGGATTACCGGGTCCCGGTCGAATATTTTTTGAAAAGGGAAAAACCGCCGATTGATTATGGAAAAATTTCGCTCAAATGTCGCGATCCGGAAATGCTATATTTCGCAATCACATCCGTATCGGGCGGATGCCAGTCGATTCCCTCAAAATATTTTGCGATATTCGAAGCTGTTCGGGCTAAGGCTTTCGGAGGCCTGATGGTCTGCGAGCTAAAGCTCAAAAATGATTTGCCCGAATACGAAAAAAAGAAAAAAGAGAAGAAGGATGAGGAAAGCAGCAGCGAAGACAAAAAGCCGGCGCCGAAAAGGACAGAGAGGGTGAAGTGGGGAGATTTATAAAACTTAAAGCGAAAATCTAAAATTTAAAAACAAAATCGAAAAGATGAAAAGTTTTGAATTTTTAGCCGTTATATTTCGTTTTTCGATTTAAATTTTTAGATGGAGGACAAAAAATTCTAGATGAAAAATAAGCATTCCTTTTTGCTAAAAGGTAACAATAACATCGGTGTTTTGCTGCTCCACGGCTGGACTTCTCCGCCCGAAGAATTTTTGCCACTCGCCAAATATTTGAATTCTTTCGGCTATACGGTTTCAGCGCCGCTTCTCCGCGGACACGGAACAAAGCCCGAGGACTTGCTGGGAGTAAAATGGGAAGACTGGCTTGAGGATAGCCGGAAGGCTCTTGAAGAGCTGAAAAAAACTTTGTCTCTCACCACAGCCGTGGTCAGAAATGACGCAGATGAAGACCTTACTCGTGGCCAAAATGGAATGTCTGTGGCTAGGGATGAGACAAAAATTTTTGTCGGCGGAATTTCGATGGGCGGGAATTTATCGATGATGTTGTCCGGAGATGACAGTGTCGCGGGGATTTTGGCGATGGGGCCTTCAGTGAAGTTTCGTTTCCACAAGCTGGATAAACTGGTTATAGCTTTCATGGGGCTTACCAAAGTATACAGAAAAAAATATTATCCTCCCTGGGTCAGGAAAAAAATGGGGAAGCGCGATGTTTATATGTACTATCCAGTTGAAAGCGCGAAAGAAGTCATGAAACTGGCTGACGAAACCAGGAAATATTTGCCGGCCGTCATAAAACCTATTCTTATTATGCAATCGACAAGCGATCACATGGTCTCAAAAAGGTCACCGCAAATAATCGCCGACGGCGTGAAATCAAAAATCAAAGAAATTTTCTGGATCGAAAACGCCTATCATGTTTTTGCGGAGAAAAAGGAAGTTTGGGAGAAAATCGGAGAGTTTATCAAAAAAATCCTAAGCGCTAAATCCTAAGCTCTAAACAATATCAAATGACCAAAAAAAAATTAAAAATTTTTACTTTTTTATTTTTTAGTTTTGAATTTATTTAGAATTTAGATATTAGGATTTAGAATTTGATATTATGCGTATCGCTATTTTCACCAACAACTACCTCCCAAATCCCTATGGCGTTTCGGGGTCAGTCGAAAGTTTTCGGAAGGAATTTGAGCGGGCAGGCCACGAAGTCTATGTTTTTGCGCCGTGCTGGAAGGGCTACGCGGACAAAAATCCGCGGGTTTTTCGCTACCCGGCGGTCGAAACGAACGTGAAAATAAAATTTCCTCTTGCAATTCCATATTCCCGGAAAATTTCCAGTTTCCTAAGAAAACTCGATCTGGACATCATTCATTCCCAGCATCCGAATCTTTTGGGCTCGGCGGCAATGCGCTGGGCGAAGAAAAAAAATATCCCGCTTGTTTTCACCTGGCACACGCTCTACGACCAGTATGCCCACTTTGCTCCTTTTGTCCCGCGGCGGCTGGCTGCCTGGTGGACAATCCGGAACGCCAGAAATTTTGCCAATCGCTCGGACGTGGTGATCACGCCCACGCCGTCTGTTATCGAAATAATCCGCAAATGGGGAGTGGCGAACAACAATATCACATCTGTTCCGACAGGGGTTGAGGAAGAGCAATTCGCGAGTCCCGATCGGTCAGGTATCCGAAAAAAATACAATATAAAGGACAGTGAAATTTTGCTTTTTGTCATGACGCGGCTGACGGATGAAAAAAATGTTGAGTTTTTAGTTGAAGCAGTTCTGCCTATTCTCAAGAAAAATGATCGGACAAAATTTATGATTTGTGGAGAGGGGAGTTTGAAAGAAGTTCTGAAAAAAAAAGTTTTTGACGCAGAAGTTGAAGATAAGGTGATTTTTGTCGGTATTGTTTCCGAAAGCGAAAAGAAAGACTACTATGCTGCGGGAGATATTTTTGTCTACGCCTCGAAATCGGAAACGCAAGGAATGATTCTTACCGAAGCGATGTATTTGGGACTTCCTGTTGTGGCTGTGCGGGCGACGGGGGTGAAAGATATTGTCGAAGACGGGAAAACGGGATTTTTAGTAAGGGAAAATAAAAAAGAATTTGGTGACGCTGTGCAGAAGCTTATAGATGATGAAAATCTACGCGAAAAATTTGGCGAGGTAGCAAAAAGAGTAGCGAAAGAAAAATATACTTCTTCAATTTGCGCAAAAAAAATGCTGGAAGTTCATAAAAAGGCGATCGCGGATTTTTCCAAGACTAAGTCTTGGAAAAATCCTCAGACTTAGACCTGGGTTAATATGCGAAAAAATATTCTTCCCCGTAAATTCTATTCCCGAAATACGTTGAAGGTTGCCCGAGAACTCCTCGGCTGTTTTTTGATTCGGGAGTATCGTGGGAAAATTTGGCGGGGGATGATCACGGAAACTGAAGCCTACCATGGTGAGGACGATTTAGCCTCTCATGCCTCGTGCGGGCGCACGGCGCGTACAGAAATCATGTATGGCGAGTCGGGCTGTGCCTATGTCTACATGATCTACGGTATGTACCATTGCTTAAATGTTGTCACCGAAAAAAAAGATTTCCCCGCGGCGGTTTTGATACGCAGCGCAAAAATCTTTAGACGTCCGACGCCTAAAAAAACAAAGATATCGGACGTCTATCTGGACGGTCCCGGAAAACTCTGTAAATTCTTGAAAATCGATCGGAAACTGAACAAGTGGGACCTGACAAAAGGAGAGAAACTTTGGATTGAACGACCCGCCCAAAATTGCGCCAAGCGGAATATTGTGGCGGGCAGGCGAATCGGCGTTGACTACGCCCAGCACTGCCGGGAATATTTGTGGAGATTTTCAATCAATTTATAATCATTTCAAGGCTTATAAAAGGTATATTTCCGCTGTGTTTCATGAAACATTCCGACTATTGACAGGAGTGTTTTATTTTGATATAATCACCCGTTGGAATGAACAACCGAGAAATTTTGCGGGGAGAATGATGGAGGGGAGAGAAGAAAGGGGAAATGATAATAGGCTATTAGTTATTTCAATAACATTGCCTTAAATATCAGATTATCAAAAACTCTTCTTCATCATTCTCTTCTCGAGAAGAGAATAGTTCATTGAAGAAATAAACCGGATCCATGCGGATTCCGGAAAAAATTAGAACGAATTTAAGGAGCGAAAAGATGAAAAGAATGCTTATCGTGGTTATGGTCGCCGTGATTTTATCCGGCATAGTTATTGAAATCTCTCATGCGGCTGAAAAGAGTGCGATGGCCAGTTTTTCGTACAGATGCGACCTGGAAAAGAGTTCCCAGCTCCTGCTGTTCGCTTTCAAACCGGAGCTTAAGAAGAGGGGTTGGGCCATCGTCGATGAGCTTCAGAAGTTGGGGTGGAAAAAAAAGAAGCTCGGAAACTTCAGTTATAGCTCCGATTTCTCTTCAAACATCAGGGACGTTGATATGACAGAGGTAAACGGGAAACTTGCTCTCCGGGTCAATCGTATAATGATGCTTTCGCTGCAAAAAAGCGATGGATCATTGGAGACGCCGGAGGAAATTGCAAAGATTATCAACAAATTATTTTAGCGGCCACCGGCCAATATTCCAGCAACGTTCCGGTAAGCAATCAAGGGCAGGGAACCATCATGGTTTCCCTGCCTCCTCATCCGAATTCGTTATTGCGTAATCGTTGATAGCGAATTCAGATGAGGGGTCAAAATTCTTTGAAAACAAGAGGACGAAACGACATGAATTCCAACAAATTTTTTGCTCTTTTTGGTGCGGTTATTTGCGCCGCAGTGGTTGCGATTTTAGGCTGGGTTGCATCTCTGTCGTTACAAGAAGTCTGGGTTTATACGGTTCGTCTCGAGCTGGGCATTGATGACTATCCATTTGGTGGCCAGCTGCTGGATCTTCTTTTGAGGATCATCGGATTTTTGATTGTAGCAGCTTTCTTCTCTGTGTTTCTGGGAGGCTTTATTAATCTGATAAAACGCTATATCAACCTTGAAAAAGAGGTGAAAGTATGAAAAAGATTAGCTTGATACTAGTGGCAATGGCGCTGGTTCTGGCAATGGCGGCCGTAGCGCTGGGGCAGACCCGCGATTTCCACAAGAATCACCCTGAATTGAGGGCAGAAGAGATCTTTATCGGAAACTTTACTGCCCGGGAGGTTGGTGAAATTCGATGGAAAACGAAGCGGATGGGTGAGAAGGCCTTAAATCGGGACGGTGTTCCCATCAGCAATCTCGGATGGCAGGGGGGATATCCTGTATTCGTGCAAAAATCCGAGTTGATGGAAGCAGGCGTCGATCCCTGACCATCTTAAAAAAGAAGTCTCGCCCAAGGCGGGGGACCGGGAGTCGAGTCAAAATTCGGCGCCCGGTTTTTTATTTCTAAAATTATGATATTTCAAAAACAGCTCGGCGCAAAACTCGCGGCTGTTTTTTTGTTCACCTAATAATGCTACAATGCTCTAGAGTATTGTAGCAGATGTTAGCGATTCTGGAAATTATTAAAGTTAAAGATCAATCTTTTTCACCATATTCCATAGCAAGAAATGTAGGGGATATTTTTTGCGAAGATGTTTCATCGAAAAAGGCAAAGCAGGTTCATGCTCAGTGAATTTCTTTTCTTGTTTTTTATGTCTTTTGATAATTTCTCTATAGCCCCCAAAACCCTGATTAAGCCAACGCTCAACGGAAACTATTGTAGTGAAACCAACCTTGAGTTTGGTTTGTATGTCTCTATACGCATATCCCTCAAGAAGCATTTTCGCAATTTGAAGACGCCTGGAAACCATCACTGTTTCCGAAAGGGTGAGCAGGTCTTTGAAAAATTGCTTCACCTCGTCGCGATTTTTGAGAAGTGCGATCATATCATATAATTCTCCCAAGAATTTCTTCTTTTCAATTTCAGTAAGACTTTGATATCTTACTCTTCCTCCCATTTTTTTGGCTTAGTGTTTATATCTATCTTGTTTGTTTCAATGCTCTAGAGCATTGAAACAAAGTTACTTTTATTTTATTCAAGGTGGATTTCTTTGTCAAATTTTTCAAGAGTATTTTTGAGAATTGGGAACTGGTTTAATTTTGGGTCAAATTCAAACAAGCTTTGAGCTTCGATGCGGGCTTGTTGAATGAGTTTCACATCGCTCAAATGTTGCATGGCCGTGTCAGCAATTCCGGATTGGCGCTTGCCGATGAATTGCCCCGGACCGCGAATTTCGAGGTCTTTTTCGGCGAGCTTGAAACCGTCTTCGGATTCGAGAAGAGCTTTCAATCTCTTGTTGGTCGTCGCCGAAACCGAATCCGTGAACAAAAAACAATATGACTGGTGATCGGAGCGCCCGACGCGCCCGCGAAATTGGTGGAGTTGAGCTAATCCGAATCTTTCTGAACCTTCAATGACCATAATTGTCGAATTGGGGACATCCACGCCGACTTCAATGACGGATGTCGAGACTAAAATATCCAAGTCTTTCTCTTTGAAGTTATTCATAATCTCTTCCTTATCCTTCGGTTTCATCCGGCCATGGAGAAGGCCAATTTTCAAATTGGGAAAGATTTCTTCGGACAATTTTTTGTGCTCGGCTGTTGCGGATTTCCCGGATATTTTTTCCGATTCCTCAATAAGCGGGAAAATGAAAAAAGCTTGCCGGCCTTTTTTGATTTCGGAGCGGATAAATTCATAAACCTTTTCGCGGTTGGCCGGCGTCACAATTTCGGTGATTATTTTTTTTCGGCCCTTGGGAAGTTCGTCCAAAATGGACAGATCCAGATTCCCGAAAAAAGCAAGAGCCAGGGTGCGGGGGATGGGAGTGGCGGTCATTGACAACAAGTGAGGCACAGTTTTCTTGAGGTTATCTTTCAGGTTTGCGGCTGCCTTTTGCAGTTTTGCCCTTTGCTCGACGCCAAAACGGTGCTGCTCGTCGATAACGACCAAAGCCAGATTCTTGAACTCAACCGATTCCTGGATGAGGGCGTGTGTGCCGATGAGAATTTTTATTTCTCCCCGCCGGATTTTTCCCAAGAAATTTTTCCTGGTATTCTTTTTCCAAACTGTCCGGCATTGGCTGGCCGTCAGGATGCCGACTTTCTGGGAAAAGTTTTTGAAAACTTTTTTAAAGGTTTCAAAATGCTGGATGGCCAGCACTTCTGTCGGCGCCATGATAGCCGTTTGGTATCCGGCCATCATTGTTTCAAGCGCGGCAATGGCGGCCACGACCGTTTTTCCGCTTCCAACGTCGCCTTCGAGAAGGCGGTTCATCGGGTGCGGTTTTTCGATGTCTTTCAAGATTTGATAGGTTGATTTACGCTGGGCATCGGTCAATTTGAATGGTAACGAGGCGACAAAATCCTTGACTAATTTATCATCAAAATCGAGGGCAATGGCTTGGCTTGTTGTCCAGTCTTTCCGCGCTCGCGCGGAAACAAGCTGGATGAGAAACATTTCTTCAAAAGCCATTCTTTTTTGGGATTCCTTCACTTTTTCAAAGTTCGTTGGAAAATGAAGCTCCCGGACGGCTTCTTGAGCGCCAATCAATTTTTGCCTTTTGAGAATCGCATTGGGAATCACTTCCCCGATTTCCGCCAGATATTTTTTGAGGAGCTGGCTTATTTTCCATCTCATCCAGCGGGAAGTGATCCCGCGTGTTTCCGGATAGACCGGGACGATCCGGCCGGTATTGGTCGGCACTCGGTTTGCGTTTTCATAGGCGGGGCTGGAAAGATAAAGCCCTTTTTTGTCCCAGCTCACTTTCCCGCTCATTCTCACGGAAGAATCCTTCTTGATGTTTTGAATGATGTAGGGCTGGTTGAACCAAAGGACCCTCGCTGATCCGGATTTGTCCTGGATGAGCGCCTCGGTGATTGCCATCTTTCTTTTCCAGGTGCGGATGCTCTGAATGTCAGTTATTTTTCCCTCCACGGTCGCAGTTTCGCCTTCCTTGATTTCGGCAATTTTTGTTATTTTGGAAAAATCGTCGTAACGGTGCGGAAAGAAATACAAAAAATCCCTGACAGATTTGATTCCGAGCTGCTCAAGTTTTGGCAGATATTTTTTTTCAATGAAAGATACTTGGGAAAGGGGAGTTTGAAGATTAGGCATATTTTTATTCTATAACAAAGCTAAGCTTTAGGAAATTCCCAAAGCTTAGCCTTTTTTGTGCCCTCGCCAAGAATCGAACTTGGATCCTAGGCTCCGCAAGCCTATGTTCTATCCGTTGAACTACGAGGACAAAAATATATGTTACGCGTTACAAGTTACACGATTTGCAGTTATAGTCCAATCATCCTTTCAAGCCGGTCGATAACCGAGAGCTCCTGCTTTATTTCGGGGAGATATTGAAGAAGCGTTTCGCGAATTTTGATCGGGTTGGCATTTCCAATCGGAATCTGGATATAGGGAAGAAAAGTTTTTTTGCTGTGAAGGCTCAGCACCCGGATTTCTTCTTCGGTTTCATAAAAAATCCAGAAACTGCGGATATTGTCGTAATCATAGAAATAATCATCCACCCTGATGCCGTCAGGATTGATTTCCATCTGGATGACGCGGGGTTGGCGCTCGGCATAAACATATCCCAGTGTTCCGATCAGAATAAAGGTTATGGCCATCAATATGCTGTTTGTTATGAGTGCGTAAATGATCACAGCCAGCAAAACCCCGCCCATTACCCAATACCATTTTGGTTGTTTTTCCGAATGTTCATATTCTGGCGCTTCCCAGGCAAAAGAAGAATTTTCAAAGACCGCGGCTTCCCCGGCATTTTGCCTGGCTATTTGTTTTGAAAATTTGTTTCCTGGCATATTTTTTGGTTATTTTTCGGAGGCGAGAGGATTCGAACCTCTGGAACCCTTGCGGGTTCTCCAGTTTTCAAGACTGGTGCAATCGTCCACTCTGCCACGCCTCCATATTTGGTGCGGGACAAGCTGCCGCTTTCGTCCACTCAGCCATCCCACCATTATTTTCGGAGAGGGCGGGATTCGAACGTCGCTTCGCGCCTTGAAACCCTGCGGTTTCAATACTTCCGCCGCGGGAAAACTCACGTTTTCTCGATCCCTTTCCTGTTCGAATCCACCCTGGAATATCTACTAAAGAAAATTTCGGAGAGGGTGGGATTCGAACCCACGGACCCGGTTAAAGGTCAACACATTAGCAGTGTGCTGCTTTCGGCCGCTCAGCCACCTCTCCATTACTATATAAGCATACGATATATTGACTATTTTTTCAATGCCTGTCTCGCGATGACGACGGCGAAAATTTTTTTTGCACCGGCATGTTTCAAAACTTTCGCGCATTCCCGAAGAGTGGATCCGGTTGTGGCAATGTCGTCGACAAGATATATAATTTTTCCTTCGATATCATCCAAGCTAACGTCGGATTTGATCTTGAAAAGATCTCGAACATTTTCCGCTCGGTCTCCATAATTCCCAAGTTCCATCTGCGGCTTGTTATATTTTCTTCGTTCCAAGATGTCCAAGACAGGAATTTTGAACGGAGGCGCCAGGTTTCGGGAAATATTTTCGGCAAGAAGATGTGCCTGGTTAAAGCCGCGCCAGCGAAGCCGCCGCGGATGAAGGGGAACGGGAACAATTGCCCGGGGAAGAGGAAGATCATGAAAAAAAATCGCTTTTGTTTCGAGCCGCGCCAAGGGAGCAGACAGATCGCCTGCAAAGCGGTATTTGAAATTATGGATCATTTTTTTGACAGTCGGGTTGCCATAAGAAACGGCGGAAATCAAGGCGTCCAGATGGAACTCTCGGCTCGCCCGGCATTTTCCGCAAAGAAAGCCAGACAGAGTGGCTTCTCTTTCGCATTTTGGGCAGACCTGAAAGCGCTTCAAGGGTATTTTTTGAAAACATTCCTCGCAGAGCCAAAAATCGCTTTTTTGGCAGCCGAAGCAAACTATCGGGAAAAGTGTATCCAGGACAATTTTTTTGATTTTTTCAAGCATTTTCTTGATTTCTGGCTCATTTTTTGTTTTGAGGCGGGAGCTTTTTCTAAATTGTATTCTATTTTCGGATTTTGTTCCAAAAATAATTTGCGCTGTTTTCTCAAATATGGTAATATTGATTTGCTGAAAAAATATCTGAAAATACAAAAATAAAATGAAATTTAGGAATCAAAAAAACTTTGGTTATTGTGTTTTACTCAAAGCAGGTTGATTTTGCCTGGCTTTTTATTTTATGTTTGGCTTATTTTTTGGAAAAAATCACTCTCTTGGCATTGATGTCGGGACGACGGGCATAAAAATCGTCGAACTCAGAAAGGAAAACAATGTTCCAATGCTTTCGAATTATGCCCTTTCTTATGATTCGGGTTCGCTTCTTCAATCAGACGGCCTGGAAATTCTGAATGGACAGATTGAAACGATTCTCCAAAGCATGATGAAGAAAGCGGAATTTAAAACGAAAAGGGCAGTTGTGAGCGTGCCGAGCTTTCTGGCGCTAATTTCCTTCGTTGAGCTTCCGGAGATGCCGGCCTCCGAAATTGAAAAGGCCATTCAATTTGAAGCAGCCAAGTTTATTCCTTCGCCTATCGATGAAGTCAATATCGGCTGGGAGATTGTCGGCAATTACCAGGAAAAGCCAGTTGAAGGAGGCCAACCAAATCGCGGGAGCCAAAAAATGCAGGTTATGGTCGTGTCAGTTCCTAATGCGGCCGTCGATAGGCTTTCTTCGGTTGTAAGCAGCTCAAGAATAAAAGTGATGGCGATGGAAGTTGAAAATTTTGCCACAGTGCGTTGCCTCGTTGGAAATGATAAGGGCACATTTATGATTGTCAATATTGGCGCCAAAGCAACGGATTTTACCGTTGTAAGTGATGAAGTCATTCGCATGACTCGGAGCATAGATATCGGAGGCTCGGAAATTTCAAGAGCCATCGCAAGCAGTCTTGGCATTGATCTTCAAAGGGCCGACCGGATAAAAAAATCAAGCCAAATAAACTTGCTAAACCCAAAAGACCAGCTGTCAATTCTCGTGAGTCCCGTTGTCGGTATGATTATTGAAGAGATAAAGAGATTGCAAGAGCTATATCACAAAAAAAATTCTCTGAGAAAAATTGAAAAGATAATTTTTACCGGCGGGGGATCCAAACTTTCTTCTCTCGTTGAATATTTTTCGAAGCAGCTTTCCGTAGAGTGCCAAAAAGGAAATCCTCTGGCCAGAATCGGAGTGAAAAAAGAACATGAAAAAGTTGTTGGGGAGGTAGCATCAGAACTGACGGTGGCCATTGGTTTGGCCTTGCGAGGACTAGAAATACAAAAATAGCCAGACTCTCCCTTGTTGCCTCCAATGTTGGTATTATGGTAAAATTAACATATGATGATAATCTAAATATATAAACAAAAAATATGGCAACAAATATAAATTTAGCAACTCCGGAAAACGAAACAAAAAAAATACTATCCGGAAAGACATCACTTATTCTTTCGCTGTTGCTTCTTTTCCTAGCAATTGGAATTTATGCCGGCGTCAGCTTTCTTTCAAGTCGTTATCTTAGCCAGAACAGCCAAGTTGAGAGTCAGATAAATGCGGAAAAAGCAAAAATTTCTGGACCGGAATATGCGGAAATAACCGATTTCCAGGAAAGGCTGGATCTTATCGACAAGATTCTCGGAGATCAAGTTTATTTCGAAAATTATATCAAAAATTTGAGCAAGTATGTCCTTCCCGAGACGCGGCTCACTCTTTTCGGCTGGAAAGGCAGTGTGAATGAGATCACTTTGTCAGGGATCACGGCCAACTTTGATGCCCTTTCAAAAGAATTGATTCTGCTCAAAAATTCTCCGCTTATTCAGTCGATCGAGTTTAAAAGCGCTTCGGAATCTTCAGGAAACGAAGGCCAAAGCGGTATAAAGTTCGAGCTTACGGCAAGCGCGAAAAAAGATGCTTTAAATAATAAATAAAAAGCCTACATAAAAAGGCACAAAAAAATGGTCACAAAATCAATTGGGCTCAAAGTTCTCATTCTTCCCTTGTCGCTTGCTTTGGTTGTGATGATTTCGATTGTTTTCATCAAGCCGGCTCTTGTCAGAATGAATGCGAACCGGAAAACACTTGCTCAAAATGAAGAGAAGCTAACGGCTTTGCAGGCGCAAACACAAAAAATGGACAGCCTGAAAAGAATCTTCGAATCTTTGGAAGAAAAAAAATTGGTGTCGGTAGCCCTTCCAGAGGATGAAAGTATAGAAGATTATTTGAGCGAACTATACCAGCGGGCGTCCAGAAGCGGGGTTTTGGTAACCGACTTTTCTGTTTCCGAAAATTCTTCGACAAATACAGAGCAGGCTTATTCTTGCGGCGCGGTGGCGTCATTGCAGAGTACTGCTTCATTTTCCGGGAATTCCCCGGCTCAAACGCCGCAAACGAACGGAAGCAGTCCCGTCGCGAATGACACCATCGCTGGAGGTGTTTCTCCCGCTGTTGTTCCTGCGTGCGCCAATATTTCCTCGGTTCAAATTTCAGTTGAGGGAAACTGGGAACAGCTTTTGAGTTTTTACAAGTACCTTGCTGACTCGAACAGAATCGCCAACATGGAAGCAATTAATATCAGTTCCAAAGGCCAGTCGAGCCAGGATGAAACATCAAGCGCCGACCTTCTATCGAGCAAGCTTACCCTGGCTATACATAGCAAAGAGAAAAAAGAAGTGAGCGACATGAGTTCGGTGAATGCGCTTGTGGCTGGAGCCGGTTTTGACCTGGGCGTTCTGAACAAACTGAAGGAAATTGTCTACGCGCCTTACGAGGAGCCGCTGGTTTCTGAAACAGGAGAAAGAAACATTTTTAAATAACGGTAAAGTCTCGCCCCGATCCAAAAAATTGAATCTCATAAATTGAAATGACGGTAAAAAGAAAAAATGCAGAAAATGAAAAAACAAAAAAAGAAAGCATAAATTGGGAGAACGTTAACATATCCCCTGAAATTATTAATTTGGTGCCGTATGAAGCGGCAAAGAAATACCGGTTTGTTCCGCTCGAAAAAGATGGGCAAACACTTCGTGTCGGTGTTGTGGAGATGGATGATATCGAGGTGCAAAACGCTCTTCAATTCCTGGCCGAAAAAAACCAGATCAGTGTCGAGATGATAAAAGTCTCGGAAAGCGAATTCAAATCGGCTCTCAGCGCCTATACCAGTCCGACTTTCACAATCTCAAAAGCGCTTGAGACAATCAGCCGGGCGGAAACCAGCGAGGAAAAAGGAAAAACAGGGGAAGAAAGCGAAAGCGAGGAAGCTGACAAAATAATCCGAGAAGCTCCGGTTGCCAAAATTGTTGAAGTGATACTTCGGAACGCCATAGAAGGAGCAGCGAGTGACATTCATGTCGAGCCTCTTGAAGATCTGGTGCGGGTAAGATACCGACAGGACGGAGTATTGCACAATTCGCTGATGCTTCCTAAAAAAATCGGACCGGCCATTGTCTCGCGGGTAAAAATTCTTTCAAATCTCAAGATTGACGAGCGCCGAAAACCTCAAGACGGTCGCTTCCGGATCATAGAGAAAGGAAAGCAGATTGACTTCCGGGTTTCCTCATTACCCGTTTCCATGGGAGAAAAAGTGGTGATGAGGGTTCTGGACAAGGAGCAAGGTCTGATAGGCCTTGAGGATCTGGGTATCCAGGGGAGGAACCTTGAAATAATAAAAAAAAGCATTTTCGAACCGTTCGGCATGATTTTGGTCACCGGGCCGACCGGTTCCGGAAAATCAACCACGCTATATTCGATTCTTCAGATTCTCAACAAGGAAGGGGTCAACATCGTCACCTTGGAGGATCCGGTCGAATACGCCATTGAAGGAGTGAATCAGAGCCAGGTGAAGCCCGAAATTGGATATACTTTCGCGAACGGACTCCGCTCGATATTGAGGCAGGATCCGGATGTGATCATGGTTGGCGAAATACGCGATAAGGAAACAGCCGAGCTGGGAGTTCATGCGGCCTTGACAGGCCATGTTGTTCTGACCACTCTGCATACCAATGATTCGATCGGGGCGATTCCAAGGCTTGTTGATATGGGAGTTGAGCCGTTTCTCGTGGCTTCCTCAGTTCGGGTTGTGGTCGCCCAGAGGCTTGTGAGAAGAATTTGCAAGCACTGCAAAGAAGAGGACAAAATGCCCGAGTCCGCGAAAAAAGACATCGAAAAAGCCCTTTCGCTGATATCCGATGAACACAAAAAACAGCTCGAGCTGCCAAGCGAGATAAAAATGTATAAGGGAAAAGGATGTCCTCAATGCGGCGGATCAGGAATGAAAGGAAGAGTTGCACTTTTTGAGGTGTTCTATATGGATGAGCGGGTAGCAAATCTTCTCAGCGAAAAAATTGATGAGGACGATCTTAGAAAAGCAGCCGCCGAGCAGGGAATGGTTTTGATGAAGCAGGACGGAGTGGTAAAAGTCATCAAGGGGATTACTACTCTCAGTGAAGTCGAAAGAGTCACAGAAGAAGGTTATTTGGAAATAGAATAATTTTATGCCCGGTAAGACAATTTTGACTGGCCTTTGGCTGAAAAAATTGCTACACAGGCAAATAAAATTTATTTAGATCATTTTAGATTATTGCTGATTTTTGTCACTAGGTTTTTCTAGGGTCAAAATTGCACTACCGGGATGAGCAAGAAAAAAGTATTAATCGTGGAGGACGACAACTTTGTGGCAGAGGTTTATTCGACCAAGCTTCTGGAAATGGGGCATGAAGTTCGAATTGCTCAAAACGGGGAAGACGGCCTCAAGATGGTCGCCGAAGAGAGGCCGGATCTCATCCTTCTCGACATCATTATGCCGGTAATGGGCGGAATTGAAATGCTTGAGGAAATAAAAAAGAAAAATGAATGGAAGCAAATTCCGGTTATTCTTCTCACAAATGTGGGAGAAAAAGAAAGTGTCCAGAAAGTGAGAAGCCTGGGAGTCCAGGACTACCTGATCAAGTCTCATTTCACACCAGCGGAGGTGATTGAAAAAATCGAAGCTATTCTTGGAACCCGGTAGCACAACTTCGAATCAGCAATGATTCAAAAATACAATTACAGCTGCATTCAAATAATAACTTTCAATTCGGCAGTTTTATAACTAATTCCTTTTTATTGATCTTGCTCGAAGTTGTTCTACTGGGGAAAATAAAACAATAAGAAGATGGAAAATAGAACGCAAGTCGAGGCAAAATTCACAAGTTATCTGGAAATGGTGGCCGGGCAAAACGCTTCGGACCTTCATTTGTGTGTTGGTCGTCCTCCGATTCTCCGGATTGACGGGAAGCTGTATCCGATTGCCGGAGAGGGGAAAATCTCCGAACAGGCCATGATTGAGCTCTCAAGAGTGATTCTCAACGAAGAGCAGCAGAAAAAATTTCAAGCAGCCAAACAAATCGATTTTTCAATCGATCTTCACGGAAAAGCCCGCTTTCGAGCCAATTTATATTATCAGAAAGGCCTCATCAGCGCCGCTTTTCGGATGATTCCCTCGAAAATCAGAACTCTCGAAGAGCTCGGCATGCCTTCAGCTCTATACGAGCTTACCAAGCAGTCGCAGGGTTTTGTTTTGGCGACTGGTCCGTGCGGCCATGGAAAATCAACAACTCTGGCGGCGATGATCGACCACATCAATCACACCCGCCAGGACCATATCATAACCATTGAAGACCCGCTGGAATATCTTTTTGAACCGGATATGTGCATCATCGACCAGAGAGAAATTTTTCAAGATGCGACCGATTTCGGAACGGCTCTCAGGGCGGTTTTTCGGGAAGATGCGGATGTGGTAATGGTCGGTGAAATGCGGGATCTTGAAACAATTTCAACGGCGATCACCGCAGCTGAAACGGGACATCTCATTTTCGCAACTCTTCACACAAATGATGCGGCTCAGACGGTTGACCGGATGGTGGATGTTTTTCCGGCTCATCAGCAAAATCAAATAAGAATGCAGCTGGCCCAAAATCTTCTGGGGATTATTTCCCAAAGACTGCTAAACAGAGTGGACGGAGGGAGGGTTCCGGCGGTTGAAATACTGTACAACAACAACGCCATTGCCAATTTGATCAGGGAAGGGAAGACTCACCAGATAAATCTCGTCATCGAAACTTCCCGCGAGCAGGGAATGAATTCCCTCAACAGTTCTCTGGCAGGGTTGGTAAAAAGAGGAATAGTTTCTTTCGAAGAGGCAGAAACATATTCAACCAACCGGGAAGAGCTAAAGATACTATTGAGATAAAAAAATATATGAAATACAAATACAAGGCGCGAAATCAAGCAGGAGAAATCCAGGAAGGTTTTGTTGAAGCCACAACCATAGCCAACGCGACTTTGGTTCTCCAGCAGCACAATCTGGTTGTTGTTTCCGTGAAACCTGTGCAGGAATCCGGACTTTTGTCCGGGCTTTCGCATGCGTGGGAGGGAATTTCGGCCAAGGAGTTTGTCATTTTCACGAGGCAGCTAGCCGTGATGATTGAGGCCAAAGTTCCGCTTACAGTCGCCTTCAAGAGCATAGCCAGCCAGACAGCCAACCCTTATTTCGCCAGCGTTCTTTCCCGGATAATTTCGGATATCGACGAAGGGAAAACTCTTTCCGAGTGTTTCCAAAAGCACCCCAATGTTTTTTCGGAACTTTTTGTGAATATGGTCCAATCCGGCGAGATTTCCGGAAATCTCCAAAAAACCCTCGAGGATTTGGCTGACAATATCGAGAAAAACCACACTCTGACTCAAAAAGTCAAAGGCGTGCTCTATTATCCGGCTTTTATTCTTTCCGCTTTTTTCATCGTGGCCTTCATCATGATCACTTTCGTCATTCCGAAACTGATGACGATGCTCAAAGAAACCAATGCCCAGCTGCCTATCACGACCAAGATTCTCATCTGGAGCGGTGATTTCATGCAAAAATGGTGGTGGGCAGTGCTTTTGGCGGTCATTGCCGCGATTGCCGGAGTCATATATTATGTCCGTACAGAAGAAGGAAAGAAAGAATTTGACGTTGCCATTCTCAAAGTTCCGCTGGTGAGCCGGGTTCTGCGCTACGTGTATCTCGCGCGCTTTTCCGAAAACTTGAGCACGCTGGTCCGGTCGGGGCTTCCCATCGTCACGTCCCTTCAAATTTCCGGAAAAGTGATCGGCAACTCGCTTTTCGAGATGGATATTCTTGAGACGGCGGAGAAAGTGAAAACGGGTGGCTCCATCAGCGGAGAGCTTGCCGGAAAGCCGAATTTTCCCCCGATGATGGTCCAGATGATCAAAGTCGGAGAAGACACAGGAAAACTGGATTCGACCCTTGAGACGATGTCCAAATTCTATACCCGGGAAGCCGACCAGATGGTTTCCAATTTGAGCTCGATTCTTGAGCCGGTGCTGATTGTCATTTTGGGTGTCGGTGTCGGCATCCTGGTTTTCTCAATCATTGTTCCGATATATAATATAGCGCAGGGGATAAAATAGATTTTTGAATTCGAATTCTGAATTTTGAATAAAAATTTAAATAAATAAATTAATCTAGGAAGGCGGTGAAAAAATGATAAACAAAAAATATTCAAAAGGCTTCACTCTCATCGAGCTTCTGGTTGTGATTGCAATTATAGGAATTTTAGCAGCGGTGGTTTTGGTGAGTATAGCAGGCGGTAGGGATAGAGCTCGTCTTTCCGCAGCCAAGCAATCGGTCATGAGTATTATGCCATTCCTTATAGACTGTAGCATGAGAGGAGTAGCCATTACTACGCATGGTGCAACCGGAGGAGGTGTATCTTGTACCGGAGCACCTAACTGGCCAGCGCTTGCTGGTTGTGCTGTCACCACGGGTTCAACTGCAGAATGTTGCTATACGGGTGACTTGACTGATGGTGATGTCGATGTTGATTGTAGGGCAGCAGATTTTAGATGTGATGTAACTGGTACTAGCGCCGGGGCATGTTTAGATATTTAGAAAGAGATTCATGAAAAAGTTCTCCTAAGATTTTTTCTTGGCAGAACTGAAGTTACAAGTTAGCTGATTTAATTTTCCCAATTAGCCCGTCTTTTCAATCAAAGGGCGGGTAAAGATGGGCGAATGTTTTCTGTGAAGGATAAGATTTTCAACTTTTAATACAAAAAAATGAAAAAAAATAAAAGCGGGTTCACTCTCATCGAGCTTCTGGTTGTGATTGCAATTATAGGAATTTTAGCAGCGGTGGTTTTGGTGAGTATAGCAGGTGGGAGGGATAGAGCTCGACTTTCGGCGGCGAAACAGGCTTTGGTGAGTGCGATGCCTTTTGCTATTGATTGCAGTATTAGGGGTATAACCGTGAATCATCCTACAACTACTAGCGGAGGAGTCGGAGGAAATCCAATTTGCGTTGGAGGACCTAATTGGCCAACCCTTTCCGGGACTACATCTGATCTAGGGTCTACTGCTCGTTGCGGCTACGTAGGTGACCTAAGTGATGGTATGATAAATGTTGATTGTGTCGCGAATGATTTCCATTGTGACATAACAACTCAGAGTGCAGGAGCCTGTATAGATAATTAGCGGATGGACAGATTATGTGCAAGAAATCTGTTTTGGTGTCCGATCAGAGTTTGAATTCTTTCAAACATATTTTCTCAACGACCTTGTCTTTTTTTCAGATGTTCTTCTTTTTCAATTTTTTGAAAAATGCTTCAACTGGAAATGAAAGGTGGCGACGTGAATAAAAGGGCGAGGGGAGGTGGGAAAATAAATAAATAAGAACAAAAAAATGATATTTCTCCCGAAAAACAAAAAAGGTTTCACTCTCATCGAACTCCTCGTCGCGATGGCCATAATCGCCATCTTGGCTGCTGTTGTTTTAATTTCGATGCAAGGCTATGGTAAAGACGCCCGGGCGTCGAAAGCCTTAGCGGAAATGTCGAGCGTCATTCCATCACTATATAGTTGCTGGGGGAATGGAGGAACGGTTAACGCTCCCGGTACTTATGGTGGGATTAACATTTGCAAACTGGATGGAGTGGACAATCCAGCCTATGGATCCTGGCCGGTTGGTTTTTCAGGCGATTTGAAAGAATGGTGGCTTGGCAGTTGGGATGCTCCCAATCCATTGGCGAATAAGAATTGGACGGCTGTCTTCGTAAGTGCTAATGACGGGAAAAACGTTTGTTGCAACTCTGCAATGAATGGGTGTAAGATTCTTGCTTGGGATGGGTCAACATGGCCAGCAGGATATTGCGATCCGACTCATCCAGATAACTAGTTTTTTTCTTTTTCTAAAAATGAACAATAAAAAAATAATGAAAAAAAATAAAAAAGGATTCACTCTCATCGAGCTTCTGGTTGCTATGGCGATAATCGGCATTTTGGCGGGAGTGGTTTTGGTTTCACTGTCGAGCTATAGTAATAAGGCCAGAGCTAATGCCGCGTTGCAGACTGCCAAGAGCATCATGCCAGAAGCGACTCGATGCAATCTTAATAATCTTCCGCTCACCAATATTCCATCAGATACGGCTAATTCAGGTGGGCCAATTTGCGCAGGATCATCTTTTTCATGGCCTTCGTTGGATACTGCAAGTACGACCGGATGGAAATGGGGATGGACAAGCGATTCCGATTTGTATTATCTACAAATCAGCGGTTCCGGCCCCTTTATTCTTTGTAGAGTCAACAAAGATAACTGGAACTGGCAAGGCAGTGGCTGGGTTCCTGATTTATATCCTGGAGTATGTTTGTATAAAAACTAATTAATTTCCATAATAACACTCAATATTAGAAAATTTGAATCAAATGTGAATATATGAAATTTATTCATATATAATTAAGATTAACCTAGAAAGGCGGTGAAAAAATGAAAACAAACAAAAAAGGTTTTACTCTCGTTGAGCTTCTCGTCGTGATCGCCATTATCGGAATTTTGGCGGCGATCGTGCTGGTGAGCCTCCAGAGCGCGAAAAACAAGGCAAAATTGGCATCTTTCCGCTCGAGCGCGGTGAGCGTCAATCCGGCAGCGATGAGCTGCGCGGATGAAAATATCCTCGCGGTGGCTTCAGTTGCTCCGGGAGACAATATTTGCGCTGACATAACAGTTGAAGACAGCGTTTATCCGGTTCTTGCCAACGGTGTCTGTGACGGAAACACCTACGTAGTTGCGGCGACAGACGCGACTTCGGCCGACGGCCAGTATTCGGTTGTCATGACCTGCACCATTGCCGGAACTGCCAGAGTGGTCACATGCACGGAAAGCGGCTGCACGCCATAATTTGTATTGAAAATTTTTCCATTTAGCCTCGCTTTTTCCGCCCACGCACCGAATAAATTGGTGCGGGGTAAAAAATGGCGGGGCGATAATGGAATAATTTCGAATTGGTCTTTGGTAACAGGGTTATGGGCAGTGGGTTTAGTCTTTGGCTATGGGTCTTTAGTTTTTTTCCAATGACCAAAAACCAATGACTTGTCCCACAGCCGATGACCAATGTAACCAATAACTAGTTAACACAAATTTTTATGATAGCTATTTTCTTCATCGTCGGTCTCATTGTCGGTTCTTTCCTCGGAGCCGTGAACTACCGTCTCAAGACTGCCGAAGACATTGTTTTCAAACGGTCCCACTGCCCGCACTGCAAAAAGAAAATCCGCTGGTACGACAATGTGCCGCTTTTGAGCTTCGTCGTCCTTTGGGGAAAATGCCGCGCTTGCGAAAAAAACATTTCCTGGAAATATCCGGCGGTCGAGCTTTTGACCGGGCTTCTTTACGCGGCGGTGGCCTGGAAGTTTCTGGGCGGCTGGGGAGTGTCTCCCGAAAAAATGCTTACCGGTCCGGACGTGGCGGAAATGTCTTTCTGGCTTTTCACGGTATCTTACCTTGTCCTCATCTTTTTCCACGACCTTTCGTTTATGCTCATCCCAGACGCGGCTGTATATCCGGCCATCATCATCACCCTTCTTTTTCAGTATTGGAAATATCTCCAGGGACCGCTTGGAATCGCCACGCTCAAGAATCCTTTTGTGGGCGCGTTTTTTGCGGCGCTCGTTGCGTCCTGTTTTTTCTTTCTTCTCATCTGGATGTCGCGGGGAAAATGGATCGGGGGAGGGGACGTGAAACTTGGATTTCTGGCAGGAACCATTGTCGGCTGGCCAAAAATACTCTTTGTCCTCTTTTTTGCCTATATGATCGGGGCGGTGGCAAGCCTCATTTTGATCGGCCTCAAGAAAAAAACCTGGAAAAGCCAGATTCCCTTCGGGCCGTTTCTCGTCACTGGAATTTTGATAGTGATGTTTTTTTCTGAACAGCTCCAGTTTTGGGCTAACAGGTTTTTGAATATAGGATATTAATCAATTTCGAATTCCTAATTTCGAATGAATTTTAATGACTGAATTTCGAAATTTTAGAATTCAAATAATATATTTTGATTCAAAATTCAAAATTCAAAATTCAAAATTCAAAAAAGGGCTTTACTCTTATCGAGCTCATGGTTGTCATTGCTATTGTCGGGATTTTAGCGACGATTGCTCTTGTCAACACCGGAAAAAACGATGATCGGGATGTGCGCCTCGAAGCAGAACGCCTGACAACGTTCCTTCGGGATGTGCAAAACCGGTCTTTCGCTTCAGAAAAAATCAACGGTGTGACTGGAAAAGTTTGCGGATATGGAGCCTATTATCAAAGCGGAACGCCAAACAGCTTTCAGACTTTCTATGTGGTTACCAAAGATATATCAGATCCTCCGACTGACGCGCTTGATGTCGAATGTGAAAGCGGAAATGTTTGGAAAAAGAATGCTTCTGGTCCCGGATCAACCGCGATTACCTATGGAAATCCATTTTATTTCAAAAAAGACACCGTAGCTGGCGGCCCCTTGATCGAAATTTTCTTTCTCTCTCCGAACGGAAAAGTTTTTTACAACGGAAGTTTGGTTGCCGACAATGCAGTCATAAGCTTGAGGAAGGGGACTGCCAATGTGACGGTAACCGTCAATAGTACAGGAAACATTAGCTATAAATAACAGATCTGTGAAGAAAAAAACAATCGGCAAAAATTTTTCGGAAATTGCGGGCTTCACCCTGATTGAGCTGCTCATCACAATTTTTCTCATTTCGGTGGGATTGATTGGCGTCATCTCTTTTTTCAATACAAATCTCCAGAGCCAGTTCGAAGCCAAAAACGAAGTCATTGCCGCGGGCCTTGCCCAGGAAGCGACAGAACTGGTGCGAAACATTGTGGATTATAATTTTTTGAATGATAATACCAAGTGGTACACTGAAATAGCCGTTGATCAAAATGGGACAAGTAATTGCGATTGGCTTGATGTTGAATCATTGACGAATCATAAATGTTGGAATAGCAGCGATAACTATAAGTTTATAGGCGTCTGCATCGATATTTTAAATGGCCAATACTATCAATGCCAGAACGTAGGCAATGAAAATAGAAAATATACGGATTTTCTTCGGAAGGTTGTGGCCAAGGGAGAGAATGTTAATGATAAATTTGAATTGCCAAATGGAATCGATCTTGATGCGGGAGACTGTCTAAAAGTCGAAGCAACGGTTGGGTGGCCAAAATCAAATGCTGCTTGCGCCAACGATATTGCAATGTGTCCCCAAAAGACCACTTCCACCGACATAATCTGCAAGCCGCGGCTGTAAAATTATATTTCACTGATGAAAATACCAAATACCAAATACCAAATACCAAATACCAGAAAAGGCTTCACGCTCGTCGAATTGCTGGTTGCTATCCTTATATTCTCCATCATTGTGATCGCAATCGTAGCCGTTTTTGTTTCCACAGTGACGTCCTCCGGAAAAGCGAAAGCCATCAAAACCGTCAAGGAAAACGCCGAATTCGCGATGTCTTCCATCGCCAAGGATGTCAGGATGGGGAAGATAGGCAGCTATGCTATTGGAGGAGGAACAGAATTCTGGCCCGATGGATCCGTCAATGAGAAATATTTTGCTGTTATACGGAATATAAACATGGAGGTGGCTTGTTACTTTGTAGGGAGCGATTATCTAGGCGTTGCGACAGGAACACGCGATGCTTCTTCGGGTATTCTTGATTGTCCTAGCGCCGATATAACGAAATATGACAGAATAATTGATCTTTCGGGAACGAATATGAAGTTTGATGATTTTTCTTCTGGTTTTTATGCGTGCCCGACCGCAATAAGCGATATTGATGTTGGTTTGCATCCCTGTTTTTTTGAAATAGGAAAAAAACGACGCGGCTGGGTGGAAATAAACCTCAACATTGTCCCCACCGGTGGAATTGGAATGGATTCAGACACGATCAATATCCAGACTACTGTCTCTTCGAGGGATTATGGCTGGGAAGACGTGGAATGATTTAGTATCTAGTATCTTGTATATAGTATTTTGCGTGAACCCTTCGGATGGGTTTTTTGCTTTATTTTTCCCTGATAATTTGCTAAAATAGTCTTGTGAAAAGGAAATTCGAAGCCAAACAAAGAATCGAAAAACTGCGCCGGGAAATCGACAAATTTCGCTATGAATACCATGTTTTGGACAAGCCCGAAATATCGGACGAGGTTTATGATTCGCTGATGCGCGAACTCCGCGGCCTCGAAGAAAAATATCCGGAACTCAAAAGCCCTGACTCTCCCAGCCAGCGCATTGGCGGAAAACCTCTCGCCAAATTCGAGAAAGTCCGGCACGCGCATCGTCAGTGGTCGCTTGACGACGCTTTCTCGTTTGCGGAATTAAAAGCATGGGAAGAAAAGATTTCAAGAATTTTATACAAAAGCTCGGCTTTTCTCCCCCCGACGTTACATCGGGGTTCCTCAAAGCCAAGCTTTAAATTAGAATACTGCGCGGAGATAAAAATTGACGGTCTCAAGGTTATTTTGACATACAAAAAAGGGATTCTTGCTCAAGCGGCGACAAGGGGAGACGGAATTATCGGAGAAAACGTAACCGAGCAAATAAAAACTATCCAAAGCATCCCATTGAGGCTGAACAAAAAAATGGATGCTACCGTTGTCGGGGAGGTGTGGATGAAGAAAAGTGATCTGGAAAAAATCAATAAAGAGCGCGAATATGAAAATTTGCCGCCTTTTGCCAATTCCCGAAACGTGGCGGCCGGATCAATCCGCCAGCTCAACCCAAAAATTACAGCCAAGAGAAAATTGAGCTCTTACATATACGATATTGACGGTATTGAGGAAGGCTTTCCCGAAACTCAAATGGAAGAATTGGATCTTCTCAAAAAACTGGGCTTTAAAGTGAACGAACACCACAAATTGTGCAAAAATTTGGAGGAGGTCGAAAAATTTTTCCGGTCCTGGGAAGGAAGGCGCAACAAGCAGGAATATGGAATTGACGGCGTGGTGGTGAAAGTCAACCGGAAAAAATTGCAGGACACATTGGGCTATACCGGAAAATCTCCCCGCTGGGCGGTGGCCTACAAGTTCATTCCGGAAAAAGTGACAACGGTCGTTGAGGACATCAAAGTCCAAGTCGGCCGGACAGGAGCTCTCACTCCGGTGGCGCATCTCCAGCCTGTCCAGGTGGCCGGCTCAACAGTGTCGCGGGCGACACTCCACAATGAAGATGAAATAAAAAGGTTCGATATCCGGGTCGGGGACACCATTGTCATTCACAAGGCCGGAGATGTCATTCCGGAAGTGATTGAAGTTCTCAAAAACTTGCGGACCGGAAAAGAGCGAAAATTCCATATGCCGACGAGATGCCCGATCTGTGGAGGAGGAGTGCGTCGCGAGACTATCAAAACCGGAAAAAAGGGTGAAGAGAGCGCGGCCCATTATTGCCAAAACAAAAAGTGCTTTGCAGTTGAAAAAGAAAATATAATTCATTTTGTCTCTCGAAAGGGTTTTGATATTGAGGGCTTGGGAGAAAAAATTGTCGAGCAGCTGATGAGTGAGGGGCTGATCTCGAATTTTGCTGATATTTTTGAGCTTGAAGTCGGGGATCTTGAGCCGCTCGAGCGTTTTGCCGAGAAATCGGCAGATAATCTCGTGAAATCAATCGAAAAAGCCAAAAAAATAGAATTTCCAAAATTTTTGTTCGCCCTCGGGATCCGGCACGTGGGGGAGGAAACTGCCGTTCTTATTTCGCATAACATGGAACACTTAGCACATAACATGGAACACATAACACATAACAAGATAAAAAACCTGGAGGATATCATAAAGAATTTCCCGAAGATAAGTATTGATGATTGGTTGAAAATAAAGGGCATAGGCGAAAAATCGGCAAAAAGTTTGGCCGAATGGTTCAACAACAAGGAAAATATAGAGCTCTTAAAAAAAATGCTAAAACATGGTGTAAAAATTATCTTTCCAGTGTTACGTGTTACGAGTTATGAGTTGCGTGACAAATCCTTCGTCCTCACCGGCGAACTGGAGACAATGGCCCGCGACGAGGCCAAGGAAAAAATCCGGGAACTGGGCGGGGATATTTCCTCGTCCGTCAGCAAAAATACGGACTATGTCGTGGTTGGCAAAAACCCGGGATCAAAGTATGATAAAGCGAGGGAGCTGGGAGTGAAAATATTGAGTGAAAAAGAATTTTTTGATATGCTGAAAAAAATGAGTATTTTTCCAGATAAATTTTGAGTTTTCAATTTCGAATTTTGAATGAATGTCCAAATTTTCGAATGTTTGAAACATTCTATCATTCAAAATTGTCTCAAAATTCAGAATTCAAAATTCTTAATTATGCTTAGCAAAGAAGAAGTAAAAAAAGTCGCTGATCTCGCCCGTATTGAAATAACCGATCAAGAAGCCGAAAAATATTCGAAAGAACTTTCGGATATTTTGGGTTTTGTCGAGAAATTGAACGAGGCCGACACGGATAAAATTGGGCCAATCGCGCCCGCCCGTCTTGCTACGCAAAGCGTTGCGGGCAGGCATATCACGGGAGCAAAGAACGCAACGCGCGAGGACAAAATTATCGAAGCGAGCAATGAAACGAAAGAGGGGATTATCAAAAATTTCCCGGAAAAGAAGGATAGATTTGATAAGGTAAAAGCGGTTTTCTAAGCCTGGCAACAAAATACGAATCGAGTACCAATATACGAATTTGTATATTCGTATGTGATTAGTATTTCGTAGCCAAGATGATATGATTAAGGAACTTCACGAAAAATTGGTCAACCAGGAAATAACTTCCGAACAGCTGACCTCGGATTATTTTGGCGCGATTGAAAAAAAAGATCCGAAAATAGAGGCTTATCTGAACCTCAACAAAGAGTTTGCGCTTGGTAAAGCCCGCGCGGTGGACAAGAAAATAAAAAACGGGGAAGAAATCAGTCTTTTGGCGGGCATACCTTGCGCTGTGAAAGACAATATGTGTCTTGAGGGTCTCCCGGTGACAGCCGGTTCGAAAGTTCTGGAAAATTATACTGCTCCCTACGATGCAACAGTTATAAAAAAACTGAAAAAAGAAGACGCAGTATTTCTTGGTAAAACCAACCTCGACGAATTTGCGATGGGCTCTTCAACTGAAAACAGCGCTTACCAGACGACCAAAAATCCCCGCGACCCATCGCGGGTTCCCGGCGGCTCGTCCGGAGGCTCAGCGGCGGCCGTCGCAGCGGATATGTGTGCCTACGCGCTGGGATCGGATACGGGAGGATCAATTCGCCAGCCAGCTTCTTTTTGCGGAGTGGTGGGCCTCAAGCCGACCTATGGCCTGGTCTCCCGCTACGGTCTCATTGCCATGGCTTCGAGCCTTGACCAGATCGGACCGATCACAAAAACCGTGGAAGACGCGGCCATTGTGCTTACAAAAATCGCAGGACCAGACCGGAATGACGCAACGGCCGTGAAGAGCGCCGACACAATTTATGAAAATTGCCTGACGGGCGAGATAAAAAACTTGAGAATCGGAGTGCCGAAAGAATATTTTGCAGAAGGAGGCCTTGATTCGGAAGTGAAAAATATCATTGAGGAGTCAATAAAGAAATGCGAAAAAATGGGTGCGGAAATTGTGGACGTAAGCCTCCCGAATTCAGACTTTGCTCTCGCGACCTACTATATCATTATGCCTTCGGAAGTGAGCTCTAACCTGGCGCGTTTCGACGGTATCCGGTTCGGGCAATCAATTGGAGAAGAGAAGAGCGAAGAAAATCTTGTCCTCAAGGACATTTATTTCAAATCCCGCGCCAAATATCTCGGGAAAGAAGCGAAGCGCCGGATTATGCTCGGAACCTACGCGCTTTCGGCCGGATATTATGACCAATATTATAAAAAAGCCCAGAAAGTCCGCTCTCTCATCAGAAAAGAATTTGAGGAAACTTTCAGGCGGGTGGATTTGATTCTTGGCCCGACGGCGCCAACGCTGGCTTTCAAAATCGGCGAAAAGACGGAAAATCCTCTCGAGATGTATCTTTCCGACATATATACGGTGACGGCCAATATCGCCGGCATCCCGGCTATTTCCATTCCCGCGGGAAGTGCTAGAATAGAAGGGAAAGACTTGCCGGTCGGGCTGCAACTCATGGGAAAGTGGTTTGATGAGGAAACTCTTCTCAATTGCGCTTACGCAATCGGGAAGAAACTCTAATATCTAAATCCGAAATCCTAAACAATATCAAAATATAAATGACTAAAATTCAAAACTTTTTGAGATTTGGATTTTAAGAATTTGAATTTGTTTAGGGCTTAGCGCTTAGAATTTAGAATTTATAAACTCATGGATATTGATATTTTTGGCGCTATTTCTTCAGTCTATAGCGGATTTCTCCAGTCAGCTTTCTTTTATTACCTCAAGATTTTTTCCGCTGTCGTGTCCATTTTGCTTTTTATTGATGTTGTTCTTTTGCTTTCAAAAAGGGTGGGGACAGACATGAGAATCGCTCTTTACGGAATGCCGGCCAGCCGATTCAAGAAAGCAAAATATATTCCGCGGTGGGAAGCGATCAAAGGGCGCCTTGCGGCGGGAAGTGTCGCTGGCGGAAAAATCGCCATAATCGAGGCTGACAAAATGCTTGACGAAGCTTTGGGAAAGCTGGGGTTCACTGGAAAAAGCGCGAGCGAAAAAATTTCCTCTATAAAAGCCGGCCAGCTGGTCGGAGTAGAAGAGCTTCGGGACACCCGGGTTTTATACCACAAAATCATGGAAGATCCCGGTCACGAAGCCAGTCTCGAAGAAATAAAGTCAGCTCTTTCGATGTATGAAAGATTTTTTCGGGGAATCGAACTGATAGATTAAAATGCAAATATCAAATTGCAAAATGACAATGTAAAGTTTGAAATGTCCGCAGAACAAAAATAATAAAAATTTTACATTTTGAATTGTCATTTTGATTTTTGATGTTTAAACTTTAAATTAAAAATATGATTAAGATTGCCATCAACGGTTTTGGTCGCATCGGCCGGCCGGCGCTCAAGATAGCGCTCGAAAAAGGTGATATTGAAGTTGTTGCCGTAAATGACTTGGCTGACGACAAAACCCTGGCTCATCTTCTCAAATACGACAGCTCTTATGGAATTTATGGGAAAAACGTCGAGGCGGGAAACGGGGAAATTATTGTCGACGGAAAAAAAATAAAAAGCCTCACCGAGCCTGATCCGACAAAACTGCCGTGGAAAGATTTGGGAATCGATGTTGTTCTTGAATGCAGCGGGGTTTTCACGAAAAAAGAAGAGGCCGAAAAACATCTCGCGGCTGGTGCGAAAAAAGTGATTCTTTCCGCCCCGCCAAGCAGGGAGGGGGTGCCTGTTTATCTTCTGGGGATCAATGAAAAGGACTATAATCCATCGGAAAATGTGATTTCAAACGGTTCCTGCACGACCAATTGTCTTGCCCCGATGATAAAAGTTCTCGACGATAGATTCGGAGTAGAGAAAGGATTTATGACAACGATTCATTCATACACGAATGACCAGCGGATTTTGGATTTGCCACACAAAGATTTGCGCCGGGCGCGGGCGGCGGCGGTCAATATCATTCCGACAACGACCGGTGCGGCGAAAACCGTGGGAAAGGCCATGAAAAATCTTGAAGGGAATCTGAACGGAATTGCCATGCGGGTTCCGACCCCGGTGGTTTCGGCGACGGATTTCGTCTGCATTTTGAAAAAAGAAGCGACAGCCGACGAGATCAACGCGGCTTATCGCGAAGCGGCGGCAGGCGCTCTCAAAAATATTTTGGAGGTTTCTGAAGTAGAATTGGTTTCTATGGACTTCAAAGGAAATCCGGCGAGCGCGATTGTGGATCTCCAACTTACGATGGCGCAGGGGAATCTTGCGAAAGTCGTCGGCTGGTATGACAACGAATGGGCATACGCAAACCGGCTCATAGAAATGGCGGAATATATTTCACGGAACATATAATATGATAGGAATTTTCGATAGCGGCGTGGGGGGATTGACGGTAGTCAAGGAAATCAAGAAACAATTACCGGATATTCCGATTGTATATTTTGGCGATACGGCGCGGCTGCCATACGGGAACAAAAGCCAGGAGACGATTCAAAAATATTCGGCTGAAATTGTCGATTTTCTGAAAAAAAGGGGTTGCCAGACAATAGTTATTGCCTGCAACAGCGCGTCGGCACTGGCCGCCGATTATGTGAGAGGAAAATATCCAGATATCAAAATTTATGACGTTGTTTCAACGGGTGCCGAAGCAGTGGTCGAAACGACAAAAAGCAAGAAAGTCGGAGTAATCGGAACAACCGCGACGATAAACAGCAGTGTCTATAAAAAAAAGATTTCCGAGATTGATCCCGAAATGGAAGTTTTCGCGAAAGCTTGCCCTTTGTTTGTCCATCTTGTTGAAGAGAATTGGATCAGGCGTCCCGAAACAAAAAAAATTGCTCGAGCTTATCTTCGAGAGTTAAAACTAAAAAAAATTGATACTTTGCTTTTGGGATGCACCCATTATCCGCTGCTCGAAAAAATTATTTCCGGAGTCATGGGAAGGCGGACAAAAGTGATTGCTTCGGGGGAAAGGTTGGCAGAAGATCTCAAGAAGAACATGTCAGATAATGAAAAAGGCAAAGACAAGTATTTTGTGAGTGATTTGACGCCGCATTTTGAAAAATTAGCGCAAAATATCTTGGGAAAAAAGGTGAAAATTGAAAAAATCGTTCTCTGAGTTGAAAACTAAAATCTAAAAGCGAAAAATAACAACTAAAAACTAAAAGCTTTAAGATTTTAGATATATTTTTTAGATTTTCAATTTAAGTTTTTAGTTTTATATATGTACGACATAGTCATTAGAAACGGCACGGTCGTTGACGGAACGGGAAAAAAAGGCTTTGAAGCGGATGTTGCCGTTTCCCAAAACAAAATCGCTAAAATTGGAAAAGTCACTTGGTCGAAAGGGAGAACAGAGATTGACGCCAAAGGAAAGGTCGTCTCTCCCGGATTCATTGACATCCATAACCACTCCGACGGGTATTGGCAGATTTTTCTCGAGCCCCAGCTCCCGAGCCTCCTTTTTCAGGGAATTACAACTATCATCGGAGGAAATTGCGGGGCGTCCATCGCGCCGCTGGCAGACATCAAGATCATTGAATCAATCCAGAAGTGGACGGATCTCAAGAAAGTGAACGTTGACTGGTTGTCATTGAAAGAATTTTCCGAAAGGATGAAGATGATGGATTTGAGCCTAAATTTCGGGACGTTGGTCGGCCATGGGACGCTCCGGCGGGGAATCATTCATGATGAAATGCGCCGGCTGGACCGCAGGGAATTCGATGAATTGCAGCGGACGCTTGAAAAATCATTAGTCGATGGAGCTCTCGGTTTTTCAGCCGGTCTTGCCTATAGCCATGAAAAACAGTCCACCTGGGACGAACTGGTGGAGTTTGCGGGAATTGTAAAGTCAAGAAACAAAGTTTTCTCGGTCCATCTGCGGGACGAGGCTGGCGGAATCATTGGCGCCCTTGATGAGGCGATTGACCTTGCCAAACAAACAGATGTCAGCCTTGAAATTTCCCATTTAAAGATCATGGGGGAGAGAAACTGGCCGCTCATGGACAAAGCTCTGGACATGATCAGATGCGCTGCCGGTTCTGGAGTGGACGTGAATTTTGATGTTTATCCCTATACCCAGACCGGATCGGTGCTCTATTTTTTCCTTCCAGACTGGGCGGCTGAAGGCGGAAAAAAGATGCTCATCCAGCGTCTCAAGGAAAAACATTCGCGCAGAAAAATAATCGAAGAAATGAAAGAAACGGCCCAATGCCACTATGAAGATGCAGTGATTGCAGCCTGCTCTTTCAGTCAGTCCCTCGCAAAAAGAAAAATTTCGGAAATTGCCGCAGAGCGGGGTCTCACCGTTGAGGAAACAATTGTTGATCTTCTTGTGGCAAGCGAAGGAAGGGTGATCACGCTTATGGAATGTTTGAGCGAAGATAATCTGAAGAAACTTATTAAGCATCCGCTTTCGATCATCGCAACGGACGGAGCAGGGTATAGCGTTTCCCATAAAGACTCCGGCGAGCTGGTTCATCCAAGGTGCTTTGGAACCTTTCCGCGTATCTTTGGGAAATATGTCCGGGAAGAAAAAATTTTGGGGCTGGAAGATGCAGTAAGAAAAATCACCAGCCTTCCGGCCAAAAAATTCGGGCTCGAGGGGCGGGGCATTCTGGAAAAAGGAAAAATTGCAGATATCACAATTTTTGATCCGAAGATTATTTCCGACAAGGCTACGGCGGAAAATCCCTATCAGTATTCTGAAGGGATTGAGCAGGTGATTGTGAACGGAAAATTCGCGATGCGGGACAGAAAATTGACGGGGGATATGGGAGGGGAATTCATTTCAGTATAGAGTATCTAGTATCTAGTATCTAGTATCTTGTATTGGGTATTGAGTATTTTAAAAATATATACACTATACTCAATACACTATACGCAATACGAAATTGAAAAAATCTGACTTTAAAGGCAAAAAAATTACCGTAATGGGGATAGGATTGCACGGCGGCGGAGGCGCGGCCGTTCGTTTTTTTGCCGCGGCGGGGGCTGTCGTGATTGCAACGGACATGAAAACGGAAAAAGAACTCGCACCCTCAATCGAAAAATTGAAAGATTTGAAAAATATTACATATGTTTTGGGCCAGCACCGGATGGAGGATTTCGAAAATGTGGATTTGGTCGTCAAGGGTCCGGCAGTGCCGTGGAATTCAAAACACATCCAGGCGGCGCTCAAAAAAAAGATTCCGGTCGAAATGGACTCGAGTATTTTTTTCAAGCTCTGCAAATTGCCGATTATTGGAGTGACAGGAACAAAGGGGAAAACAACCACCGCTACTTTGGTTTCAGAAATCCTGAAAACAGCCGGAAAAAAAGTTTTTGAAGTTGGCATCGGGCAAAAACCGGTTTTGAATGTGCTGGAAGAAATCGGTGAAGAAAGAAACGGGTCGGTCGTTTTTGAGCTTTCCAGCTGGCGTTTGTCGGCACTGGGGCGGGAAGGCCTAAGCCCGCACATCGCGGTGTTGACCAATATCCATCAGGACCATCTGAATTATTATGGGACAATGGAAAAATATATCGCGGACAAGGAATACATTTTTGCCAGCCAGAAAGCGGATGATTACGTTGTATTAAATTATGACAACGAATCGGTTCGGGGATTGGCTGATAAGATAAAATCGAAAATAATATTTTTTTCCGCTCTAAAGTCTGATTTGAAAAATTGTATTTTTATCGAAAAAGGGAAAATAAATTACAAAAGGGACGAAGAATCAGTCGAAATGTGTGATTTGAGCGATATCAGGCTACGGGGTGGACACAATTTGTATAATATTCTGGCGGCAGCGGGTGCGGCAGTTGCAGACGGAATCGCGCCGGAAAAAATCTGCGAAGCGGTGAAAAATTTCAAAGGTGTCCCGCACCGTTTGGAACTTGTGCGGGAGATTGACGGAGTGAAATACATAAACGACACGACGGCGACGATGCCTGACGCAGCGATCGCGGGAATAAATTCTTTTTCAGAAAACATTATTTTGATTGCCGGCGGGGCGGACAAAAATTTGGTATTCAAGGATTTTTCCAAAGCCATCAAAGAGAAAGTCAAAAAAGCAATTTTGCTCAAAGGCGAAGCGACGGAGAAAATAAAAGAAGAATTGAAGAAAATAGAAGCAGAAAACAAGATTGACAGCGAGTTCGATTCAATGGAAAAAGCGGTTATTCGGGCGAAAAGTATTGCTGGTCCGGGTGACGTTGTTTTGCTTTCGCCAGGCGCGGCCAGTTTCGGGCTTTTTCTCAACGAATTCGACCGGGGGGATAAATTTCGCCAAGCGGTGGGGGAACTAGAAGCTTTAGAAGCTTGATTTATTTTGAAGTCCGGGTATAATCATCATTCAGGCTCCAAATAAGACGATTACGGAGGAAGTTATGAAACCTAAGGTTGAGCAGGAGGAGGAAAGAGAGAGGGTTCTTAGCTGGCTTTCCGATAATTTCTCGACCCTTTCACAAATTATCGGATCCAAGATAAAGGCGGGCCAATTGTCACCAAGGGATTATGAGATTCGCAGGGCACTAAAAATTCTCAGCATCGGGAAAAAGAGGCTGACGCAGAGAAATTAAGGGCAGGGGCTCCCATCGGGGCCCCATATTTTTTGCCCTTGACACGCTTTTCCAGCCTGCTATTATAATGAATACCATTAAAATTTAATCAAAAAGCAAAGAATAGTCTATCATTTTGTGTCCATAATTAGGGTGAACTCACCCTGTTAAATGCCGCGGAGCGGCAATTCGCCAAAGCGAATTATTTGACAGGGCAAGGTGAAAGACGCGACTGGAATAGTTTGTAATAGGAATATTACCGATTATTCTGGTCGTGTTTTCTTTGTCCCCGCCAGATTTATCCGCTTTGGGCGGAGGCGAGCAGGCAAAATAAAACACGAAGAACTTTGACAATTGAATCCTTACTAATTTGCCAGCATATGAATTAGTAGGGTACACCCCCACGCCAATCCCGGCAACATTTATTGCATTGCACTGGACGGAAAGCGAAGCGGCTTCGCCTTTCGTCTATGAATAATTAACGCGTGTAGTTTGGATTGGTGTGGGGGTAAACAATCGCAAATTTTTGTGGTTGTCCTGGTCCCGTCGCCCTCGGGCGACGGGAAAGTGCCCGCCTTCGCTCTTCGGAGCTACGGCGAGGCAAGTGCTAAGAGTCTATTCAAAATCTAAATTAATTTAGATTCAAGTTACATTATAGAGTTCTCCGGAATTTTCATCAAAAAAGTTCCGGGTGCTCAAATTATCCCGATCTTTGGATCGCGGATAATTCTTATTGAGAGTTTGATCCTGGCTCAGGATGAACGCTGGCGGCGTGGATAAGGCATGCAAGTCGATCGCCACACCATTCAGCTTTTGTGGTAAAATAATAACATGTATTATGTTTATCTAATCAAAAGCAAAAAACTTCAGAAGATTTATACCGGCTACACAACTGATCTAAGAAAAAGAATGCAAACTCATAACTCCGGAAAATCGGATTATACGAGCAGAGGTATTCCTTGGAACTTAGTCTACTATGAGGCATACGCATCAGAAGAAGATGCAAAAAAACGTGAAAATAGTCTGAAGTTAAGAAGTAAAGCATACGCACAGTTAAGAAAGAGAATTGAAAAGTCTTCAAATGAAAGCTGAATGGTGTGGCGAGGCAAACGGGTTAGTAATGCATAGGAACGTACCCTCGAGTCTCGAATAATCCCTCGAAAGGGGGAATAATGCGAGATAGTTCTCTTCGGAGTAAAGCCCCGACGCAAGTCGGGACGCTTGAGGAGCGGCCTGTGTCCTATCAGCTTGTTGGCGGGGTAAAGGCCCACCAAGGCTATGACGGGTAGGGGATGTGAGAGCATGATCCCCAACATTGGGACTGAGACACTGCCCAAACACCTACGGGTGGCTGCAGTCGAGAATCTTCGGCAATGGGCGAAAGCCTGACCGAGCGACGCCGCGTGAAGGATGAAGGCCTTCGGGTTGTAAACTTCTTTTGCAAGGGAAGAAACCGTGTTCAGCACGGAGAATCCAATTACACTAAAACTTTAGGAATTGTGTTGAGAAAAAAATATTTTTGAGGGGGGTATATTATGTATGATCATGTCATGGAGGTAAAGGGTGAGGTAACGTCAGAAACTTTCAAGAAATTAGATGGAAGTTTGTCCCTGGCGGATTTATACCAAATCGGAACGTGTGAAGTAGCTGACGGCCTGCTGGCAATAATAGAAGGTCGTCACAAGAGGTTGAAAGTCTTGTTCAAAGGTGTGGAGAGTTCTCACAAAGCGCAGGATGCTGTACTTCATGCCTTTGACGACTTCAAGAACTCCAAGATTCCATGAAGATTTAGTCTTCTGGGCAAGATCATTAACTTTAATAAAGCGAGATTGCGAACCTGCATTTCTCGCAATCTCAACTCAATTCCTAAAGAAAAAAGTGTCATTGAAGATTCCGTGTTGGATGCGGCTGACGGTACCTTGCGAATAAGAGGTTGCTAACTCTGTGCCAGCAGCAGCGGTAATACAGAGACCTCAAGCGTTATCCGGATT
>MFSH01000010.1 GCA_001784875.1 Candidatus Moranbacteria bacterium RIFOXYB1_FULL_43_19
CCATCAGGAAAAAGTTCAATCAAATCAACTCAGGCTGTTTAAATTTTAACAGGATACCCCGCAGCTTGCTGCGGCTGGGTAATTCATTTTGAAATGCTTCGCGGTTTTACCAAGAAAAAAATAAATTCATACACTCTCGGCGAACAGCTCAAAAAGATGAGAAGCGAAGGCAGAGTGACGCTTCATGAGGTTTCGCGGGAAACGAAAATTCCGGTCAAATATTTGGCAATGATTGAAGAGGGTGACTATGAGAGCCTTCCGCCGGATGTTTATGTCAAGGGATTTCTCAAGAGTTATGCCGAGTATCTGGGAATTGATCACCAGAAGCTGGTCGCTCTTTATCTTCGCGACAAGGATATAAAAGAAAACCTTGGAAAAAACGGCCAAAATAAAAAAGCGCCAAAAGTTTCCCGAGTTCCGCGCTTTGTGGTGACGCCAAAAATGATCACAGCCGCCGCGGTGATTCTTGTTGCTGCCAGCGGATTTTACTATTTGTACAGGGAAGTTGGCCGGTTTGCCGCTCTTCCGAGGCTAGTTGTCACCCAGCCCTCGGGAGACACTTCAGTTGAGGGAAATTCAATTACTATTTCCGGTTTCACTGATCAGGATGCGAAGCTTGCTATTAATGACCAGCCGGTGATGGTAAAAGATAACGGCGAATTCCAGGAAAATCTTCTGCTCCAGGAAGGTGTGAATTCCATCAATATATCTTCCGTGAACAGATTCGGGAAAACAGCCGTAAGAGCGCTCAACGTCAAATCGAATTACAAGAAACCTGAAGTGGCTTCCGAAGGAAGCGGGAGCGAAGAAGGGCAGATAAGCGGAGAGCAAGTGGAAAAAAAAGAAGGAGTGGAAGTTGTCGTGAGGGTTGATTCCAACCCAACCTGGCTTTCCATCGAAAGTGACGGAAGTCTGGTTTATTCGGGGACGATGCTTCCTGGAGCAACGCAAAATTTTGAGGGCAAAAGTGAAATCCGGGTTACCAGCGGGAAAGCAAACCAAACATTTATCCGGGTAAACGGGAAGGAAGAGAAAGTTCTGGCCGACACTCCTGGGATTGTAAGAGACGTTGTGTTTGGACCAAATGATTGATTTCTCTACGAACTACGAATCACTTACCTGCCCGAAATGCTTTGTCGTTTATTTAGAGGCTATATACAAAAGAATATGTGGCAGATTTAGCTAAAATAATACGCTAACACGAAGCATTTCAAAGCAGGCGGGCGAATATACGAATGAATTTTAGTTCAAGATTGGTATTGAAAAAATTTTTCGTTAGTAAAATATTGATTCGTGTATTCGTATTCAATTCGTAATTAGTAGCCATAAAAACATGACAAAAGAGAAAGACGACAAACAACTAGTTTTGGACGAAACTGTCAAAGAAATCAAAGACCGTTTTGGTGATGGGTCGATTATGAAACTGGGAGATGTGAAAAGGGTGGACGTGGCGGCTATTCCGACTGGATCTCCTTCGCTCGATATTGCCCTTGGGATCGGCGGGGTCCCGCGTGGGCGCATCATCGAAATATACGGTCCGGAGTCATCCGGAAAAACAACGCTGGCCCTCAATATTGTTGCCAATGCCCAAAAAAACGGCTCGGCTGCGTTTATCGACGCTGAACACGCGCTTGATCCGTCTTATGCCAAAAAAATTGGGGTAAAAATCGAGGACTTGCTCATATCCCAGCCGGACAACGGCGAGCAGGCGCTTGACATCGTGGAAACCCTGGTGAAATCGAATGCCGTGGACGTCATTGTGATTGACAGCGTGGCGGCTCTCACTCCCCAGGCGGAAATTGATGGTGAAATGGGAGACTCGCATATGGGGCGGCAAGCGAGACTGATGTCGCAGGCTCTCCGAAAACTCACAGCAATCGGCGCCAAAAGCAATGTGACGATAATTTTCATAAATCAGATCAGGATGAAAATTGGCATTGTTTTCGGAAATCCTGAAACGACTACCGGCGGAAACGCTTTGAAGTTTTATGCTTCGGTGCGCATCGAGGTGCGCCGCGCGGCCCAGATAAAGCAGGGCGACCAGATTGTCGGAAACCGGGTCAAGGCCAAGATCGTGAAAAACAAAGTGGCGCCTCCGTTTCAGGTCACCGAGTTTGATATTATGTATAACGAAGGAATTTCAAAAGAAGGGGATCTCATTGACACAGGCGTGAAATATGAAGTGGTGACCAAGACCGGGAATTCCTTTTCCTTTGGCGAGACAAAGCTTGGCGTCGGCCGCGAAAAGGCGAAAACATTTTTGCGCGAAAATCCAAAAGTCTACAAAGAAATCGAAAAAGCGCTGAAAGAAAAAGTGAAAGAGTAAAAATTCTTATAATTTCAGGAGGGAAAATTTTATGAAGGACGAGGATAAGGCCGAATTGGCGCAGTTTGTGCAGAAGGATCACTGTTCTTTTGAGGGCGCTGATGCCTGCGATGAATGTCAAAAGAAGGGAATTCGGTGTCCAAACATTAGAATCAGGGAAGAGGGCGACTATGAGCGCTATGAACATGCCTATGATAGATAAAAATCCCTCAAACCCAGAAACCCAAGAGCCGGCGGATAGCCCCGGCTCATTTTATTCATTAAAAATCACTACAGCATACTGTAGTGAAAAAATATCTAAAATTTTTCTAATAAATATTACTTATTTACTCTCTCCACATACTCTCTTGTCTCGGTGTTGATCCTTAAAATGTCGCCTTCCTTCACGAAGAGAGGGGTATTCACCTTGATTCCGGTTTCGAGTGTCACTTGTTTTGTTCCACCATCGGCAGTATTGCCGCGGACTCCCGGCGGCGCTTCAACAACCTTAAGTTCAATCTTGACCGGCAGTTCGATGTTGATCGGCTTGTTGTTATAGTTCAGGATTGTCACCCCTGTATTTTCCAAAAGATATTTGGTGAATTCTCCCAAAACACTTTCAGGAAGAGAAAATTGTTCAAAGCTCGAATTATCCATAAAGAGATAATTTTCCCCTTCACGATAAAGATACTGGGCTTTCGTTTTTGAAATTTCTGCTTCTTCAATTTTGTCCGCGCCTTGGAATGTTTTTTCCATCACGGCGCCGGTCTTGAGACTTCTTATTTTTGTGCGCAAAACCGCGCCGGCCCTGCCGGTTTTTGAATGCTGATGAAAAATAACGAGATAGGGCTCGTTATTGAGGGTTATATTTTTTCCGGTTTTTACTTCGGAAAGAGAAAGCATTTATTTTATAAGATATGAAATCAGTGCCATGGCTCGTGCCCGTTTCACGGCCCTTGAAACCATTCTCTGGTGCCTTGAGCAGTTTCCCGTTCTTTTCGGAGGCATTATTTTGGCTTGGGAACTCATAAATTTTCGGAGAAGCAAGGTGTCTTTGTAGTCTATAGCGTCGATTTTGTTCGCGCAAAAATAGCAGGATTTCTTGACGACTGGTTGTTGGGGTTGATTGTAATTCATAAATTTTTCAAATCCTTAACCCTAATATCTAAACCCTAAACAAGTTTAAATCACCGAAATCTAAATCACAAAACTTTTTGAAAATTTGAATTTTGATATTATTTAGATTTTAGGATTTTAAAATGGTATATCTTCAATCTTTACTTCGTCCTGGTTTTCGTCAATCTGAATAGTCGGGATTTCTTCAGGCTGCGGGGGAGGAGCTGGCTGGGAGGCTTGATTTTGTGGCGAAGCGGACGGCCGATTTTGTTGCGCAGAAGAGGATGCGCCCATATTTGTCGAAGCAGGCTGGAACGGTGAAGTTCCCTGAGGCTTTCGGTCAAGCATAATCATATTTTCCATGACTACTTCGGTGATATAGCGCTTGTTGCCGTCTTGCCCTTGCCAAGAGCGGGTTTGGAGCCTTCCTTCGACAAAAACTTTGCTTCCTTTTCGAAGATACTGGCCGCAGATTTCAGCCAGTCTTCCCCAGGAAACGATATTGTGAAATTCAGCCGACTCCCTTCGCTCACCAGAGTTTGGATCTTTCCAGACACGGTTGGTAGCAAGTCCAAAATTTGCGACCGATTGCCCGGAGGGAGTTGAACGCAGCTCCGGGTCGCGAGTTATATTGCCAATGAGCATGGCTTTGTTGAGATCCATAGCTTTACATTTAATATTTAAAGAATTCTAAATTCTAATATCTAAATTCTAAGTATTTTGGAAATTTGAATTTGTTTAGAATTTAGTGCTTGGAGTTTGGGATTTGTCTTCATTCCGGTGTTTCTTCCAAAATTTCACTCAGCTTCTCATCGAGTTCGGAAAGGGAAGCTTTTGATTTGTCTTCATTTGGCTTTGTTTCTGCCGTCGGTTTGGCTGGTCTTTCTTCTTGTCGCAGGCGGATTGGCTTTTCTCTTCGTCCGCTTGGTCTTGCTACTGCCCTTTCCTCTTCAAATTTGATTCCTCCCGAGATGATCGGCTTTCCGATTTCGTCAGCCCTGACAACAATATGGCGCATAATATTGCCATAAAGCCCCAAGTGCTTTCCAATTTCGGGAATGTTTTGCCTGTTTTCGCCATCGAGAACGAACCGGACGAAACTGAAAAAAGCGTGAGTGTTTCGCTTTATGGGATAAGCCAATTTTCTTTTCCCGATGTCGGAAAATTCGCCGGACATCTTTGCGCCCTGGCTTTCGAGGATTTCAGTGATATCCTTTTTGATCAGGTCGATTTTATCCTCGTTGGCAACTGATGTGAAAAAAAGAAGTTCGTATTCCAAAGTGTATTTAATAAAAAATTAAACCACCAAGAAAGTCCGTTCCGTTGGTGGAATTTGGCTCTCTATCCCCAGGGGGCGGGGAGCCAGCGGGCTTTCTAAAATGTATTGATATCCTAGCAGACCATGAAATATTTGGCAAGCGGCTAATCGTTATGATATCATATATCTAAATAAACGATAGTAAATCAATATGTTTGACGAAGAAAAAGTAAAAATAAATCTTGAGAAGATGAGGGAAGCTTATAAAAAAGCCTTAAAAGATCTCAAAGACATTGAAGCGAGGCAGGAGGAGATTGCGAAAAAGATATACGAGATTCCCAAGCGTAATCAAGATAAAAGAAAAATATGGGAAAAATAGAACAAGAAAAACCATTATCTGGGCCGGAAATGTCTGATCACATAAGCAAAGAGGTGCATACGAATGCAAGGAGAATATTGGTAAGAAACAATGAGCTTAGAGGTGAGGTATCGCAGAGACCGGGGGCAGAGGCATATTTGTTTGATTTGGAAAAAATCAGGGAAGAAGCGGAAAAAATTGAAAATACGGACTGGGACAAATAATATCTTAGATATTGAATCCAGCCATCCTGGTGGCAAAAGCTTCGCTTTGCTACGGGGCAGGCATTTCCCTCCAGTTTCAGATTTTGAACTCGATGACATCCCCATCCTGAACTACATATCCTTTTCCTTCTGTTCGCAGTGTGCCGAGCTCCCTGGATTTTGACCAGGAACCGACGTCAAGGAGTTTTTGCCAATTGATCACGTCCGCACGGATGAATTTTTCCAAAAAATCAGTGTGAATAGCTCGGCCGGCCTCGGGAGCAGTCGAGTTTTTTTTGATTGTCCAAGCGCGGGTTTCGTCTTCTCCGGTCGTGAGAAAAGTGATCAAGTCCAAAACTTCGTATGATTTCAAAATGAGCTCATCGAGATTCGACTTCATTCCAAGCTCTTTGGCTTCTTCGGCGGACATTTGAGAAAGCTCTTCTTCTATTTTGATGTCCAAAAGAACGACTGGATATTTTTTTTCGAGATTCTTTACCAATTCCGATCCCTTGGTTTTTTCAAAGTCGTTCGTGTTCAGAACATATAAGATAGGTTTGAATGTAAGGAGCTGGAGATCTTTCGTTAGTTCAACTTCCTCACTTGTTAATTCTAGTTCGCTGGCAAGTTTATTGCTGTTAAAAATTTCTTCTATCCTATATATTATTTCTAATTTCTTTCCGGCTTCTTTATTTTTACCGCGGGCCTCTTTTTCAAGTTTCGGTATTCTTTTTGCAACCGTATCGAGATCAGCAAGGATCAGTTCGGTGTTTATGACTTCAATATCATTTTGCGGATCAATATTGTCATGAACGTGAGTGATATTTTTGTCGGTGAATACTCGGACAACCTGGGCGATGGCGTCCACTTCCCGAATATGTGCCAAAAATTTGTTCCCGAGCCCTTCGCCTTCGGCCGCGCCTTTGACAAGCCCGGCAATGTCAACAAATTCAATTACCGTCGGGACAATTTTGGCCGAGTTCGACATTTTCGCCAATTTCTCGAGCCGTTCGTCTGGCACTTTCACAATTCCGACATTGGGCTCGATCGTACAGAAAGGATAATTGGCGATATCCACCGGATTTTTGGTGAGGGCTTTGAATAGGGTAGACTTACCCACATTAGGCAAACCTACAATTCCGACTTTTAGACTCATAAAATTCAGTTATTACCTATTTACCTTATGGCAATTTCTCTAGATTGACAAGTTTTGCGCAAAATGATTTACTAAGATGCTGTTCTTAATATGCTGGCGAGCACAAACGCAAGGAGGGTGTTGCGGCATGAAAACCGTGCAGCCCATCAGTGGTCGGAGATTGGGAGAACTCGCTCGATTACTCGAAGAGCGGGGAATTGACAATAGTGATTTCCAAACCTATTTGGTCCAACAGCCGAATGAATTGGTGGCCTATATCAAAGATTTGAAGGCCATCAATCCGTTTGAATCCGAAAAAGTTGGTTCGGAATGGTCATATGACCACTGGGTTATTCCAGATATGGATTTTCAGGCCAACTGCTTGCGCGAGATAATCCCTGGATTCGCGCCCAAGTATTGGCGGCCGACTGCGATTGGATATGATCCGGGAACTTATGACGGCATTGCGCTCATTCCTACAGTTCTTTCGCTTGGATTGTTGTGGAGCATCTACAAGCCGCACGGAGAGGGCTATGGCCAAGTCGTCGAAAAATTAGCTAAACTTCTGGAGGAAAAGAAAAATATCAAAAACGGTTTACGCGGACAGCTCGGACCAAAAAATATCCGGTTGCACAAGGAAGTCGTCGATGTTCTTCTTCCCCTGGAAGAGGACGCTTTACGGAGCGGATGCAATTGCTTGGTATTGCCGCTTTCTTTTGGCAAAAAATATGCAGGATATAGCAGCAGAAACTGCCGTAAAGAAGCACTCAAGCGTGACGAATTGCCTTTCAATTCAACGCAAGGATCGTGTCTTCTCATGTCGATGTCTGACAGACTTAGTGAGGAATGGCATCTCACCGCTGATTGGCCTGGTGACTGTTATGATCGCCATGATTACGCCGAGCGTTGGAAATGTATGACGTACCATTACTTCGAAAAGGGGCAGATTCATTTTCATGCCAGCGGCGATAATGTGCCAAATGGGAGGTGTGGGCCAGTAGTGGGTTTTCCCCTGATTCCTCCTGCGGGCTTGCAATCGGCCTACAGAATCTAAATTAAGGACTAAACTGAAAGGGCGAACATGCATAAATATGTGTCCGCCCTGATTTTTTATCTTGGATAATTCAGATTTTTCAATTTCACTTTTTCTTTATCCCCTGAAAGTACTCATATTTGTGCACGTACATTTATTTGCGCACTTTATTGGTTAGCTGTATAATGTATTTAGTTATTGTAAATATGAAGTTGCTATAAAATTGTAAGGCGCAGATGAAAGAAGAGAAAAATATGCAGGAAAAAATTGAATATTTTCTTTACGAAGACGATAGTTTTGGGGCAACCGCTTCAAAATTTCTGCTGATGATTTTGGCATTGGGCGGAGTTGCTTTTGCTGGCGCAATTGTTCCGGGGATAATGAAAGCTGCATCCAGATCAAGGCGTTTCCGGAGCTATAAAAAGCAGCAATTCAAAAGTGCGGTGAATAATCTCAAAAGGAGGAAACTAATTGAAATTATTTCCGAAAAAGACAGGCGCGTCAGAGTGAATCTCACCAATAAAGGCATGAAAAGAGTAAGGGAATTTGTCTTTGACAATTTGTCGATTCCGAAACCGAAAAAATGGGACCGTAAGTGGCGGGTGGTCATTTTTGACATACCTACACATCCCAAAAAACTGAATATTGCCCGCAATGCCCTCAGGGAAAAAATAAAAGAGCTTGGATTCCGCAAGCTCCAGCATAGTGCCTGGATTCATCCGTACCCTTGCGAAGATGAAATATTGCTAGTAGGGGAAACATTCGAAGTGACCAAATATGTTGAAATTCTGACAGTTGAGAAGCTTCTACATGAGTCAAAAATAAAACATGTCTTTAGCTTGGTATAATCTCCTTATGGTTGTGATTATAAAAAAGTGCGCTATTTTATGAACGTGCATACAAGTGCGCACCTTATATATTATTCGTGTGCCTTTTCACTTTCTTAATTCTATAGATGTTTGCTTTTTCCTGATTCCTCGAGCTTTTTGACAACGTCTGAAACCATTTGCGATTTATTGCGGTCGGCGATAAGGATAGCGTCGGGAGTGTCGACAATTATCAAGTCTTTGGCGCCAATGGTGACAACCAGTTTTTCATCGCCATAAACAAGCAAGTTTTCGCTGTCAAAATCCAAATGTTCTCCCGTGATTTTGACTAGATGTTCTTTATTATTCCCGATCAAAGTGTCTTTGAGCGCGGTCCACGATCCCACATCGCTCCAATCAATCGCGACCGGCGCGACAATAACATTCGGATCGTTTTCCATGACCGCGTAGTCAATGCTGATTTTGTCCATCTGCGGGAATTCTTCTTCGAGCACTTTTTCAAAATCGGGCGTTCCGACCGCATTTTTGATTTTCACAAGCCGCGCGTAAATATCTGGGGCATAAGCCTTGAATTTTTCGATGATGGTGTCAGTTTTGAACAAAAACATTCCGCTGTTCCAGAAAAGATTTCCTGAATCGAGATATTTTTGGGCTGTTTCGAGGTTCGGCTTTTCAACAAAGCGCTTGGCTTTGAAAAATTTCGTCCCCCCGATTTCCTGGAAAGGATTACCTTTCTCAATATATCCCAGTCCCGTCTCTGGAGCGCTTGGATTTATGCCAAAAGTTATGAGACATTCCGGATCGCTGTTTAAAATCTGATTAGCATTTTTTATGGCCTCCAAAAGATCGGTAGGATTGTTTATCAGATGGTCGGCAGGAAAAAAGCCTATGGTTTCATTTCCGTATCTGGCTGATATAACTGCCGCAGAAAGCGCGATACAGGGCGCGGTGCTTCGGCCGACCGGTTCGGAAATTATATTTTCAGCTGGCATTTCGTTCAATTGTTTTTTTACTATATCCGCATACTCTTTATTAGTCGATACAAAAATGTCGCTTGCGGAAACAATATTTTTCAGCCGCTCGAAAGTGTCCTGGAGCATTGTTTTGTCCGAAACCAGCTTTTGGAATTGTTTCGGCATCCCTTGCCGGCTCATGGGCCAAAGCCTTGTGCCCCGCCCGCCGGCCATAATGATTAGTTTCATACTTTTTTCAACATTCAATGTTCGGGGAACCCTAACATTGAATGTTTTATCAATCTTCTGATACAATGGTAGCGGAGAGTAATAACTTTGTAAAATGAAAAAAATGCCGGAAATCAACCCAAAAATATTCAAAGCCTATGACATTCGGGGGATTTATCCCGTGGATATTGACGAGGACGTGGCCTACAAAATCGGCCGGGCGGCGGTTTTGTTCCTCGGGGCGAAAAAAATTGCGGTGGGGCGAGATATTCGCCAATCTTCGCCAAGTTTATTTGAGAGTCTGGCAAAAGGGATCACGGACCAGGGAGCGGATGTTTTCGATATTGGCCTGGCAACAACACCGATGGTGTATTTTGCCTCCGGAAAACTTGATGTTGATGGAGCAATCGCTCTCACGGCCTCTCATAATCCGGCCGAATGGAACGGAATGAAAATTTGCCGCGCCGAAGCGGTTCCGGTTGGGGAAAACAGCGGCCTTCTCAAAATTCGGGACATGGCAATCAAGGGAGAATTTTCCGAGGTTGGAAAAAAAGGAGAAATTATTTCCGAGGAAGATGTGAAAAAAGAGTATGTTGATTATTTTTCCTCGTTTGCGAAATTTGAAGACAAAAAATTCAAAGTTGTGATTGATTTTGCCAATGCCATGGGGATTTTAGAATGGGAAATACTCAAAAATTTTTCTGAAAACCTGGAAATCACGGCTCTTTATGAGAATATGGACGGAAAATTTCCCAACCACGAGGCCAACCCCTTGAAAACGGAAACTCTTGCGGAGTTGCAAAAAAAAGTTTTGGAAGAAAAAGCGGATCTCGGAATGGCTTATGATGGTGACGCGGACCGGATTGGATTTGTGGATGAAAAAGGGGAAATAATTCCTATGGATTTGGTGACGGCGATGCTGGCGCGGATCGTTCTCGAAAAGCATCCGGGCGGAAAAATATTTTACGACTTGCGCTCTTCAAAAGCGGTTAAAGAAATTATCGAAGAAAATGGCGGAAAGGCGCTCGAATGCCCGGTAGGGCACGCCAAAATCAAAAAACTGATGCGGGATCAGAGTGCGGTTTTTGCCGGAGAGCTTTCGGGACACTATTTTTTTGAAGAAAATTATAAAGCCGAGACCTCGACGCTCGCGGCGATTATGCTTTTGAACCTAATGGCTGAAACCGGAAAAAAAATATCGGAAATCGTGATTGAAGTGAAAAGATATTCCCATTCCGGGGAGATCAACAGCGAAGTGGAAAATAAGGACGCGGTTATTTCCGCCCTCAAGAAAAAATATTCGGATGGGAAAATTTCGGAGCTTGATGGTGTGAAAATCGAATTTCCCGACTGGTGGCTCAACGTCCGTCCCTCAAACACCGAACCTGTTCTGCGCCTCAACCTCGAGGCGAACACGAAAGAGATGATGGAAGAAAAAAGGGATGAAGTTTTGAAAATAATTCGCGAATAAGCAAAAATACCGAAAATTTTTTATCCAACATATATATTGACGATCGTCAGGATATATGTAATTCAGCAAGTTTAGTTTAGTTTTGAAATTTTAGAAGCCCACACGGCGTTGCCGGTGGGCTTCTGCTTCTATAAGAGAATATATTTCCTCATTTTTTCTTTTATCCTTCTCAATCTCTGTGCCTGTGCTCTTTTCAGGTCGCCGATAGTTTCAATCGGCAGGCATATTTTTTTCGGGGCACGGACTCCCATCTCCAGCGGGTCGGGCGACGGGCCCGCTTGTGCGAGTTTTTTGTCATACAATTTTTGAAGTCGGCTCATTTCGTTGCTCCCTTGAAAACAGAAATATGCCCATTTAGGCTCTTAAGAGCATAATAAATGGGAACAATAGGCAAAGCAGTCAGTATGACCAAAACAAATAAATTGTTCATCGAGGTTCCCCATGAGGGAGTCAAGAAAACAGGACCCCAGATAACGGAAATTATCCCGCACTCCCAACCCATTTTGTTCTTTCCCCAGTCATTTGCCTTAATTTCATATCCCTTTAGCGTTCCGTATATTCCGGCGCAAAAGAGCAGAAACTCGAGAAATGCCAAGACAGCGTAAATAATAATTGTGAGCGGTATTAACAAAGGGAAAAGAGACAGCAGAGCGAGAAAGCTCACAATCATAAAATAAAATTTTGAGCAGGAATACACTTTATCCCTGATGGGGTCCAGAGCGCATCCAACCCAAGTCTCGGCATTTCGGCGGCGGGCGAAAAGACCGTCGAAAAAATCAGTGAGTGGGACTGCCCAGAGCAGAAGGAGAGGAAACATACCCCGGACGCCGTTAAAAATCAAGTAATTATTCCACAAGTCGATTATTAGTCCGCAAACCGTTATAAGGTTAGCTATAGTGAAATTGTTAACGAGCCCGTTTGCCGTGGAATTCGCAATCTTTTTCAACATAACAAGCCTCCCCTTGTCAGTGAATTATTAAAAGAATTTTTATTACGAAGTAATAATACCCCGCAGCTTGCTGCGGCTGGGAATATGTTAGAATAGATGCATG
>MFSH01000011.1:0-10895 GCA_001784875.1 Candidatus Moranbacteria bacterium RIFOXYB1_FULL_43_19
GAATATGTTTTTTTAGCTGCCGCTAAAGTCGGCGGGATCATGGCCAATAAAAAATATAAAGGCGATTTTATCTACAAGAACCTTCAAATCCAAAATAACGTTATTCATTATTCCTTGAAATACGATGTTAAAAAACTGTTGTTTATGGGCGCATCTTGTATTTATCCTAAAAACTGCCCGCAGCCGATGAAGGAGGAATATTTGATGACTGGGCCGCTGGAAGAAACGAGTGAAGCTTATTCAATCGCCAAAATCGCTGGTATAAAAATGTGCCAAAGCTATAATGAACAATACGGAACAAATTTTATTTCTGCCATACCGGCTAATGTATATGGGCCGGGCTGTCATTTTGGCCTAGAGAACAGCCATGTTCTTTCGGCCATGGTAAGAAAATTTTCCGAAGCCAGGGAAAGAAAGGAAAAAAAAATCATTTTTTGGGGCACAGGCACCCCTCGGAGAGAATTTTTGTATGCGGCCGATCTGGCTGAAGCGCTTGTATATCTCATGAACAAATATGACAGTTCCGAACCGATTAACATAGGCACGGGGAAAGAAATATCCATCAAAGAATTGGCCAATAAGATAAAAAATATAGTCAATTTTCAGGGAAAAATCGAATGGGACAAGTCAAAACCGGATGGAACCAAAAGAAAATTGTTAGACGCGAAAAAAATAAACTCCCTGGGCTGGAATTCTGAAACAAGTCTGGATGAGGGGTTGGAGAAAACTATTGCGTGGTATAATATAATGCACAAAATTGAAAAAATATGAAATTACTATCCGGACTCAAAAGAATTTTCATGGAATATATTGACGGGTCAGGATATGTGATGCTATTTCATAGGGATATCGAGAGAAAAAAAATAATTAAAAAATTAAAACTCATCAAAGAAAAAACTGATGCACAAATCATGATGATGGAAGCGCTTCAGTTGTATGAGATCACAAAAAATACGCAAAAAATAAAGGGTGATATTGCGGAAGTCGGTGTATACAAAGGGGGTTCTGCCAGAATCATTTGTCTGGCCAAGAAGAACAAATCTTTATTTTTGTTCGATACTTTTCGTGGTCTGCCCGATATTTCTGAATGCGATAAGAATCATTTTAAAAAAGGTCAATACGCCGCCTCCTTGCAAGAGGTTAAAAAAACACTGGAAGGATATTCCAATATATTTATATCTGAAGGTTCTATTCCGGAATCAGCCGAAACAATTAAGGATAAGAGATTTTCCTTGGTGCATCTGGATGTCGACATCTACTCCAGTACACTGAAGTCTCTTCATTTTTTTTATCCAAGAACAAATAAAGGAGGAGTCATAATCTCACATGATTATAAAACGTCTTATGGCGCGCAAAAAGCCTTTAATGATTTTTTTGAAGATAAGCCAGAAGCAATATTGGAAACGCCAGGAACGCAATGTCTTGTTGTCAAAATTTAACGGCATATAACTGCGAAAATTATTGATTTTCATCCTCAGAACATTTGCGGATTGTTATGAATAAAAGAAATCACACCAAAAAACTGAAAAAAAGAATCGTAAAAACCGCTTTTCAGGCTGGAGAAGGCCATATTCCCAGCGCTTTTTCTATTTTGGACATTCTTTGGGTTTTATACGACAAAATCCTTAAAATTACCCCCGGAAAATATGGTCATCCGGAAAGAAACCGGTTTATTCTCAGCAAGGGCCATGCTTCACTAGGATTATATGCAGTTTTAGGTGAAAAAGGCTTTTTCAGCAGCCAAGAACTGGAAAAATTTGCCCAATACGGAAGTTTTCTCGGCGGACATCCCGATCGCAACAAGGTGCCCGGCATTGAAGCCTCAACAGGTTCATTGGGCCACGGATTGCCGATCAGCGTCGGGATTGCGCTAGGATTGAAAATCAAGAAAATCAAAAGGGCCAAGGTCTATACAATTATCGGGGACGGCGAATGCAACGAGGGGACTATCTGGGAATCTCTTCTTTTGGCCAGCCATCATCAGCTTAATAATTTGCATTGTATCGTTGATTTCAACCACTCGACCGACAGGGCGCTAGGCCTAAAAAACCTGAAACGAAAGTTTTTGTCGTTCGGTTGGGATACCCGAGTTATTGACGGGCATAATCACAAACAAATATTTTCAGCCCTAAAAAGAGAAAGCAAAAAACCAATCGCTGTCATTGCCAATACCATCAAAGGCGCCGGTTCAAGGTTGATGGAAAATAATCCAGCTTGGCATCACCGTTCACCGACGAAGGAAGAGTTGAAACAAATCCTAAAGGAACTTGATCAGCATGAGAAAACAATTTATAAAAACAATTGAAAATATTCTGGGTCAGGATGAAGGGCTAGTTCTGCTCCTGGGCGATATCGGTGTCTGGGGCTTTAGCAATGCTTTCGAAAAATATCCTGATCGTGTTTATAATGTCGGCATATTGGAGCAATCCATGGTCAGCATGGCTTCTGGTTTGGCCATGACTGATCATATTCCGGTGCTGCATACAATCGCTCCATTTTTGGCGGAAAGGGCTACTGAGCAGCTCAAGAATGATTTTTGTTATCAAAAATTGGGCGGAAATTTCGTAACAGTCGGCGCATCATATGATTATGCTTCTTTGGGCTGCACCCATCATTGTCCAGCAGATGTTGGCATTCTGAAACAGATGCCCGGCATGGAAATTGTTTTGCCCGGCACGCCGGTGGAATTCGATAAATTATTCAGACAAACTTATTCCAACGGCCACCCAACTTACTTCCGGTTGAGTGAGCGAAGCAATAAAGTCAGTCACAATGCCAGATTTGGGAAAGCCAGCATAATAAAAAAAGGAAAATTAGCGACTGCGATAGCGGTAGGCTCTATGCTTGATCCTGTTTTGACAGCGGCCGGCGATCTTGATATGACTATTCTTTATTACTCAACTTTGGAACCCTTTGATCACAAGACCTTGAAAAAAAATACCCAATCAAAACGAGTTGTTTTATGCGAACCATATTATTCAGGAGCCTTGACCGCGGATGTCATGAAAACCTTTCTGGGAAGAGCTGTGGAGCTATATCATATCGGCATGCCCAAAAAATTTATTACCGAGTATGGCAAAGCGGAAAAGCATGACGAGCTTCTGAATTTATCGCCAGCTAAATTGAGAAAGAGGATCAAAAATATATGCCAAAAAAAGAGTTAGCATCGGATATAATTCAACGAGACGCTCTGGATATCTGCCAGAAGACCAATTTGAATTATTTGAAAGGAAAAACCATACTTGTGACTGGAGCTTCCGGACTGCTGGGAACTTACTTTTTGGCTAGCTTAAAAAAGTATGCCGATCTGAACAAGTGCGCCATTAAAATAATTGCTGTTGTTTATAACCAATTGCCCGGACATCTGAATATTTATAAAAAAGACAAAAGATTTTCTTTTTTGCGCGGCGATTTGACGAATCATAATTTTTTAGCAAAACTGCCTAAGGCTGATATCATTATTCACTCCGCCGGCTATGCTCAGCCCGGACGGTTCCTGGATGATAAAATAAGGACCTTGAAGATAAATACGCTGGCCACTTTTTTTCTTTTGGAAAAACTCAAAAAAAACGGCCGGTTTTTATTCGTAAGCACCAGCGAACTATATTCGGGAGCAAATGATCCCCCCTTTAAAGAATCGGATATTGGGTCAACTGGTCCGGACCATCCCCGAGCTTGTTATATTGAAAGCAAAAGATGCGGCGAAGCCGTCAGTCTTGGTTATCGAGAGAAGGGATATGACATCAAAATTGCCAGATTAGCCTTGGCTTATGGTCCGGGAACCAGGAAAAATGATCAAAGGGTCCTGAATTCTCTAATCCAAAAAGCCATGGAAAACAAAAAAATTAATCTCATGGATCAAGGCGAAGCTGTGAGAACCTATTGCTATATCGCCGATGTCATCGAGACACTATGGAAGATTTTATTATTTGGAAGGGAAGCTGTTTATAATGTCGGTGGCACCTCCAAGATAAAAATATATGATCTGGCCAAGAAAATCGGCGAAATTTTAAACGTTCCAGTCATCAAGCCTCACAAAGACTTGTCGTTGGCTGGAGCGCCTAAGGAAGTGGAGCTGGATCTTTCCAGAATTGAAAAAGAATTCAAAAAAAAGAAATTTATCAGATTGGATAGAGGATTACAAAATACAATTTGCTGGCAGAAAAAAAATATATTCCACCAAAATTAATCATCAAAACCAATGCGCTATCAAAGGATTGCTTGTGTGATAAACGACTTAGCGGCAGATTTTTTTAAACTAGTTGAATATTTCTCTGAATTTTCTGAAGATTTTTACTTATATGTCTATCCCGAAAGGGGGAAAACAACCCCGGCTGTTTTCAAGCATTATCACAAAGGAAAATTGATATGGAAAAAAAATTATTCCTGGTATAAAGGGAAAAACAAAGCAATAATTTGTCTTGTTCAGTATCTTTATTTCCTGTATTTTTTAAAAAAATTGCGAGTCAGAAAAACTTATTTTATTGTCCATGAAATTCATTTTATTTTTTTCAATTCTTTGGTTACTTTTTTTACCAAGAATAAACCCGTGTTATGGGCAGGTGATGGCTGTCCAGATCCGCGTCAGTCTTTTTTTATTCGCCTCCTCTATCAACTTTCAAGATTTTATATGCGCAGAGTAAAATACGTTTATTTTACCAGTCCTAAGAACGACAGTTTGTTGCTGGAGAGATTTCAATCAGGCGATAAAAATAAATGGGTTATTCCCCTGGGAGTTACCGATATTCCGGCTGATAGGCTTCCATTCCCGAATCGGTTCGGATTCATAGGAAATTTGAGAGAGGGCTTGGGCCTGGGATTGATTCTTGAGGCGGCAAGGGAAAATAGAAATTTTTATCTGGAAATAGTTGGAGATGGAAAATATCGGAATGATTTGGAAAAATTGGTCAAAGAATATGAGATAGGCGAACAAGTCAAATTCTTGGGTTATTTGGAATATCCACAAATGGTGAAAACGGCTTCCCGGTGGCAATTGGCTTTTGCCACATATTTCCCGTCTCCCAAAAATCATACTTATTATGCCGACCCGGGAAAAGTAAAATTATACATGGAACTGGAAATTCCTGTTATCATGACTGACATAACTTACATAGCCGAGGAAGTCAAAGATTTGAAAGCCGGGGAAATCGTGAAATACGACTCTGCTGATATTGCTTTGGCTGTTGATAAAATCCAAAGCAATTATCAGGACTATATGGATGGCATCAGAAAGCTAAAAAAACAATATTTCTACAAAGAATTATACAAACAAGGATTTTCAACTTTGGAAAAAAGATTATAAGGAGGGTTTTTTAACTAAATAAATGAATTTAAAGTGTTGAAAAGCGTTCCATCTTCCGAATACAACCGAGAATACTTTCAGGGACGATATCAAAATCTTAGTGAAGAAATGCTGAAAGATATCAGCCGGTTTGAACGCAGTCACCAGAAGGCGAGCTCCATGATAGAATTGGGAGAAGATGACACGGTGGTAGATCTGGGATGCGGGACGGGTCAGATGCCTATTTTTTTGTATTTAAAGTTTTCGTGCAATGTAATCGGTATAGATTATTCTGAAGATGCCATAAGGATTTGCGAAGAAAATAAAGAAAAAATCGTAAAAAAAGATAGCGACAGCACAAAAAAAATACAATTTTATCGCTACGACAATGACTACCTTCCGGAATTTCATGACATCAAGGCAGTCTTTCTAATAGATGTAGTTGAACATCTCTATGATAATGAACTGGATCTGGTTTTGGAAAAAATAAAAAGATGGGGCAAAGAAATTAAAATTATCGTGCATACCGACAACAATTATTATCTGAAATATATCCGTCCTATGTTTGATTTATTGGCGGTTTTTTTGGGAAGAACCACGTATCGAAAATTGAATGAAGGCCACGCAGAAGTGTCGAAAAGGCATGTGAACCTCACTAATGCGAATAGGCTCAAAAAAAAGCTTGCTTTGTATGGTTTTGAGATATTAAGAATCGATTATCCGCCCATTAATACTGCTGCTATAAAGGATCAGCTTGGGTCAATCGCAGATCATCGGATTGTTCTATACCCGATATTATTTCTTGGAAAAATTTTTTATTTTTTGCGCCCGAGCTTTTATATGCTTGCCGAGTATAGAGATTCAATTTAATTTCGCAAAAAGGAATATTATGGGTATTATTTGCACACATCGGGAAGTCGTTGAGAACGTTCTGGGATCAATCAGCAAAGATTATTCTGGCTATAATAATTTTTTGGACATGGGTTGCGGCCTTGGGGATAGAACATTGATATTCAAGAATGGAGATCGTGAGATAACAGGTATTGACTGCATAAATCATCATTCAAAAAATTACGATAATTTTATGTTTTTAAATAGAGATATTTTTAGCAATGGGCTAAGTTCGGAATCATTTGATATGATTTTTAGCTATGATGTGATAGAGCATTTGGAAAAGCCAGAGATATTTCTTTCAGAAATAAGAAGATTATTGCGGGCGGGTGGAATATGCGTGCTGTCAACGCCGAACAAGTATAGAATTTTTGGAGCTATCCTTATTTTGCTGGGCAAGCGAAAATTTCCCTATTGTTTGGATGAAAGGAACAAGGAAAAGTATCCGGAATATTGGCACATTAAAGAGTACACGGAAAAAGAATTGAGAAAAATTGTCACCGAGAACGGATTCGGCATAGAAAAATATTATAAGGTGTTTTATGGGTTCAGAAAGGGCCTTAAATATTTTTTCAATCTGCCGTTTTTTCATAACCATATCGTTATAATGAGAAAAATTTAGTATACTAAGAAAGTAATTTTTTCCAATCTTTTATGAAACCAATTCAAATTCTTGTCGTTGACATGGGTTCGCAATATACGCTGGTGATCGGGCGGACGCTTCGCGAGCTTGGATTCCGGGCGGCGGTATTGTCGCCGGGAAAAGTGGAGAGTTGGCTCAAATCCAATAAACCGAAAGCGATTATTCTTTCTGGAGGAAGCGCGAGTGTCTACGAGGATAATTCTCCAAAGCCGCCAAAAAATATATTGAAGCTGAATGTTCCCATTCTCGGCATATGCTACGGAATGCAATGGTTGGCGCACAAAACAGGAGGCAGGGTTGTCGCTCACCACGAACGAAAAGAATATGGGGAAGCGGTTGTCAGATTTGACACAAAAGATCTTCTTTTTCAGGGGATAAAAGGCAAAAACGTTGTCTGGGCAAGCCATGGGGATAGTGTCGAGAAAGTACCGGCGGGATGCAAAATCATTGCCCGCTCGCAAGACGCGAAAGTGATAGAAGCGATGAGTAGTCCGACAAAATTAATCTGGGGAGTCCAGTTCCATCCCGAAGTGACGCACACAAAAGAAGGGAAAAAAATCCTGGTTAATTTTTTGAAGCGTATCGCCAAATGCGAAAAAGATTGGCAGCCGGCGGATATTGTTAATGATATCCGAAATGAAACCGCAAGGATTGCAGCTCAAAAAAAAGCTATTATTGGTTTCAGCGGGGGGGTGGATTCAACAACACTTTCCGCAGTTCTGGCTCCGGTTTTTGGAAATAAATTGTTGGCGGTTTGCATCAACACAGGAGGGCTTCGCAGAAATGAACTTGAAGAAATAAAATTCAATGCGGAGGCAGCGGGAATAAATCTGAAAATTGAAAAAGCGGCGGCGCGTTTTCGAAAAGCAATTGGCAGGCAAACGCATTCGGAATTGAAGCGCAAAAGATTCAAAAAACTTTACGGACGAATTCTCGAAGAAGAAGCCAAGCGCTTCAAAGCCGATTTCATCGTCCAGGGGAGCCTGGCGACGGATCTTATTGAATCCGGTTCGGCCGGAAAAGCCGATCTCATAAAATCTCACCATAATGTGGGGCTCAATCTCAAAGTGAAAGAACTTCATCCTTTCCGGAATCTTTTCAAATACGAAGTGCGCGAACTGGCGCGGTCGCTGAAACTCCCAAGCTCGGTATCGGAGCGTCAGCCTTTTCCCGGTCCGGGACTTTTTATCCGGATAATCGGAGAGCCGCCTAAAAAAGATAAATTGGATATTGTGCGCTGGGCGGACGGGGAAGTGACGGATATTCTGAAAAAACAGAAGGCATACGACAGTGTCTCTCAACTAATTGTGGCGCTGGATTGCCAAAGAACAGTTGGTATCAAGGGCGATGGACGGGTTTATGCGTATTCAATCATTGTCCGGGGAGTAAGAACTTTGGATTTCATGACAGCCGAAGGCGTCCAATTTCCGGCAAACGTCCGTCGGGAAATTTCTTCAACTGTTACGAAGCATCCCAAAATCGTCCGAGTTTTCTTTGATGAAACCAACAAACCCCCGGCGACGACTGAGATGGAGTGACAAGAGCTAAGCCCGACTTAGCTCACAAAAAAAGTCGAGCCTTGGTTTATGCTTGATTATAATAATAAAAAAAGGCTTACTTCAAAAACTAAAAGACTGGAGAAATAAAAAAACCGCGCCGGAGCGCGAATGCAAACTATCAATTTATGATAAATTCATGAAGCAAGAATTTTTTCAATCACTTTTTCAAGGTCAGAAAGGTCATCCTTGCAAGTGCTCCAGACCGTTTCCGGATTTACACCGAAATATTCGTGAATGATAAAGTTTCTCATGTCGATCATATTTCTCCAAGGGATGTCCGGATATTTTGTACGGAGTTTCGGATCAAGATTGTTCGCCGCTTCTCCGATAATCGCAAGTTGGCGCACCACGGCATCGACAGTTTTCTCATCCCGGGAAAAAGAATCATAGTCAAAGCCATTCAAATATTTTTCGATGGTTTTGACGGCGTCCCGGATATGTTGGAGATAAACTTTATCCTTCATACACGGTTTCAGCGCTATGAATTACTTCGTCGCGAAAATATTTGCTCAAAGCTCCCGGAGTTACAAGATCCACTTCTCTTCCAAGATGTTCTTTGAAATGACGATAAATCCCGGCCAGCTTGAAAAAGCCCACGCTTGTTTTCGGCTTGAATTCAATCAGAATGTCGATATCGCTGTCGATCTTGGCAGTTCCATGCAGATATGATCCAAAAAGAGAAACTTTTTTGATCTCATCTTTGAGGATGTCATGCTCGACTGTTTCCCGAATAATTTTCTTGACTTCTTCCTTGTTCATGCTTTCAGCTTACCATAAAATGTGCCTCTGTCAAAAGAAAGCACGATATTTTTTTGACAAAATAATTGATATACTGTAAATAATTCTTTATATAAAGCAAAATAATCACTTTTGATTTGACAAAGGTCTATTTTGGGTGTATACTATACTGTTGGAATAGCTCCTTGATAATTTACGTTTTATGCCAAATCATTGCGGTTTTTGGCGAGCTTTCCCCGTGTTTCTAGTTTTACGGGGTTTCGTGAAAAGTTTTCCGAAAACCGCAATGATGCGGCGCTGTTAAATTATATAGGCACATGTGCCGATAAGGAGGAAGACATGTCTTCCTACAAAGAAGGTCAGATTAACCAACTAGCAAACGCACTCGAAGCAGCAGATTATACGCCCGAGGATGTCACGAGTCTTGGACAGGGAGATTTGATCAGTATCCGATCGTTTGTTAGGGGACAAGCGAGAATTGTTCCCATCGAACCGCCGGAACCCTTGCCGATCCTGAAATTAATTTCCGGTGGCCAAGGTTTGGTCATTGGCGCGTGCGACGGGAAGAGGATTATCGCCAAGGCGAAAGAAGTATTTCGCTCCGGCATTGACAGTGACTTCGAGAGATGGAGAGCGAATGAGCCGGGTCAACCAACTCCCAAGACAGTTCCGGATGTCCATGAGATGGTCAAGGACGCAACTTTTTCACAGATGTTCGGTTTTCTGGGTGCTGACATTGATGATGTGGGGAGCATGAGAAAATATTGCTTTACACAGCACCAGATAATCGACTTTGTGGAAAAGTATCCCGATTGGCTCCGGGCTGACGGCTACGCGACATTCTTTCTGTTTCAGTCGCATGATGAGTTCTTCGTTGCCGGCGTGTGCGTGAGCTCCGACGGTCTGTTCGTCCGCGTGAGCCGTTTTGAGGACGGTCACGTCTGGCGCGCCGGCCGCCGCCGTCGGGTGGTTGTCCCGCAACTGGCCTAAAACTCTATTCCTTTGTTCTTTTAACTTTCTGTCCCTCGGACTCTTTGACACTTTGTCACTTTGAGTCCGGGGGATTTTTTTGTATAATACCATTGCAGTCCGGAAAACTTCGCGGCGCAGTGCTTCGGGTCAAGATTGCTGAAAATCGTTAGTCGGGAATTTCGCCGGACAAGTCTTGCGAAAGAGTAGATACGTTTTTCAAAATAAAAAAAGCCAGTTGGTGCAATGAGCTGGAGAACTTTGAGGTTCCAAATAAGATACAATCCCGAGAATATTCAAGGGATGGTGAAACGGATGGCTCATTGCTCATTTCTTCGTTGCCAACGTGAACGTGAACTCCGACGGTCTGAACGTCAACGTGAACCGTTTTAAGAACGAGAACGTCTGGAACGCCGACAACCGCCATCGGGTGGTTGTCCCGCCACTTGCTTTTTCTCCCGTTCATCTGGCGGGAGTTTTGCTTTGAAGTCCTTTTCTCCAGCCCCCGAGCATCCGGCCGATTTCTTCGAGCCTTTTGGAAAGTTCCAGATATTTTCCATCCTGGATAAATTTGGACTCCCATGCCAATTGCGTGAAAAATTTCAAGACATCAAGACGGGAAATAGTTTTCCTAAGCAGGATTATTTTTTGTTCCGGGGGCAGATAGGCGGCGGTGAAAGTCAGCTCGAGAACCGCGAGAAATGATTGTTCAATTTTTTGCCCAATGCCGAACCGTTCGGTTTTGGGAAAATTGCGATGCAAGGCCAGCCAAAATTGATAAGTTTCTTTTTCCTTTTGAATGACTACCGGAAGC
>MFSH01000011.1:10920-19022 GCA_001784875.1 Candidatus Moranbacteria bacterium RIFOXYB1_FULL_43_19
GCAAAACTTAAAAATAAATTTGAAGATATTGTTAGTGTTGAAAATCTACTTTCGGCATGGAAGGAATTTGAGCGGGGCAAAAAATCACGGAGGGATGTGCAGGAATTTTCTTTGCGCCTGATGGATAATATCTTTTCGCTCCACCGCGACCTTCTTAATCATACTTGGAAGCACGGCGGATATCAAGCTTTCAAGATCAACGATCCCAAGCCGAGGGATATTCACAAAGCGTCGGTTCGCGACAGACTTTTGCATCACGCCGTTTACCGGATCCTTTATCCGTTTTCTGAGAAAACGTTCATCGCCGATTCATATTCCTGCCGGATTGGAAAAGGCACGCACAGGGCGATCAACAGATTTCGCGCGTTCGCGCATAAAGTCAGCAAAAACAACACCCGAACCTGCTGGATTTTGAAATGCGACATCCGAAAGTTTTTTGCGAATATTGATCACGGGATTCTGCTTTTAATTTTGCGAGAATATATTCCTGATAAAAAGATTATCTGGCTTCTTGAAAATGTGATAGAAAGTTTTTCTTCAGATTGGTCTGGAATCGGTCTTCCGCTTGGTAACCTTACTTCGCAACTTTTCGTGAATATCTATATGAACGAATTCGACCAATTTGTAGAGCACAGATTAAAGGCTAAATATTACATCCGCTACTGCGATGATTTCGTGATTTTTTCGGAAGATAAAGAACATCTGGAGGATATTATTTCTCCGATAAAAATATTCCTGAAAGAAAAATTGAAACTGGAACTTCATCCGGAAAAGGTTTTTATCAAAACGTTGGCTTCGGGAATGGATTTTCTCGGAATGGTGAATTTTTCTGATTACCGGATTTTGCGAACAAAAACAAAAAAAAGAATGTTGAAAAATATCAAACAAAAACGTTTTTTATTGCGAGAAGGTTTGATTTCCGATAGTTTATTCAATCAAAGCTTGCATTCTTATCTGGTAATGTTGAAGCATTGCCGTGGATACAAGATTGAAAATGAGATTAAATCGCGGTTTTGCGCTGAAAGCCGGGATTGGCTACAATACTAAAGCGGATTATGAATTTACCTCTTCTCGAAAAACTGAAAAAATGGCAAAGCGATCGGGCGCGGCGGGACAATGTCGAAGCCTACCGGGTTTTGCCGTATTTGACTCTTGAAGAAATCGCGCGGCGGGAACCCAAAAGCGCGGAAGAGCTTCTGGAGATCAAGGGAATCAAAGAAAAAAAATTGGCAAGGTATGGGAAAGAAATAATTAGTATTGTATCAGGCGATTTATCCCTCACCACAGCTCGCGGAATCGGCGGTCAGGGTAATTTGCTGCAAAATAATACAGATGACCAAGTTGCGGTGAGGGACGAGGACAAAATTTTTGAAGTCGGGGAGTATCTTGATTTTCTCAACACAAAATTACTTGAAGCCGAGGCGAAGATCAAAGGCGAAGTGTCGAGCGTTGAGAACCGGGGAAATTATATTTTCTTTGGCATAAAAGATAAAGAGGACGAAAGCCTCTTGAACTGCTTCATCTGGGGGAACGACTATGAAATTTCCGGAGTGGGGCTTGAAGAGGGGATGGAAGTCATCATCTGGGGATATCCAAATGTGTATAAGCCGAGCGGGCGAATGTCATTCCAGACAAAACTCATTGAAGTGGTCGGAGAAGGAGCGCTCAAAAAAGCCTATGACGAACTGAAAAATAAATTGGAAAATGAAGGGCTTTTCGCACCGGAGCGAAAAAAGCCGATTCCCGATTTTTCTCACAAGATCGGTCTAATAACTTCTCATCAAGGGGCGGCGATCGGGGATTTCACCTCAAATCTGGGAAGTTATGGATTTCAAATCAAATTCTATCCATCGCGAGTAGAAGGAAAACAAGCCGTGTTTGATCTTGTGAAAGCCTTAAAATGGTTCAACAAGAATATGCCGGAGCTGGACGTGATAGTTCTGGTCCGGGGCGGAGGGAGTTTCGAAAGTTTGCAGGCGTTCAACACAGAGTCATTAGTAAGGGAAATAGCCAGTTCAAAAATCCCGGTTCTGGCCGGAGTCGGTCACGAAAAAGATATTTCTCTTGCAGCTCTCGCGGCCGACAAGATGGTTTCCACGCCAACCGGTGCGGCTGTGAAGCTCACAAAATCTTGGGATGAAGCAGCCAGCAAGGTTGACGCGGCCGAGCGTGAATTGATTTCATACCTTTCAGAAATATTTGAACGGTTTGACCAAGCGAAAATAAAACTTCATCGGGAATTTGAAAAAATAGGGCAAGCCGTTTTCTATGGACGGGAGAAAATAAATAATATTTCAAAAAATGTATCGGCTATTTTTGGCCGTTGCATTTTGGAAATAAAAGAAACAATCAGAAATATTGAAAGTCAACTGAATCTCAACAATCCGGAGAGGCAATTGAAACTGGGATACAGTCTTGCGAGTTTTAAGGGGAAAATAATCAGAAGTATAAAAGATGTTAGGATAGGGGATAATCTGGATATAAAAGTGAGTGATGGGGAACTAAAATCTAAAATTTTTAAGGTTCGACCTTGGACTAAAACTACATATCCTAAAGGAAAGCTTTAGGAACTTCCTAAGGCTTTCCTTTAGGCGTAAAAACTATGGCCAAAGAAACAAATCTCACGGAGTCGCTCAAAAAACTCGAAGAAATTGTCGAGTGGTTTGAGAACCAAGGGGAAGCGGATGTTGAGAAAGGAATTGAAAAAGTGAAAGAGGGCGTCGCGCTCATCAAAGCCAGCCGGCAGCGTCTCAAAAAAGTCGAGAATGAATTTGAGGAAGTGAAGAAAGAACTGGAAGAAGAAATTTAAGGTTCGACCTTAAAAGCTTAGAAAGGTCGAACCTTCATCAAAAAATGCGAAAAGAAATAGAAATTGGAAACAAAAATATTTCCTACCAACTTCGTGAATCAGCGCGGGCGAGGTGTTTGCGCATAACGATCCATCCGGGAGGGGAACTTTCGGCGACTTTGCCGCATGGGATGAATATAAACAAGCTTGAAAATTTCATTCGCCAGAAAGCAGATTGGATTTTGCGAAGAATAAATATCGTGAAAAAAAGGAAACCATCATTTTTGATTCCGAAAGCCAGCCGGAGAGAATATTTAAAATATAAAGAACAGGCGAGAAAGCTCGCAGAAGTGAAACTTGAAGAGCTTAATCGGTTTTATAATTTCCGCCATTGCCGCATTTCCATCCGCAACCAAAAATCAAGATGGGGGAGCTGCAGCCGGAAAGGAAATTTGAATTTCAATTATAAAATCATCCACCTTCCGGAAAAATATCTCAACTACATCATTGTCCACGAACTTTGCCATCTCAAGGAGTTCAACCATTCAAAAAGATTTTGGAATTTGGTTTCCCGGACCATTCCGGATTATAAAAACACAAGGAAAGAATTCAGGAACTTATAACTTGCAATTTATCTTATTATTTATAATAGTGATCGCATAGTTCATTTGAGGAGGCGAGAATGAATATGCTAGCGGGCTATGGCCGAAATGGCTTTGCGGGGGCAGGAAAACGAAGATAGAAGCGTGGTTGACACTACTATCGAAGAATTTCCTGAGCGGATGGGTGAACTGGCAGATCGTATGCACGAAATATATAGTGAGACGGTCAGAGAGCTCGTGCTTACGATATGAACTTGCCCAAAATCCTATTTTGTGCTAAAATAAAAACAGCTTCAATAAGCGGGTGATGCCCGCTTTTTCTTTATTCTTAAACGGATCAAATGTCCGAACTTGTCGCTGCTCAAATAAAAAAACAATCAAAATTTTGGACTTTTTTCGCGAAAGCCTTTCTTTTCGTCGCGTTGATATTTTTTTCCGGATCCATGGCGGCGTTTGGCGCGCAATTTGTTTTTTCTTCACAAGATCCACTTTCGGCGAAAATCACGAAAGAAGAATTTGGTCCGCGGGAAAGAGTGGCCATAATTTTCGATAAGAAAGTTGACCCTTCGCAGGTCGAAGAAGGGTTTTCGATTTCTCCCGATGCAAAATTGAAGCTTTTTTGGACTGAAGATAACCAGGAACTTGACCTGAAACCAGATAGCCATTTTCAGCCGGGAGAAAAATACAGCGTCAGAATAAAAACAAAAGAAGGCGTTTTCAGAAATAGAGAAAATGAAATAAACTTGTCTTTCCAGATTGAAAATTATCCGAAAGTGTTCAAAACGGAGCCGGGAAAAGAAAATGCATCCATCAGCATCAGCTCGGACTTCAAGATATTTTTTGACAAGCCGACAAGCGATTACGACATAAACTTTGTCATTGAACCGTTCGATAGTTTCAGTTTCGAGGCCAATGACAAAAAAACAGAATTTAGAATCTATCCAAAAGACAAGCTTCGGTATGAAACGGAATACAAAATGAAAATCACCGCCAATGTTGCCGGAGGAGAAAGCAGCGGCTCTCCAGAAGAAATTTTCAGCGGAATTTTCCAGACGGAAAAAAAACCTCTTGTCGCGCCGGTGAGAAGCAATTCAGCGATTATCCCCGAAGACCAAGTGGTTGACCATGACGCGAAAATAAACGACGGAAAATATATTGACATCAATCTTTCCAAGCAGCATTTTTCAACTTTCGAAAACGGTCAACGGCTCGGGACATACCGGATTTCCACGGGGAAGCGGGGGATGGCGACACCGACCGGAAATTTCAAAATACTTGGGAAACGTGGAAGAGCTTGGTCAAATAAATACAAATTGTTTATGCCATACTTCATGCAGTTCACCGGAGCGGGCCACGGGATCCATGAACTTCCTGAATGGCCGGGAGGATACAAAGAAGGAGCAGCCCATCTCGGGATTCCAGTTTCGCATGGCTGTGTCCGGCTCGGGATCGGACCGGCGGCTTCGGTTTACGCCTGGGCGGATATTGGAACGCCGGTGGTTGTTCACTATTAGCAAAAAATTTGCTAGAATAAGGTTAGAGCAAAAATAAAAATTCACCCTGTTAAATAATTTTGCTTTGCAATATTATTCCGCTCTGCGGAATATTTAACAAGGGTAAAAACTAGAGGAGGTGAACAAATGGGAATAAAATCATCATCAGATATTTTTTTCATTATTTCAGTGACAGCAGTGTTGATGGCAGCTCTTTCTTGGGCGATTGAGCCGATGTGGCTCGCGGCCACCCAGTGGTTATTGGTCGGAATTATGGTAGGAGTATGGGGATTGTATCTCCGCCTTCGCGATATGCATGAAGGAAATGGAAAAAGGAAATAAGCGCCTTGGAAAAGATATATGAAAAAACTGGCTATCTTCGACATTGACGGCACGATTTTTCGAAAAAATCTCCATTTCGAGCTGATTGACGAACTCTCCTGGAGAGGAATTTTTTCGAAAGACGCGCGAAAAACTTTGGTGCAAATTTATGCCAATTGGCTGGAGCATCGCGGGACATATGAAGAATATCGAAAAAAGATAATCAGCACTTATGAAGAAGAGCTCAAGGGATGCTCCCAGAAAGATGTCATCGATGCCAGCCGGAAAGTGGCTGATTTCAATAAAGACCGGATATACATTTTTACCCGGGATTTGATAAAAAAACTGAGAAAAGACAAATACGCGATAATTGCTATTTCCGGATCGCCGATTGAAATTGTGAAAGAATACAACAAGCACATGAAATTCGACGAAGTTTTCGGATCGGTTTATGAGACTAACGGGAAGGGAATCTATACCGGAAAATCAATTTTTGAGCCAGTGAAGCACAAGGGTCATTTGGTCGGCCAATATATTTCGGAAAAAGGCCTGACGCTTGAAGGCTCTGCCGGAGTGGGTGACACGGAATCGGATATCAGCTTCCTCAAAATGGTCTCGAATCCAATCGCTTTCAATCCCAATTTGAATCTCGAGAAAGTGGCCCGCAGAAAAAACTGGAGAATAGTTGTCGAAAAAAAAGATGTGGTATATGATATGGGAAACTTCAAGATTATTAACCCTCGCTAAAATCTATGCCCGGTAGTAGAAGTAGAATTTCGACTGAAAAAAATATCAATACTGCCGGTTTTTATAATTTAGTATTTATTGCGAAAATCGTCCTATTGTTGGCAGGTTCTTGGCTTCGATAGGTCGAAATTTCACTACCGGGATGCCAAAAACATGGAATGCAGAAGAACTTTTTGATTGGTTCGTCTCAAAGACGATCTGGTTTTACCTTCCTTTTTACGCGCTTTGGCGCTATGGCGGGGAACTCATCCGGGAAATTTTTTCCAAGGAAGAAAAATAATGCGGAAATCATTTTCTGAAAAAGTTATCAGTATTGTTGTCCGGATCCCCGAAGGCCGGACGCTTTCTTATAAAGAAGTTGCGAAACGAGCCGGAAATAAAAAAGCGGCCCGGGCGGTGGGAAATATTTTGAATAAATATTATTTTGATTGCCGGCGAACGGGAAAGAAAATAATTTCCTGCCATCGAGTTATCCGATCCGACGGAAAGGTCGGGGGATATGCCGGAGGGGAGAAAGAGAAAAGAAAATTGCTTCAGAAAGAAAACCGCCCCATCTGAGTGGGACGGTATTTTTTATAAATATGACTTGCGGTTATTTTACTGATTCAACAAATTTCTTGAACTGCTTCGGATATTTCATCGCCATCTCGCTCAAGACTTTCCGGTCGAGGGCGATTTTTTTGTCGGTGAGTTTTTTGATGAAGCTGGAATATTTCTCCCCATTTTCCCGAAGGGCGGCATTCAATCTCAAAATCCAAAGATTCCGGAAAGTTCTTTTTTTGGCCCGGCGGTCGCGGTAAGCGTATTTTCCAGCTTTGAGAAGAGCCTCTTTGGCCGCCACATAGTTCGTTTTCCGGCGCCACATATAACCCTTGGCCTGCTTCAGGACCTTCTTTCTTCTTTTGGAGGCGATTTTTCCTCTTTTGACTCGTGACATTTTAGTTATAAGGTAAATTAAGAAGTATATTTTCCGCGTCGGTTTTGAAAATAACTTCGTCGCTGCGTTTGCGGCGGGTGATTTTTCCTGGATTGCGCGCGTTGAAATGACCCTGGCCGATATCCCGGCGCATGACTTTTCTTTTGGCGGTGACTCTCACGCGCTTTCTGACAGATTTTCTCGTTTTCATCTTAGGCATCCCGGTAGTAGAAATTTGACTTTAAAAAATTGATTAAAGTAAATTTCGATAATTATATTTGTATAAATTGTATTATATTATGCTCTGCAGACATCTTTTTAGGCTAAAGGCCAGTCAAATTTTCACTACCGGGCATTTATTTCGGTGCAATTACGACATTGAACCCTCCGGGAAATTTTTTTATTTCCTGCTCAATTTTGCTCGGGGAAGAAATCGACATTATGAAATTATTCAAAGTTTGTCTTGCCAATGGCTGGTGGGCTTTTTCCCGTCCTCGAAGGCGGATTTCAATCTTCACCTTATTTCCTTGCGAGAGAAATTTTTCGGCTTGTTTTCTGCGAACATCCAAATCGTGGTCATCCGTTTTGAGGCCGAGGCGGATTCCTTTTACTTCCGTTTTCTTTTGCTTGGACCGCTGCTGCTGTTCTTCCTTGGCTTTCTGGTATTGAAACTTTCCAAAGTCCATGATTTTCACAATAGGAGGGCGGACACTGGGAACTATTTCAACCAGATCCAATTCTCTTTCCCTGGCCATTTGAAGAGCCTGCTCCGTTGGAACAACTCCAACTTGCTGGCCTTCTTCATCAATCAGCCGGACAGGAGAGATGCGGATGTATTCATTGACTCTAGTCCGCGGTCCGCGAAATTGCGGCTGGCGGCGAAAAAATCTTCTGCGGATATGTTTTGCTCTAATAGTTATTTTTTATTTCTGGCTACGAAATACGAATCATATACGAATATACAAATTCGTATATTAGTACTCGATTCGTAATTCGCAGACATCTGGTGGAGATGGGGAGAATCGAACTCCCGTCCAAATTTATATCTTCCAAAATATTCTACAAGTTTAGTTTACTTGTTTTGAGAAACTTTTCAAGTATAAAGTAAACAAAACCTTGAAAAGCCCTCTTTGCTCAATGGTCAGAGATAGCTGCAAAGAAAGGCTATCAATCAAGCCCAATGTATGACACCAGCGGTTGCTTATTAGGCATCAGCAGGCTGATGGTCCCCGCGA
>MFSH01000012.1 GCA_001784875.1 Candidatus Moranbacteria bacterium RIFOXYB1_FULL_43_19
TACCCCGCAGCTTGCTGCGGCTGGGTAATTCATTAGGAATTAGAAATTTTATACTTATGGCCAATCGCCACCTACTTCGCTCAATTGCCATGCAGTCCCTCTACGAATGGGATTTCAAGGGGAAGAAAAAAAAGTCGACTTCTGAAATTATGGCTCGCAATGTCCAGGAATTCGGTCCGGGTGCCGAGGATGTTTCTTTTGTGCACTATTTGGTGAATGGGGTTCTCAAAAACCAGCCCAAGATTGATAAACTCATCGAAAAATGCGCGCCGGAATGGCCGCTCGAGCAGGTGACGGTCGTGGATCGCAATGTCCTGCGGCTGGGAATTTTTGAGCTGGTTTTCGGGAATTATGAAGAAGTTCCGCCAAAAGTGGCCATCAATGAGGCGATCGAACTGGCAAAAACGTATGGCGGGGAATCTTCAGGCCGGTTCGTGAACGGAGTTCTCGGTACGATATACCGCGAGATGGGAGAACCCCTAAAAGAGGATAAGACGGGGAAAGAGAATGATAAAGGAATTGATAAAGTTGAAAATAACTTATAATTTTTTTAAAAATCCAAATTTCAAAATCCAAATGACAAATAAAATTCCAAATCCAAATATCTAAATTTTGGATTTGGGATTTTAGACTTGATTTGACATTTGAGCTTTGAACTTGGGGTTTGAAAGGATATGGTTGCGAAAAAAATTGAAGAACTTGAAAAGAAGGCGAAAATAAAATTCAAAAATCCCGATTTGTTGCAGACGGCTGTCACTCACCGGTCTTATCTCAACGAGCACCGGAGCTATCATCTTGAGCACAACGAGCGCCTTGAATTTCTGGGAGACGCGGTTTTGGAGCTGGTGGTGACGGACTATTTATACCAAAATTATCCTAATCCTGAAGGGGAACTGACCAATTGGCGGGCGGCGCTTGTGAACAAAGATATGCTATCCAGAGTTTCTCGCGAATTGGGCGTCGAAGATTTTTTGCAGATGAGCCGGGGTGAATCCAAAGACACAGGCCGGGCGAGGGAATATCTCCTGGCAAACGCTTTCGAGGCTATCATCGGAGCGATATATCTCGATCGAGGATACGACGAGGCAAAAAAATTCATAACGGAAAATATTTTATCCCGTCTCGAGGAAGTCATAAAAAGCAAGCTGTATATCGACCCCAAATCAAATTTTCAGGAGGAAGCTCAGGCACGGGCTGGAATAACGCCGAATTACCGGGTTATTTCCGAATCCGGTCCTGACCATGACAAAAAATTTGTCGTGGGAGTATATCTTGAAGATGAAGAAGTGGCGCAAGGGGATGGAAATTCGAAGCAGCAGGCCCAAAGAGAAGCGGCCAAAGCCGGTCTCGAGGCAAAAGGATGGTAAAAATAAAATTTCTAATATCCAATTTCTAATATCCAACAGAAATCCCAGTGCCAAACAAAATCTCAAACCTAAATTTTAAAGTTTTAGATTTGAGATTTTGTTGGAAATTGGATATTGGGATTTGGAAATTTGAGTACAGATTATATTTACGTAATAAAAACATAAAATAGAAACAAAGGTAGCAATGTATCTGAAAAGAATCGAGTTATCCGGTTTCAAATCTTTCGCAACCAAGACAACTTTGGATTTTTTGCCGTCCTGCAGCATTGCAAAAAACGGGAAAGCCTGCGGCGTGACGGCTATCGTCGGTCCGAACGGGAGCGGGAAATCAAATGTGGCTGACGCTATCAAATGGGCGATGGGAGAACAGTCTCTCAAAAATGTCCGCGGAAAAAAATCAGAGGATGTGATTTTCGCCGGCAGCGGAAAAAAATCCCAGCTCGGAAGCGCGAAAGTGTCCCTTTTTTTTGACAATTCTGACAAACAAATTCCAATCGAATTTGATGAAGTTATCGTCACCAGAAAAGTCTATAGAAGCGGCGAAGGCGAATATTTCATCAACAACTCAAAAGTAAGGCTCGTTGATATCGCCGATCTGCTGGCCAAGGCCGGCGTTGGGCAAAGAAGCTACTCTATAATCAACCAGGGAATGGCGGATTCGGTTTTGAATGCCTCTCCGATTGAGCGCCGCATCATTCTCGAAGAGGCAGCTGGAGTGAAACCGTACCAGCTCAAAAAAGAGCGTTCTGTCAGGAAGCTTGAGACAACCCGACAGAACCTGACCAGAGTGGCCGATCTTGTCAAGGAAATTTTCCCTCATCTCCGGGTGCTCAAGCGCCAGTCAGAAAAAGCCAAAAAAGGCGAAAGCGTGACGCGCTCTCTCAAGGAAAAGCAAAATTATTTTTTTGGTTTTTTGTGGCACGATCTCCAGAAAAATAAGGAAAGAATTTTGTCTGAAAAAGAGGAAGTTAGTCGCGAGGAAATGAAATTGCAGCGCAACATCGACGATTTGGAAATAAAAATAAAAAAAGAAGCAAAAAGCGATACGGCTTTTGATGAAAAGCGCGCGGAACTTGAAAAGGAACGGGACGAAATTTTTGAAAAGCTCAATAAGGCCCGGCAGGAAGCAGCCTTGGTTGAAGCCAAAATCGAAGTTGAGAAAGAAAAAGCCAAAAATCTCGAGATCATTCAAGAGGTTCCTGTCGATATTCCTTATATCCGGGAAAAAATAAAAGAAATTCAAGAAAGACACAGGCGGCTGGAAGAGATACTCGATGAAATAAACGACATAAGCGAGATCGGAAGTGTCCGGGAGGAATTCAAAAAATTGAGGGTTGACATTGGGAAACTATGGCAAGAAGTGAGCGAAGGAAGAAAATCCGCCCAAGGCGCCAGCCTTTCGGACGGGCAGGGATCCGCCTCGGGCGGAAAAGAACGAAATAACCTGGTTGATTTGCGAATGATCGGCGAGCTTGAAGAAAAAAGAAAAAACGTGAATCAAAGAATAGAAGCGCTGAACCGAACCGTCGAAAAAAATCGCAGCGAGTCGAACAGGTTGATAAAAATTGACCGGGAAGCCCGCGAGACATATTTCCAGATGGAAGCAGAATTTCGGGAAAAGCAATTTGAAATTTCGCGAATCAGGGAAAAATTGAATGAGATCCGGGTGGAGGTGGCAAAAATTGAAGTTCGGGAAGAAGATGTGGCCAAAAGGATGCGAGAAGATCTGAATTTGGACGATCCGGATCTCATCGATAAGCCGGAAGAATCCGAAGAATTATCCGATCTTGAGGCGCTGGAAAGAGAAATTAACCGGCTCAAAATACAGGCGGAACAAATTGGAGCCATTGACCCGATGATTATCGAGGAGTATGAGGAAACGCAGAAAAGATATGATTTTTTGACCAACCAATCGGAAGATCTCGAAAAATCAATGGTGACACTGGCCGAAGTCATCAGGGAAATGGAAGAAAAAATAAGAGAATCTTTCGAAGAGGCCTTCAAAAAGGTTAACAATGAATTTTCAAAATATTTCAAAATAGTCTTCGGAGGCGGCAACGCAGAGCTCGTGAAAACAAAGATTGAAACGAGAAAATCGAGAAACGAAAAATGGGAAATGAAAGACGAAAAAATAGAAGCAGAAGAAGCAGAAAGCGAAACAAACGGGATGGAAGAAGAACAGACCAAAGAAATCGGGATTGAAATCAAAGCCTGCCCTCCAGGGAAAAGAATTACGAATCTTTCGATGCTTTCCGGAGGAGAGCGGTCGCTAACTTCTCAAGCGCTTCTTTTTGCCATAATCTCGAATAGCCCGCCTCCATTTGCGGTGCTCGACGAGGTGGAAGCGGCGCTTGACGAAGCCAACTCCAAAAGGTTCAGCCGGATTTTGGCCGAACTCTCGAACGAAACGCAATTTATTCTCATTACGCATAACCGGGAAACAATGCGGCAGGCCTCGGTTCTTTACGGCGTCACTATGACCAGTGACGGAGTATCAAAAGTTTTATCGGTTAAACTGGATCAAGTTGACGAAAAAGGGGAAATAAAATAAGTATAACGCATAGCGCATTAGCATTAATTCACGCATAAGCCTATGAATATTCGTTTCTTGCTCAAGGAGGTCAAAATTGACGGAAGGACGGAAAATTACATAAGGGAAAAAATCGAAAAACTCGGAAAATTTTTCGAGTCGTTTCACCAGGACGCTGAAATTTCGGCCGAAGTTGAAATAGACATGGACAAAAAAGGAAAATTTCGGGTGGAAGTGATGCTCCAAACTCCCTATCAGAAATATCGGGGAGAGGACACGACAGAGTCTATTGAAGGATCGATAGACAGCGTCTATGAAGGCCTTGAATCACAAATCGACAGAGACAAGGACAAAATAACCACTCTTCGCCGCCGCGGCGGCCGTTCGCTCAAGAAAAAGATGGTGATTGATGAGAACGCGAGATTTTAGTATCTAGTATTAAGTATTGTGTATGAAATGGAAAATATTAGGTTTTGCCACAGTAATTAGTTTTTTTGTCATCTGTTTTACAAATGCACAGAACTCTTCCGGTGCCGAAAGAATCTTAGGCTTCGATGGTGAAATTAAAATCAATTCTGATAGCAGTATAAATGTTAAAGAAATTATTGATTATGACTTCGGCGGGGCGCAAAAACACGGAATCTACCGTTTCATTCCGGTGAAATACAAGGCCCGGGGCGGAAATTATAATTTGCGAGTGTCGGACGTGAAAATCACGGACGAAAACGGCGCTCCGCAAAATTACACCACGGCTTATGAAAGCGAAAATATAAAATTCCAGATCGGAGACGCAAACAAATTTGTGAGCGGCCAGAAAAATTACGTAATCAGTTACGTAATCCGAAGGGCGGTGAACTATTTCCCTGACCACGATGAGCTGTACTGGAATTTTACGGGCGACAAGTGGCCGGTTCCGATTGAAAATGCGTCTGTTGAGGTTATTTTGCCTGAAAACGCCAGGGAAAATTTGCAGTATAAGTGTTTTGAAGGTTTTTTTGGAACCACGAACGAATGTGCGGCGAGCGCAAGCGAAAACATATTGGAGTATAGATCAGCCAATATTCTCAATCCCGGCGAGGGATTGACGATCGTTGCCGGCTGGCCAAAAGGAATCACACCCGAGCCGAGCTTTTTTCAAAAAATTTGGGAAATCGTGAAAGATAACTGGACACTTTTTGTCCCAATCGCTGTTTTTGTCTTCATGTACCGCCTTTGGAGCAAAAAAGGACGTGATCCAAAAGGGCGAGGGACCATCATTGCCCAATATGAGCCGCCGGACAAACTCGCTCCAGCCGAAATTGGGACAATGCTTGACGGCTCGGCTGACAGCAAAGACGTTTCTTCGACGATTATTGATTTGGCGGTCAATAAATTTCTCAAAATAAGGCGCTCCGAAGAAAAAGGTTTTTTAGGGATAAAAAGCGCTGACTATAAGCTTATCAGACTGAAAGACGAAGAACCTGACCGAGATTTTGAAAAAGAAGTGATTAAGGGGATTTTTGCGGGAGAAAAGGAAAAAAAATTAAGCGAGCTCAAAAACAAATTCTATAAAACTCTTGCGACGGTTACCAGCCAGCTCTATGAAGGTGTCGCGAAAAAAGGATACTATGTTTCCAATCCCAACAATACTCGCATATTATGGATTGTATCCGGAGTTATCGGGGGCGGGCTTTTGGCCGGTATTTTCGGATCATTCCAGGGCGCTTGGGGAATATTGAGCGGAATAGTTTCAGGAACAATAATTTTGTTCTTTGGCTGGCTGATGCCGGCCGTGACTAAAAAGGGCGCCGAACTCAAGGAAAATATCCTGGGCTTCAAAGATTATCTTTCTGTCACGGAAACAGACCGGCTGAAATTCCACAATGCGCCTGAAAAAACCCCGGAAAGTTTCGAAAAATTTTTGCCGTATGCAATGGTTCTGGGAGTGGAAAAGGAATGGGCCAAGCAATTCGAGGGAATATACAACCGGCAGCCGGACTGGTATGAGGATTCGTCAGGACGGGCTTTCAATGCTATAATTCTCTCCAGCCTGGTTTCCGATTTTTCAAGCACCGCGACGTCGGCTATGGCCAGCCAGCCGTCTTCCGCGGCCGGCGGAGGCTCGGGATTTTCCGGCGGCGGCGGTGGAGGAGGATTTGGCGGAGGGGGCGGCGGCAGTTGGTAATTCGTAATTTGTAATAAATAAGGCTCTAGACCAGCAGACACTATGGTAAAATAGTGTTATGAAGCTTTCTAAAGCCAAATTAACGAGCTACAAAATTTAAAAAATTATCGAGTGTTTTTGTTTGGATCTTAATGCTACTCAAACCAGCAAGCTCTTAAAACTCAATCGGAAAACCATTAATGAATATTACATGACATTCTGGTATGCGGTTGCCTTAAACCAGCATGATGAGTTTGAAAAGTTTGTCGGTATGGTAGAATTGGATGAGAGCTACTTCGGCGCCAGAAGGATACGGGGATTTCGTGGCAAACTGAAACGCGGGAGAGGAACGTTGAAGCAACCGGTATTTGGAATATTTGAAAGAAACGGACGGGTGTATACTGAAATCGTGCCCGATTGTAAAAAACGTACTTTACAGCCTGTTATACTGGGAAAAGTGAGTAAGGATACAGTTATTTATTCTGACGGCTGGCGCGGCTACAACGGATTAGTGTCGGTTGGCTACGATAAGCATTATCGCGTGAACCACGGAGAAAATGAATTCGCAAGGAACAAGCACATCCACATTAACGGCATTGAATCATTCTGGTCTTTTACGAAACGCAGACTAGCGCGATTCAATGGCGTTAAGAAATATTTCTATTTGCATTTAAAAGAATGCGAGTGGAGATGGAAAAGGAATGAAAAGGAATTGCAGAATAATTTATTGAAAATTCTTAAGAAATTTAATTAGTTTGCTGGTCTAGAGCCTTGAATATTATAAAGGGTGATCTTCAGCTTGGATTGTGGCAGAGGATTTTTGCCGTTGAACTTGACCGCTCCCGCCCGAGGCAAATCGCGCTCCAGATTATCGGGGAGTGAAATTGGTCGGACAGCTGATTGCGTAGTAACATCTGAATTTGCTATTATTATTTTCGTGGATAATATCCAAATCGAAAACAGCATATATCAGCCAAAATCTTTTTTCGTGAAAGGTTTTGTTTTTTTGGCTGTTCTTTTGCTTCTTGGCTGGTGGTTTCACCGCCAAGTCTATTTTTCCCACGGAACGGGGGATGCAGCGCAAAATTTTGAAATAAGGTCCGGCGAAGGCGTGAAAGACATCGCGAAAAATTTGGAGGAGCGCCAACTGATAAAAAACGACTTCTATTTCAACTATTTTGTCTGGAAAACCAAAGCACGGGAGAAGCTTCAGGCCGGAAAATACGAAATCCGTGGCTCGATGACAATTCCGGAAATTGCGCAGGTTTTGAGCATGGGAGAAGTCGTGTCAAATGAAGTGAAAATCACTTTTCCCGAAGGGACGAACCTAAAAAGCATGGCAGAAATTTTGAGCAGCAAAGGCTTTGACGGAGAAAAATTTTTGACTGTCGCGAAATCCGGTGCGGGAGTGAAAATGGATTACGAATTCTTGGAAGAGAAGCCGAAAAATGTTGACCTGGAAGGCTTTTTATTTCCCGATACCTATATTTTCTTCAAAAACACAAGCGAAGCCAATATCGCGAACCGGATGCTTCTCAATTTCGACGAAAAGTTGACAGGTGATATGAGAGCTGAAATAGAGAAGAGGGGAAAATCGATTTTTGAGGTCGTGACAATGGCAAGTATTCTCGAGAAAGAAGTGAAAACTCCCGAAGACATGAAAATCGCCAGCGGAATTTTTTGGGATCGGATCGGGGCCGGCATGCCGCTTCAAAGCTGCGCAACCATCGCCTATGTTCTTGGGAAAGAAAAAAAACAGTATTCCTATGATGACACGCGAACGCCATCGCCGTATAATACTTATATAAACAGAGATCTTCCGCCCGGGCCGATTGACAACCCCGGGATGAATGCCCTTCATGCAGCGGTTTATCCGGCAAAAACGGATTATGTTTATTTTCTTTCTGATCCGGAAACCGGAAAAACAATTTTTTCCAAAACAATCGAGGAGCATGAGGCGAATAAGGCAAAATACGGACTTTAAAATTTCAAGAGGTCGAACCTCGCTACGGTTACGGTGTAAGAAAAAATACAGCCGATAAGCTAAATTTATCCAACACTCTGCGCGAGCGAGGTTCGACCTTTATACAAAAAAATGAAAATTGATCCCCATGTCCATTGCCGCGACGGCAAGCAGTCATATAAGGAAACAATTGCCCATGCATTCATGGTAGCTGACGCGCAGGGAGTGGAGAAGTTTTTCGATATGCCCAACACCGATCCGCCGATTACGACTGAAGAGCATATCAAAGAAAGATTGAAATTGGTTCCGGAAAAAAGGTTGGAAGATTACTATATCTGGATCGGCGTTACGTCTGACGAAAATCAAATAAGGGAGGCCGTAAAATGCGTTGAAAACTACAAAAACGTCGTCGGCCTCAAGATGTTTGCCGGAAAATCGGTCGGGGACCTCACAGTTTTGGAAAAGAATGACCAGAGAAAAGTTTATAAAACGCTGGCTGGTCTCGGGTACAAAGGAGTGATTGCCGTCCATTGCGAGAAAGAGAGCCTGATCAAAGGCGAACTATGGGATCCGAAAAATCCGGTGACTCACTCAAAAAGCCGTCCCAAAAGAGCTGAAATAAAATCAGTGAAAGATCAGATCGAGTTGGCAAAAAAAACGGGATTTGCGGGAACTCTTCACATTTGCCATATCACCTGCCCCGAATCAGTCGAATCGGTTGAGCAGGCAAGAAAGGAAATTTCTGTCACATGCGGCGTGACGCCTCACCACGTGCTTTGGGACCAGAAAATGCAAAAAAGGCCCGATGGGCTGCTGTATAAAATGAATCCGCCCCTTCGGGATAAAAAGACAGTTGCGGGTCTTCTCGAATGCGTGAAGAGCGGAAAAATAGATTGGATCGAAACTGATTACGCGCCGCACCCCGTCGGCGAAAAAATGTTTGAGCCTTTTATGTCCGGTTATCCTTCGCTCTATCTCTACAAAGATTTTGTGGAAAATTTCCTTCCCAGCATTGGCGTCAGCAAGGAGTTGATAGAAAAAATGACCTATGGCAATATTGCCAGGGTTTTTGAGAATAAATTAAAATAATTTATTCAACATACATTCTATTTCACTAGAGAACTGGAATGTTTGGTCGAATAGGGCGGGTAGGGTTGACATATTATTTCGGCCGTATATAATGTATTTTGTCGGTTAAATAAACATTTTCCGCAGAAATCGGGTTTATCCCGTTAAATTCGCCGGGGGCGACTATTTAACAGGGACGAGTAATTCCCGATGAGGAAATAGAGCAGCTTTTGCTGTTGTTTCTAAATCTGCGGAAAGGCAGGTTTTTTGATTATTTGCCTAGAACAGCGAGCCATTAGGCGATGCTTTTATAGCAACAAAAATCAACCCCGCACTTGTTGAGCGAAGCAAAATATAGTGCTGGGGTATGCCATTAATTCAAGAAAAACTATTATATTATGCTTACACGACCCCAAAAAGAGGAATTAGTAAAAAAATTATCCGATCAAATCAAAGCTGGAAAAGTAGCTGTTTTTTCTGATTTTTCCGGCACTTCAGTGGACAAAATGCATAAACTCCGCACGGACCTTCGCAATAGCGGCGCGACATACAAAGTGACGAAAAAAAAGCTCATCGAGATCGCTTTCAAAAATGCCGGCATTGAGGTTGACGTAAAAAAAATGGAAGGGCAGATTGGCATCGCTATCGGCCAGGGGGACGAGGTTTCCGCGGCGAAAATTCTCAAGAATTTTTCAAAAGAAAATCAGAATTTCAAAATTTTGCAGGGGATTTTGGAAGGAAAAGTCATTTCCGAAAATGAAGTCTCGGCTCTGGCTGCGCTTCCTTCGCGCGAGCAGTTGCTTGCCAAGCTTGTCGGGACAATCAATGCGCCGGTTTCCGGTTTTGTGAATGCGCTGGCGGGAAACTTGCGGAATTTGGTTGGGGTACTGAAAGCAATTGCTGAAGCAAAATAGTTGTGTCAGTGAAAATATAATATTTCTCTAATAGGCTGGTCTACCCCGACGGCTGTCGGGGCAGCCTAACGCGATATTCTCGAAATATTATATTTTCACTTCGATATTCAATATTTATAATTTGTAATTCATAATTCAAAAATTATGTCAGAAGAAAAAACCGCAAAAGAGGAAAAAAAAGAAGTCGAGATTCCGGAAAAGTTCAAAGCTCTTGTTGAGCAGATTGAAAAAATGTCTGTTCTCGAGCTTTCCGAACTTGTGAAAGTCCTCGAAGAAAAATTCGGGGTGAGTGCGGCAGCGCCTATGATGATGGCTGGAGTTCCATCTGCAGGGGCAGAAGCTGGCGCAGCGGCTGAAGAAAAAAGTGAATTTGACATCGAACTCGTAGCGGCCGGTGACGCGAAAATCAATGTCATCAAAGTTGTCCGGGAAATCACCGGAAAGGGCCTCAAGGATGCCAAAGATTTGGTTGATGCAGCTCCGAAAGTGATCAAGGAAAAAGCTCCGAAAGCCGAAGCGGAAGAGCTCAAGAAAAAACTTGAAGATGCCGGAGCGACAGTCAATTTGAAATAATTTCCAGAATATGATAAAAGAAAGAAGGGCGTAAGCTCTTTTTTCTTTTATTACGAAGTAATAATACCCCGCAGCTTGCTGCGGCTGGGAATATGTTAGAATAGATGCATGGAAACAAAATTTGCCAGCCAT
>MFSH01000013.1 GCA_001784875.1 Candidatus Moranbacteria bacterium RIFOXYB1_FULL_43_19
AAAAAGTTCAATCAAATCAACTCAGGCTGTTTAAATTTTAACAGGATACCCCGCAGCTTGCTGCGGCTGGGTAATTCATTTCCTTGACACTCGAAACAAGCCTATGCTACATTATTTTACTAGCCAAATAAGGCTTGTTTAGACTTCAAAAAATAATTTTATGGCTGAAGTAAAACCAGACGTAGAAACATTTGCCCGAATCAAAGTTGTGGGCGTTGGAGGATCAGGCACAAACGCGATTAGCCGCATGATTGAGTGCAAGCTTAAGGGCGTGGAGTTTGTGGCGATAAACACCGATGCCCAGGCCCTCCATCATTCGAAAGCATCGGATAAAATACATATTGGAAAAAATCTTACCAAGGGTCTTGGAGCTGGAATGAATCCGGAGATAGGCCGCCAGGCCGCCGAAGAAAACCGGGATGAAATCCACGAGGTTCTTAAGGGTGCTGATATGGTTTTTGTCACCTGCGGTCTTGGTGGAGGAACCGGAACGGGAGCATCTCCAATCGTGGCCGAAGCGGCCAAGGAAGCCGGCGCGCTCACCATTGCCGTTGTGACAAAGCCCTTTGTTTTTGAAGGAGCCCAAAGAAAAGCTATCGCCCTTGAGGGCATGGAGAATCTGAAAGACCGGGTGGATGCCTTGATTGTCATTCCAAATGACCGGCTTCTCCAGATTATTGATCGCAAAACTACCCTCGTGAACGCTTTCCGGGTTGTAGACGATGTTCTTCGGCAAGGCGTTCAGGGGATATCAGATCTTATTACCAAGCCCGGAATAGTAAACGTCGATTTTGCTGATGTACGGACTGTTCTTCAGGATGCCGGATCGGCTCTTATGGGGATCGGCACAGCCAGTGGTGAAAACAGGGCGGCTCAAGCGGCCAAAATGGCAATCAACAGCCCGCTGCTTGAATTTTCAATTGATGGCGCAAAAGGAATACTTTTCAATGTTCATGGCGGATCGGATATGACTATGCTTGAAATAAACGAGGCGGCCAATATCATCACTGAAAGCATTGATCCGAATGCCAAAGTGATTTTCGGCGCGACCATCGACGAATCAGCCAAGAAAGGGGAAATCAGCCTCACAGTCATTGCGGCCGGTTTCGACTCGGATATGGTGGGAGAGCCCCCTGTTTCTGCTCCGCTAAGCGCAGCGAAAAGCTCTTTCCAGGAAACAAAAAAAACAACTCCTGAAGAGCCTTTGGCGGATTTTGGAATTAGGGAAGAAAAGCCGAAATTTATTATTGAAGAAAAGGTGGCTCCCAAACCGAAAAGAAAAATCCAATTTGAATCCAAAGTCAGTTCTGTTGGAGAAGATGAAGATGATGAATTGGAGATTCCGGCGTTTATTCGGAGGAAGATGAAGAAGTAAAATTCATAATCTCAAAGATATTTTTAAAAGCGGGTTGTGCCCGCTTTTAAATTATGAATGTGGATAACTTTCAAGTTATAAAATTGGAGCCTCTTGACCCCGCACCAATTCTAAGCATAAACAAGGGAAGAATTATGGAAAAATCAATATGGGAATTATCGAGAATTGGTGCGGGGTTGACAGGCTTTTTTGAGTTGTGATAAAATGACTATAACGAACACAAGATATAGTGTGAAAAGGGGTCCTTGCGGATATCCCTTATTATTTCCCGAAATTTTCAAATAAATTCTCAATTCCCAATTCTAAATTCTTAATTCTCTAAGCATGGTTTGTCCCTTTTGCAATAATCCGGAAACAAAAGTGATTGATTCCCGCGAATCCGGCGATGGGAAAGTGATCCGGCGCCGTCGGGAATGTTTGAAATGTCGGAAGCGCTTCTCGACTTATGAACAGCTGGAGCTTCTCAATTTTGTGGTCGTCAAAAAGGACGGACGCAAAGAAGACTACAAAAGAGAAAAGCTCGAAATGGGGTTCAAAAAGGCGCTTGAAAAAAGGCCGGTAGACGACAAGAAAATCGATGAAATGATTGACGAAATTGAATATAAGCTGCATCAAAAAGGGAACTGCGAGATACCCTCGAAAGAGATCGGAGGCTTGGTTCTTGAAAAATTGAAGACAGTTGATGATGTGGCCTATCTTCGTTTCGCTTCGGTCTACAAGTCTTTCGGTAGCGCGGAAAGCTTCAAAAAGGAAGCAGAAAAACTTTCGCAAGCGTAGCCTGCGAAGGTAAATCCTAAATCCTAATTTCCAAACTCTAAACACAATTAAAATCCGAATGATCAAAATATTTATTCATTTGGATTTAGAAAATTTGAATTTGTTTAGGATTTGGTGCTTAGAATTTAGAATTTAATTAACCGGGGGTAAAAACAAAAACATGATTGCCGTAAAAAAGGGCCAGAAAATGGTCGAGAAATATGAGAGATCCGCCTTAGGCGGAAAAAACCGCATCACTCGCGTTGTGAAACGCGATGGACGGGTCGTCAAATTCGAAGAGGAGAAAATCACAAAAGCTGTCCTGAAAGCTTTTGTGGAAACAGGCGAAGGCAAGGAGCCGGAAGCCAAAAAAGTTTCGGCGAAAGTTGTCCAGCTTCTCAACAAAAACTATAAAAAGGGAAATGTTCCCGAAATTGAAGAAATCCAGGATCTCGTAGAGCGGGTGCTGATGATTTTGGATTTTGAGGAAACGGCTAAAGCCTACATTCTGTATCGAGAGCAACACCGCAAAATCCGAGAATCTGAAGAGGCGCTCAAAGAAGCAGTTGATCTCGTTGACAAATACATCCAGGAAATTGACTGGCAGGTGAAAGAAAATGCCAACATGAGCTATTCCCTTCAGGGACTCAATAATTATATTTCTTCAATCGTCAGCTCGAAATATTGGCTCAACCGCGTTTATTCGAAAGCCATTCGTGACGCGCACGACGAAGGGGATTTCCATATCCACGACCTCGACAAAATTGCCGCCTATTGCTGCGGCTGGGATCTTCAGGACCTTTTGCGCCGCGGTTTCACCGGCGTGCCTGGAAAAATCGCCTGTAAACCGCCCAAACATCTCCGGACAGCTATCGGACAGATGGTTAACTTTTTCTATACCCTCCAGGGAGAAGTAGCCGGAGCGGAAGCCTTTTCAAATTTTGACACGCTTCTGGCCCCGTTTGTCCGCTTCGACGGACTTTCTTTCAAAGATGTGAAACAATGCATGCAGGAATTTGTTTTCAATGTCAATGTCCCGACCCGGGTTGGATTTCAAACTCCATTCACGAATATAACTTTGGATATCGTTCCTCCAAAAAATATGGCGGATGAGTCGGTGATTATTGGCGGAGTGCCCCAAAAAGAAAAATACGGAGAATTTCAGGAGGAAATGAATATGATCAACAAGGCCTTTGCCGAAGTGATGGCCGAAGGCGACGCCAATGGGCGAGTTTTCACTTTTCCTATTCCGACATACAACATAACCCGGAATTTCAACTGGGATGATGATCATTTGAAGCCGATTTGGGAAATGACCGCCAAATACGGCATTCCCTATTTTGCCAATTTCATCAATTCAGATATGGATCCGGACGATGCGCGTTCGATGTGCTGCCGGCTTCGAATCGACAACCGCGAGCTCCACAAGCGCGGCGGCGGACTCTTCGGAGCCAATCCTCTGACCGGGTCAATCGGCGTCGTCACCATCAACATGGCTCGCATCGGGTATCTCGCGAAAAACAAAAAAGATTTTTATGCGCGCCTTGACAAGATAATGGATCTCGCCAAAGAGAGCCTCGAGACAAAGAGAAAAATCATCGACAGCTTCATGAAAAAAGGGCTTTATCCCTACGCGAGATTTTATCTGGACAGCATCTATAAGCGCCGGGGAAATTATTGGGCGAACCACTTCTCAACTATTGGAATCATCGGGATGAATGAAGCCCTCAAAAATTTTATGGGGGAAACAACGGCCACTGAAAAAGGAGTGAAGCTTGCCGAAGAAGTCTTGGTGCACATGCGTGAAAAAATGATTAAGTATCAGAAGGAAACCGGAAATCTTTATAATCTGGAAGCTACTCCAGGCGAAGGCACTTCCTACAGGCTGGCTATAAAAGACCGTAGAAAATATCCGGATATGATTTTCGCGAACGGCCAAATCGGGAAAAGAAAAAATATCGAACCCTATTATACCAACTCCACCCAGCTTCCTGTCGGCCATACCGAAGATTTTTTTGAAGCGCTGGAGCTTCAGGAGCCCCTTCAGACAAAATACACCGGCGGAACAGTTCTTCACGGATTTATGGGCGAGCGCATCCAGGACACCGAAACGACAAAAAAACTGGTTAGAACAGTTTCCGAAAAATACGCCCTTCCTTACTTTACTATATCTCCGACTTTCAGCATCTGCCCGTCGCATGGGTATCTTGTCGGTGAACACAAACTTTGCCCGAAGTGCGTTGTGGAGCAGAAGTGCGAAGTTTATTCGCGCATCGTCGGCTATATCCGTCCTGTCGAGCAATGGAACGCCGGAAAAGCGACCGAATTTGGTGACAGGAAAGAGTTTGTAGTGGCATAAAGCCGCATAAAACACACAGCACACAACACCTAACATTTTTGTTATGTGTTATGTGTTCCATGTTACGTGATTATTGGTGGTTTGCAAAAACTAACCCTCATTGACTATCCCGGTTATATCGCGACAACCGTTTTCACCGTGGGTTGCAACTTCCGCTGTCCGTTTTGCCACAATCCCGAGCTGGTTCACACAACTCACAACTCACAACACCTAACATTTTTGGAAGAGGAATTCTTTAAGTTATTGAGAGAAAGACAGGGAAAGCTTGAGGGGGTTTGCGTCACTGGCGGAGAGCCGACAATCCAGCCAGATTTGCCTGAATTTATAAGGAAGATTAAGAACTTAAGCTATAAAGTAAAACTGGATACCAATGGCGCCCGCCCCGATGTTTTGAGGCTTTTATATAAAGAAAAACTGCTTGATTTTGTGGCGATGGATATTAAGAGCAGCCTTGCGAATTACGAAAAAACGGCGAATTCAAAAATAGACATTGAGCGTATTAGGCTAAGCGTGGAATTGATCAAAAACAGCGGTATAGATTATGAATTTCGGACAACGGTAGTTCCGGGATTGCATAAAGAAGACGATCTCTTGAAAATTGGGAAATGGCTTGATGGTTCAAAAAAATATGTCCTCCAAGCTTTTGAAGACAAGGGTAAAATTCTCGACCCGCGCCTCTCGAAAAAAACAAAAGGCAAAAAATTGGATCTCGAAAAAATAGCGAAAAATATCGGGAAATATTTTGGGAAAGTGGAGATAAGGGAATAGGTCATTGGCAACAAGGCTTGTGGCTGTGAGACGGGTCATTGGTCATTGGCTGTGAGAAAATTTTCCAATGACTAATGACCCAAGACTAAACCCACTGCTCACTGCCTTGTGACTCACAGCTTTCGATAAATATGCTAAAAAAACTATTTCTAATCATCATAATCCTCGCAATTGCTATCGCCTTTCTCGGCGGGATTTTTTCGGTGAGTTTTTCTCCGTTTGCCCTCACGATTCAAAAGCCGGAAAAAGATTTCTTGAAACGTGCTGCGCGAAAAGCGAAAAGCATCATCTATCGCGAAGCGACCATCCACAATCCGCCCGGCGATCTCGTTCCCGACCAAATTGACGACAGTATGAAAGGAAAACTGAAAGAAATCATAAATTGATCCAAATCTTTGATATCTTTTTTCTAAGACTTCTGCCCTAAGATCTCTGTCCTAAGATCCGATCTTGGGACAGATCTTGGGACAGATTTTTTGAAGCAATGTTTGGGAAATTGAGAAAAAACAGCGTTAAAATTATTGTCTTCGGGATAAATATTGCTCTAGCCGCGGTTGCGGTTTTTGCTATCCGTGGAAAAGATCAAGCAAGGCTTGAAGAAAATTCCCAGAAAGAAAATTCCGCAAACGAAAATACAGAAAGTAATCTTCTTCCAAGTTTCAAAAACAGCTTGAATGCGGGAGAGGAACCGGAAAATACGGATATGCCAATCCAGATTCCGCCGGCTGAAAACGCGACAGTGGTTCCTGCAGATTCGGCTTCGGCCAGTCCTGTTCCGGTGGCTCCTGCTCCCGCGCCGGCAGCCAAAACAAATCCGTCCAACGCTAAAACCAAGACTTCGTAGTACGAATTATGATTTAGGATTTAGGAATTATGAAAACAACGACTGTCGCAAGATCCGATTTTCAGGCGCTGGGGACTGAAATATGTGTCCAAATTGTTGCTAAAAACGAAAAGACAAATAACGCAGCTGAGGATATCTTGAAAGTAAAAAGTATTTTTTCAAATAAACAAAAAATTTTCTGCCGTTTCAATCCCGAAAGCGAACTTAGCAAACTCAACAAAAATATAGGCGCATGGCAAAAAGCCTCACCGGATATCATTTATCTTGCTGCGCGCGCTCTTTTTTACAACAAAATAAGCGGCGGGTTATACGATCCGCGAGTCATTGAGATCCTTGAAAAAATAGGCTACGGGAAAGATTTCCGGAAAGCAGACTTTTCGAAGATGAAAACGCCGGCGGATTTTGATAAAATAGGGAAAGACTTGATCAATGATCTCAAAATCAAAGAAGGAAAAATATTTTTTGCGCGCCGGATGGATTTTTCCGGAATTGCAAAAGGATACATCACCGATCGCGCGGCGAAATTTCTGAAATTGCGGGGCTGGAAAAATTTCCTCGTTGATTCCGGCGGGGATATGTTCGCGGCCGGGAAAAATGCCAAGGGGGAAAAATGGAGGATTGAAATCGAAGGCGTACCCAAAGAAAGGCTGATGCTCGAGCTTTCCGATAAGGGGATTGCCACTTCCGGAATCAGCCGGAAAAAATGGCAGATCGGCGAAAAAAAATTCCATCATCTCGTGAATCCAAAAAATCCGAACAAATTTTCATACGAGCTCCGGACTGTTTCTGTGATTGAAAAAAATACGGAGAACGCCGATGGCCAGGCAAAAGTTCTGGTGCTGATGGGGAAAGAAAAAGGCTTCCAGTTTGCGGAAAAAAACAATATCGCGGCGATTTTTTTTGATTATAAAGGAAATGTTCTTATCTCTCCCGAAGCAAAAAAATACATCCTAAAAGAAAATTAACAGCTTACAGTATACTAGCCCGCCTGCTTTGAAATGTTTGTTTTCATGATATTTATTCCTTAGTAAGTTTGAGTCTTTGTTGTCTTTTATAATCTTTGTAAAATACAAAGCATTTCGGGCAGGTATACTGTAAGTTAATATTCAGGGATAATTTTGGAAAAAATTATGCCGTCAGAAATTCAAATTCCCTGGGACTGGTATATCGTGAGGGCGAGCGCACTCGTCGGATTTCTTCTTCTCTACGTTTCAATTTTCATCGGGACGGTTTCGTGCCTGCCGGGAATAAAAAAATATTTCCTGCGCCTCAAGAGCCTCAACTTCCACTGCTGGATTTCGCTCCAGGCGCTCATTTTTGCGCTTTTTCATGGAGTGGCGCTTCTGTTTCACCAATTCATAAAGTTCAGTTTCGCGGATGTTTTTGTCCCTTTTCATTCGAGCTTTGAGCCGATTCTGGTCGGGCTGGGGACAAGCGGCTTTTATCTCATGCTCATTCTTGTCGCGACTTCCTACGCGCGGAAATATATTTCCGCCAAAATTTGGCGCTCGATTCATTTTTTGAACATCGGGCTGTATATAGTTGTGATAATCCACGCTTTTTATCTCGGAACTGATCTTAAAACAGGGCTTCTCCGTGAAATTTTTATCTGGGCGAACGGTTTTTTGATTTTGCTTTTGCTGCTCAATATGATTAACCGAATTTGGTCGAGAGCCAAAAATCTTCCGATAATTTGCGAAAATCCAATATTAAATGAGAATTTACGTCCGGGTTACCCCGCGGGCGGGGAAAAACGAAGTCCTGAAAATTTCCGAAGGAGAATATAAAGTGAAAGTCACTGCCCCGCCGGAAAGGGGGAGGGCCAATGAAAAAGTCATCGAACTTTTGGCGTGTCATTTCGAGGTTCCCAAGAGTTTGGTGAAGATAATCGCCGGAAAGACGGCACGGGTGAAGATTATTGACGTCGGGTAAACATCATATCCAACACAAGGAGGAAGAGTGTCTATGAAAGGACTTGCTCTCTGGATTATCGGGCTTATTTTGTTGTGGGCGTCGGGAAGAAAAAAGGAGTAGCTCTTTTGAGAGAAGCACAAGGATAAAAAATAGTAAAATGAAAAACAGTGCAGCTGCACTTTGCCGGGTAGGCCCAAGAGCCTACCCATTTTTATAGGCGTGAAAAATACGGACGGAAACAAAAAGCGAGCCGAAACTTGCTTTTTTGCCTTGACGAAGGCTAAGCCTTCGTCAAAACCAGCTGTGGATAGCTCCTCGGTTTGCAGGGGGGGGGATTTATCTGATAGAATAACTCCAAGAAACCTTTCCAAGCCAAAAAATCCAAAAAAAACCAAAAATGCTCTACGAACCTCCCAAAACAAAAAAATATATCCTTATCGGAGCCACTGCCGTCGTTTTGGCTGTTTTGGTTATCATAGCTGCTCCACTGTTATTCAAAAACAAAACAACTCAAACCCCAACCGCCAATCTTCCTCTGACAGCCGAGCAGAAAAAAATGCAAAAAGAGCAGGACAAACTCATTGAAATGGCAAAAAAGGAAAAAGACAGCCTTCCTTCACAAGAATATCTGAAAAAAGAATCAGACAGGCTCATCGAAGAAGCCAAAACCAGCGGAGCAGGAAAATCACAGGAAGAAATTGCAAAAGACCAAGAAGCCATGATAAACGCAGCTAAAAAATAAATTTAAATAATATGAAACAAAAAATGAAGAAAATCTTCGAAAACGCTGTCTGGTGGTCAGGAGTAGTGATGGTGGGTCTTGTTCTCGGTATTTCCCTGCAAGTCGTAAAAGCTTGGACGGAGCCAACTGAAGCGCCTCCCGGCGGAAACGTGGGAGCGCCGATAAATACAAGTCTGGTTGGACAGTGGAAAAAAGGTTTGCTGCAATTAGGAGCGCTTACTCTTTTCAATGATCCAGCCGTGAGCGGAATTGATGTAACCGGGAAAGTTCTCACCGCTCAAAACGCCTATGGGGCGACTGCTTGGGCGGCGGGCGGAGGGGGAGGAACCTGCTACACTAACTTCGGAGGATCGGAATGCGGTTTGGGTTTTACAGCCGCTTTAACGGGCTACGCAACGTATTATTACAACAGCGGTGGAGCATCTGTACTAGGAGGATTGATATGCAGCTCAATCAAGCACGATTCAATTTCAGGAGGTCTCGGTTTTGCTGGGGTGTCAGATACATCAAAGTATTCAAATGTTCGCAATGAGTCGTGCGCCATTTGTTGTAAATAACCATTCCTAAAGTTAAACTTAAGGAATCTAAGAAAAAAGCGGGTTTCGACCCGCTTTTTTTGATATAATTATATCGTGAGCAAATCGAGGATTTTTTTTATTCTGTCTTTGGCTTTTTTGGCGGGTGTTTTTTTGGCATCGTTTTTTCAAATTGAAAAGTATATTCTTTTGCTCCTTGTCACTTCGGGGATTATTGTTTTCGTCATAAATTACAAAAACAAAAAAGTCATCGTCGCCAGCGCGGCGGTTTTGTTTTTGGCGCTCGGGATTTGGCGGACGAATGTTTCGCTCGACGCGGTAAAAAATAATTTAGCCGACCAAAAAATGGGCCCGTCGGAATTTGTCGGTATAGTTTCAAAAGAGCCGGAGATTGCTGAGCAGAACCAAAAAATAACAATTGAGTCCATGAACCATGACAACCACTACCGTATTACAGAATACGGTAGTGAAATGGTTGGTGGTGGAAAAAGCAGGATGAAGATATTAATGAACGTTTCTGCTTATCCCAGATATCAATATGGAGATGAAATGAAAGTAAGCTGTGTTCTGCAAAAGCCGGAAAATTTTTCTGAAAATTTCGACTATCAAATGTATCTCGCCAAAGACGGAATCTATCGCCTTTGCGACAAGGCGCAAATAACTGTCGTTTCGAAAAATCGGGGAAATAAATCATATACTTTCATTTTGTCGGTTAAAAACAAATTCGAAGAAAAACTTTCGGCGATATTTCCCGATCCGGAAGGGGCATATCTCAAGGGGCTTCTGCTTGGCGGAAGTAAAAGAATGACCAAAGACTTGAGTGACGCATTTCAGAAAACAGGAACGACGCACACGGTCGCGGTTTCGGGCTATAACGTGACAATCGTCGCCGCGTTTTTGATGTGGCTCGGGATCTGGCTGGGCCTTTGGCGCCAGCAAGTTTTTTCTTTTGCGGTTATTGGAATAGTTTTGTTTGTTCTCATGACCGGTGCACCGAGTTCGGCCGTGCGGGCGGGTATAATGGGAACCCTTGTCATCTGGGCGATGAAAGAGGGGAGGCTGGCCAATTCCACGAACGCGATTTTGCTCGCGGCCGGTGCAATGCTCCTGATCAATCCGCTGCTTCTCCGATACGATGCAGGATTCCAGCTTTCTTTTTTGGCGACGCTTGGAATTGTTTATCTGTCTCCCCTCTTGGAAAATTTTTTTTGGCGAGGGGGGAGAGCGCCGAAGCTGATTCAGGAAACAGTTATCCTCACCATGTCGGCAATGATTTTCGTTTTGCCAATTATTCTCAATTCTTTTGAAAAACTTTCTTTGGTCTCCCCTATTGCCAATTTTTTGATTTTACCGGTGATACCGGCGATAATGGGTATGGGGTTTGTGGCGGGGATGATCGGATTTGTTTTCGTTCCGTTGGGAAAACTCGTTGGATTCGTCCCTTATATTTTCCTCAAAATTGAATTGTTTGCGGTTCAATGGATGGCGAGTTGGAGCTGGTCATCGGTTGAGATCAAGAATTTTGGATGGGAACATATCACAATATATTATTTGATTTTATTTCTAGCGATATATTTTTATAAAAGAAAAAGCCGCCCGAAGGCGGCGGTGAGTCCAGAAATAATAATATAAGATCAGGCTAAGCCGATCCGATGGCCAAGACGAATTTCACTTTGTGCGGCTGGAGAGTCCTAAGATGCTTTACTTTTTCCTGTTCATTGAGTGGAACATTTTCCGGGTCTGTCCAACAGCTACCGCGGGTTGTCTTAAGATTCTTTTTGCAGCACTGGTGGTGTTTCACGCACCAGCCCTTGGCGTGAAGACCACATTTATTTCTTATGGACCACACGGCGCTCCAGTCATTTGCTTCGGGTTTGCCCGTCGTCATCTGAACCTCCTAAATCAAGATGAATTCTGAACCTGAGAATAAATAAGCATTTTTCAAATGCATTGTCAATGAAAATTCCAAGATATTATTATTTCGCGGTAGCAATTCTTTTCATACTATTTGCCTATTTTTCGTACCAAATTTTCGTAGCGGTTCAACCGCTACAGGTGGTTTTTTTCGATGTCGGGCAGGGGGATTCGATTTTAATCCAAAAAGGAACGCAGCAGATTTTGATTGACGGCGGTCCGAGCGGAAAAACGGAACTCGCGAAACTGGGAAAATATCTTCCCTATTTCGACCGCGAGATTGAAATTGTCATTGCCACGCATCCGGATAAGGATCATATCGCCGGACTGGTCGAAGTAGCGCGCAATTATAGGATAGGCAAAGTTCTCGCGACCGGCGCTGAAAAAGATACCCAAGTTTACAAAGAATGGAAAGATGTTCTTTCGTATAACAAGATCGAAACACTTGAAGCTGCAAGGGGAATGGAAGTGAAATTCGAGAATTTCGATATGAAAATTATTCATCCTCAAGCGAAAGTGAATGCGTCAGTCGGAGATGCAAACAATGATTCGATTGTCATGCGGCTTGATCATGGCGAAAATTCATTTCTTTTCACAGGCGATATTGAATCAAGCGCCGAAAATGAGATTTTGGATAGCGGGGAGAATATTGATGTTGACATTCTGAAAGTCGCCCACCACGGGTCGAAATATTCCTCAAGCGATGCGTTTCTCGACGCGGCCAGTCCGGAAGAAGCCGTTATCTCGGTGAGTAAAAATAATTCCTATGGCCATCCGACAGAAGCGGTGCTGAAGTCGCTCCAAGCGAGAAATGTTGAGATTTTTAGGACGGATAAGAATGGAGATATAGCATATAAATGTTCTAATTCAAGCAAGCAATGTATAAATTAGGCTCCATAATAAGGTGTTAGATATGCGCATATGCTGAAAATTGACACCGATATAATATTAATAAAGCCATGAGAAAATTCAGGAGTATCTATTTATGGCTCGGATTAATTTTGATGGTTTTTGCGCTGGCCGGTTGTGCGAGGAATGTCGACTTGCGCCAGCAGGCGAAGGAAGAAAAAACACAGGAGCAAAAAAGCATAACATCGATGCAGGAAGCGGCTGATTCGCAAGACGGTTTTGGACATCCGATGTCCAGCGGGACATCGGATGTCTTGAATAGCGATCCAATGAAAATTCTTTTCGTCGGCGATATGATGTTTGACCGGCATATTCGGGAAACGGTCGGAAAATATGGGAATGGCGACTGTAATAACATCCTTGAACCGCTCAAAGAAAAATTGTCGGAATATAATCTCGTTGTTGGCAACCTCGAAGGGCCGATTACGGATAAAGAGTCAGTGAGTACGAACACAAAAATGGATGAAAGCAAAAATTTGATTTTTACTTTCGATCCGGCGGTGGCAAAAACTCTTTTCGATAATAATATAAAATTAGTCAATCTTGGAAACAATCATATTCTGAACCAGGGAGAAAAAGGCGTGGAGCAAACCAAAAAATTTCTGGATGAGGCGGGCGTGGAGTATTTCGGCTACGACGAGAGCTTAGCTCTCGTCAAAGAATTTGGCGGCGTGAAAATTGGATTCGTTGGTTACAACTATTCTGTTTCGGGTTCAGCTGATGTAACGGTTGAAAACATCAAAAAAGCAAAAGAGCAATCGGACATTGCGGTAGTCTTGCCTCATTGGGGAGCGGAATACAAAACGGGCGAACCGGGAGCGAGCGTTCGCGCACTCGCCTATCGTTTCATTGACGCGGGCGCAGATGCGGTCATTGGAACCCATCCGCATGTCATCCAAAATTCAGAAGAATATAACGGCCAGAAAATATATTATTCTCTCGGCAATTTCGTCTTTGACCAGTATTTTCAGAAAGAAACAATGGAAGGGCTGGGAGTGGAAATGACAATCAATCCCGACCGCACGATGGAATTTGGCGAATTGAAATTCGAAATGACGAAAAAAGGGCAAACCGTTTTAGGTCAATAGTCACAAAGGTCATTAGCTGGAGGACAGGCCATTAGTCATAAGTCTTTGGTCTTTGGAAAAAAGCCAATGACTCATGACTCATAACCAGACCCACTGCCAAAAACCTAGTTACCAACGACTAGACCAAAATGTTCTATTGGCAATGGTCTAAAATAAAGCCTTAGATAAGCTATTTTTATCGATTGTTTCACACACAGTTGACTTCCGGCTTTTTTTATGATAAAATAACACATTGCTTTAGTGCGTATTGCGCACGGGCAATAAAATTAAAAAATATTCCCAACAAGGGGAGGTTTGGGGATCATGAAGAAAATAAATGTGAAAAAAGTCTTGGTCAGAGGAATTATCACCTGTGCGTTAATTGGCTTGATATGGTTTGTGTGTTGGGCAATTTTTGCGCCCTACATGACTATCTCAATTGTAAACAGCACGCCTGCCAGCTTACTCGCCATTAACAAAGCCAATGTTGAGCCTGCAAAGTGGAATATAACCTTCACCTATGCCATTCGCATTGTCGGCGCAAATTTTGACCTAAAGCGTTATCGCCTGGAATACCCTGGCGATGTGGCATACGAGGCTCTGCCGGATGAGTCACGCAATGTGTTTGTAATCATGACCAACAACGATTTCCGTGACTTATTGCCGTATATTGATCGCTTTGTTAAAGCAGTGGAGTATCGTCCGCAAACTAAGGCTAAGCGATAGGCATTAAACTATTATTAAAAGTGAGGTGATGTCCATGCATTCCGGCCAAGTTGCCCCGTTGAGAATTTCTCCGGAGCGTAGTTCTTATTTAGCTCTTTCGTCCCGATGCGGAACATTGTGATCGGGAAGCGCACCGGACGCGCGAGGAGGAAACATGTTCGGATATTTTTCGGGGTTTAACTGAAGAAACTAACAAACTTGCAGAAAAACCCCCGATCGCCCGCAGTGCTTTATGGCTGCGGGCTTTTTCTTTTCCGCCTAGTTTATTAAAATTATGAAATGTATATTTCACATGCTATCGCATTCATAATATATTTTTTACAAAAATGCTTTTTTCTTGCCTCAAAAGAATATATTTGATAATATATTTCTATTCTCTTCGGTGGAGGCGTGGGAGCCTACGAGGAGACACCATTCTACAAGGAGGAAAGCGTCCTATGAATGCACTGTGCTCCAACGTGGCCAAGTCTTCGATCATCTCCGATCTGTGCGCCTGGTGACCAGCCGCGGTTCCGACTTAAGGAGGTTAGGCGATGGCCTGGCAAAGTTTTCCGGCGGTGGCTTGTTCTTCCCGCGATTACTTTGCGGGATTTACTTAACGTTCTTTATGTTCTTTTCGGCTAACCTCTTACCCGGTCAACTGGCCGGTTTTTTCTTGCTCAAAATATATTTCTTTGCTAATATTATGCTGTTAGCGGGGTTCGCTAATATTTTTATAACTTCATAAAAAAGAAAACGACCCATGAAATACGAAAAAGAATTTCCGCTTTTCAAAACGAAAGTGGAGGGGATCGCCAAAAAGTTCAATCTTTCAGACCTTAATGATAGAAAAGCCTATTTCGAAGCCAAGGCGGGAGACGACATCGCCAAACTCAAAAAATATTTCGATGAAGGAAAAACTTTCATCGTCTATCTTCTCGGCAAAAAAAACGCCGGCAAAGGCACCTATACCAAACTCCTCATGGAAATTTTCGGCCGGGACAAGATTGCCCATCTTTCCGTCGGCGACATTGTGCGTGATCTTCACGCGGCGGTGGAAGACGAAAGTTATAAAAAAGAACTTCTTGATTATCTTCGCAAGAATTATCGCGGCTACATCACTCCGGAGCAGGCGCTCGAGGCTCTTCTCGGACGCGACCAGAAGACGCTTCTTCCCAATGAATTCATCATGGCGCTAGTAAAGCGGGAGATCGACAAAATCGGCAAGAAAACAATTTTCATTGACGGTTTTCCAAGGAATCTGGACCAGGTTTCTTATTCTATGTTTTTCAAGCAGCTTATTGACTACCGTGAAGATCCGGATATTTTCATCGCTATCGATATTCCGGAAAAAGTCATTGACGAACGGATGAAATACCGCCGGGTCTGCCCGATTTGCCACACGCCGCGGAACCTGAAGCTCTTCACTACCCAGGATGTCGAATACGACGAAAAAGACGAGAAATTTTATCTAATCTGCGACAATCCAGATCACGAAAAATCAAGAATGCACGGTAAAGAGGGAGACGAAATGGGAATCGAATCGATCCGTGACAGGCTGGAGCTTGATGACAAGCTCATTGCGAAGATATTTTCCCTCCACGGAATCCAAAAAGGGCTGATTCGAAATGCCGTTCCGGTTGAAAAAGCCAAAGCTTATGTCGATGATTATGAAATTACGCCAGCTTATGAATATGAATACGATCAAGCAAGTGGCAAAGTAAAAACAATCGAAAATCCTTTTGTAGTGAAAGACGATGAAGGAGTCGAAGTCTGCAGTTTGCTTGCTCCACCTGTGGCGCTTTCGCTAATTCGGCAGCTGGTGGAAATTTTAGGATTATAATTAAAAGTTTGGCTTTTGAGCTCCTAAGATCCGATCTTAGGACGCTCCTAAGATCGGATCTTAGGAAAAATGCATCCCGAATACCAATATCTCAATCTTCTCAAGGATATTCTTGAGAATGGCTCGGATAAAAAATTGTTCCTCACCCCTGAAGTCCAGGAGCAATATCGAAAAAAAGGCGAAGAGTTGCCTTTCATCCGTTCGGTTTTTGGCCGGATGATGAGGTTTGACCTCGCAGAGGGATTTCCCCTGCTTACCACCAAAAAAGTTTTTTATCGGGGAATATTCGAGGAACTGCTTTGGTTTCTCATGGGCGATTCGAACATAAAATACCTTGTCGACCGCGATGTTCACATCTGGGACGAATGGGCCTGGAAAAAATACCACAAGTGGGCGCTTGAGAACGCGCCGGACAAAGATATGGAACAAAAAGATTTCATTGCCAAGCTTAAATCAGAACCGGCCGATAGCGAGTTTGTGAAAAGGTGGGGCGATCTTATCACAATATACGGCCGCATGTGGCGCCGCTGGCCGGCCTCGGACGGGCGCGAGATCGACCAGTTGGGATATTGCATTGACGGCCTCAAGGACAAGCCTTATCGAAAATCATACGTGGTTTCTGCCTGGAATCCGGATTTCATATATAAAATGGCTTCTCCCCAAAACCGGAACGAAGTGCCCCCTTTTTGCCACACGACCTACCAGTTTGCGGTTGTGAACGACAAATTGAATCTAGGCCTCTATCAAAGGAGCGCGGATGTCTTTTTGGGCGTTCCTTTCAACATCGCGAGCTACGCCCTGCTTCTTCTCATGGTGTCTCAAGTCGTGGGTATTCCAGCCGGTGAATTCATTCATATTTTCGGGGATGTCCATATTTACTCCAACCATTTCAATCAGGTGAAAGAGCAGATATCCCGCGAGCCAAAACCCTTTCCGACACTGAAACTGAATCCGGACAAAAAAGAAATTGATGATTTTGTCTATGAAGACTTTTCGCTCGAAGGCTACGACCCGCACCCGGCAATCAAAGCGGAAATAGTGAATGTTGGCGGCTCCTAGAATTTTCGCAAAACATCCGCTTTTTCGAGTAGGCTACCTGTTTGTTTTGCAAACAGTCTCACGCGATACTCTCAAAATCGGATGTTTTACTTAGAAATTGTATGAAAATAATTCTCATGATGGCAATGACAGCTGACGGAAAGATCGCTAAATCGAGCGATCATTTTCCTAATTGGACCTCGAAAGAAGACAAAAAAATGTTCATGGAAGTGACGAAAGAGCACGGCACGGTAATCATGGGAGATAAAACTTTTTTCACTTTTCCAAAACCTTTACCGGATCGGCTGAATGTCGTCTTTACTCTGCTTGAGAATCCACCGGAAACAGAAAACGTGAAGTGGGTAGGCGGCGATCCGGAGCAAGTTCTTTTGGAGCTCAAAAAAATGGGATACAAATCCGCGGTTCTGGGCGGGGGAAAATATATGAATTCCCAATTTCTGGAAAAGAAACTCATTGATGAAATCTGGCTCACCATCGAGCCCAAAATTTTCGGCGATGGCCTCGGAGTTTTCAGCGGCGATTTCAATATCGACTTGAAACTTTTGGATGTGGAAAAAATAAACGAAAATTCAGTAGTGGTGAAGTATAAAGTAATGAATTAACTAAATTTGATGTTATCCGACATCCAAATCGCCCAAAAATCGAAAATGAAACCCATTCGGGAAATCGCCAAAAAAATCGGAATTGGCGATAATTTTTTGGAATTGTATGGAAATTATAAGGCGAAACTTACTCCCGAACTTTGGGGAAAAATAAAAAAAAGACCGGACGGAAAACTTATTTTGGTGACGGCGATCACTCCAACTCCTGCCGGCGAGGGAAAAACGACAACTTCAATCGGGCTCGCGCAGTCTTTTTGGAAACTTGAAAAAAAGGCGGTTCTGGCGCTTCGCGAGCCGTCTCTCGGGCCCTCAATGGGCATGAAAGGCGGCGCGGCGGGAGGGGGATATGCCCAGGTGATGCCAATGGAAGACATCAATCTCCATTTCACAGGGGATATCCACGCGGTGACCGCGGCCAATAATCTTCTCGCTTCTCTCATCGACAACCATATTTATTTTGGAAATAAACTCGGAATCGACCCCAAAAAAATTTTTTGGAAGCGGTGCTTGGATCTAAATGACCGGGCCTTGCGAAAAATTGAACTAAAGATTGACAAAAAATCGAGAAACTATTCACGCAAAGAGGCATTCAATATTTCCGTCGCATCGGAAATTATGGCAATTTTGTGTCTTTCGGAAAACGTCGCCGACCTCAAAAGAAAACTAGGAAAGATTGTCATCGGCCTCAATTGCTCCGGGAAACCTGTTTACGCGCGATCTCTCAAGGCCGAAGGAGCCATGGCAGCGCTTCTCAAAGACGCGCTCAAGCCAAATCTCGTGCAAACGCTCGAAAATACTCCTGCTATCATTCATGGCGGCCCGTTTGCGAACATTGCCCATGGGTGCAACAGCGTGCTTGCGACAAGATATGCCCTGAAGCTTGGAGATTATGCGATAACCGAAGCCGGCTTTGGAGCCGATCTCGGCGCGGAGAAATTTTTCGATATCAAATGCCGGCTGGCAAGGCTAAAACCCGACGTGGCAGTGATTGTGGCGACGATCCGGTCACTGAAACATAACGGCGGAATGTCAAAAGAAAATCTCAAAAAAGAAAATCCGGGAGCCCTTTCGAAAGGGATCGCGAATCTTGAAAAACATCTCGAAAATATCCAAAAATTTGGTGTTCCGGCAATTGTGGCTCTCAACGTTTTCCCGACTGATACTAAGAAAGAAATTGAATTGGTTGAAAATACTGTGAAAAAAATGGGAGCAAGAATTTCCCGCTCCGAAGTCTGGGCAAAAGGTGGCCAGGGCGGAACAGAGTTGGCGAAAAAAGTTTTGGAAACAATAAAAAGCGAAAAAAGAAAATTTGCTCCGCTCTACAGCGAAAAGAAATCTATCAAGGATAAAATCAACATTATCGCCAAAGAAATATACGGCGCCGGAAATGTATTTTTTTCCAAGGAAGCCAAGGGGCAGATGAAAATGATCGAGCGCGAAAGGCTAGACAAAGTTCCTGTCTGCATTGCCAAAACGCAATTTTCCCTTTCAGACGATCCGAAAAAACTGGGCCGGCCTCAAAATTTCACTTTGAATATCCGGGAAATCCGCGTCTCAAACGGCGCCGGCTTCATTGTGGCCATCGCCGGTGAAATCATGACTATGCCAGGCCTTCCCAAATCTCCCGCGGCAGAAAGAATTGATGTGGATGGAGAGGGAAGGATAAAGAATCTTTTTTAGTGAAGAATCTTATCATTAAATTATTTTTCTTCTAACATTAAATTTTAGGAGGTTTTAACTGTATTTGACTTTTTTTAGTGATAGTTTAATATTGTTCCACGACGAAAAGTTATTATTTTGGTTCGGTAAAATTTTTGCAGGAGGTGATTTATGGAGGGTCAGGGAATGAAAAGGATTATCATTGTCGTGAATCCACCCGATTTCGATCCCGTGCATGTCAGGCCGGAATTGGTCGGGGATCGACTTTTCCAGCGTCGGTTTGCTCTATTAAAGCAGGTAGAGTCAGATGGCTTATCCAGTCTTTTGCCAATCGACCTGGCCGACCGGGAAATTGCCGAGTTGGAGAAATTTCTCGAACACAGGTATATCAAGGCATCTCTCGGCAGGATTGGTCTAGTTCGCAATTCCTTTATTGCCGATTGCCAAAGTTTGATTGGCAACGGAATGACTGGTACAATTAGAAAAATTCGCAGGGCGATTCAGGAATATTTCGGAGTTGAAACTCGAATGTCCTGTCTCAACTGCCTGGCACACAGGCAGGTGTGCAGCTGCACACCTGCCTTAGACTCTGCCCTTAATTTATGTTTTTGAAAGAAAAAGTAAGCCGGATTGGAGGAGCCGGCTTTTTATTTTTATAAAAAAGCATAATTTCTTTTTTCCAATGCTCCAAGGTATTGGAACAAATTAAAAAATAGTTTTTGAATATTATTATTTTACATATCATGCTATAGCATAATATGTAAAATTATTTCTGCATTTTTTAGCTACGGGATAACCAGTTTCTTGGGATGATTTGTCAAATTCTGGAAACTGGTTTTGGTGACGAGGATCATATCTTCAAGCCTGATACCGCCTAATCGGGAATAATATAATCCCGGCTCAATGGTTATAATATTCCCTGTTTCCAGAATATCCTCCGAATTTGCCTTGAGACTGGGTTTTTCATGAATGTCGAGTCCGACTCCATGGCCGAGACCGTGAATAAATCCATAGTCGCCAATATGATATCCGTTTTTTAAAATAACATTTGCCGTAATATCATAAATTTCTTTCGCACTCACTCCGGAGCGGATTTTTTTTATGGCCGCGTTTTGCGCGCGCAAAACTGCCGCATACATTGTTTGGATTTCGGGCGATGGCCTCCCTTTTACATAAGTCCGGGTCATGTCGGAAAAATAGCCGGACGCGCGATGGCGGGGAAAAATATCGCAAACGATCGGCTGGTGAGGCAAAATCGGTCCGAAGCCGATGTGATGCGGGATGGCAGTTTGTTTTTCGGTTGAGATGATCATGCCAAGGAGGTCGAACATTCCTTTTTCAATGAGCGCTTTTTCGGCTTCCTGTTTCAAGAATTCGCTGGTGAGGATTTTATTCTGATAATAAATTTTATTTTTTCTTATCCTTGATCGGCGGAGAATATTTTCAATGATCCGGAAAGCCATTTTTGTGTGGGCGAGGCTTTCTTTGATATATCTGATTTCTTCTTTTGTTTTCACGGCCCTTTCCGGAAAAAAAGGAAAAGCGGGAACAAGCTTTGCCCCTTTTCTGCGCAAAAAATCGGCCATATCGAGCGGGAAATGGATGGGAATTTGAACCTTCCTTCCCATCAAGCCATATCTTTTGAAGATATAATAGGCGAGTTTATTGCGGTCGCTGGTTTTCAGGCGCAATTTTTTGGCTTCTTCCGAAAAGGGATTGAGAGGAACTGATTTTATTCTTAAGTTTTTGGGAATAATGCTAAAGTCAACTTTGTCGAGCAAGGCATATTTTTTACCACGAGTTTCCAAATAAAAAAAAGAGCTTGTGACAGGCGTCTTCACCGCGTAGTGCATATCAGAGTCTTTTGTGCTTCCGAAAATAACTTTATTCATATTAGACATAATAAACTCTTGACGGATAATTTCAAGCTTGATAGAATATTTTTGTAATGAACACTAGTCAAGCTAAAACTTTTTTCTTCAGCTATTTCTGGTTTACGCACCAGGCCGGTTTTGGTTTGAATGGAATTTTTGCAAAAAGATAAAGTCTCGAAGAAATTGCAAGCAAACCAAAATCGGCCAGCGAGCCGGTTTTTTAGTTATTTCCCAAAAGGAGGCAGTCAATGGCTAAAGCTCGAGAGGAAATGGATAGGCTGATAAGCGAGATATTGAACCCACCACCCGAAATTGGGGAGAATCAACTTTTCAACAGAAATTACAAGTTGGCTCATGAGAATCTTTTGCCTCTTGTGGCAGAAGCGCCGCTGGTATATTTCGATCTTCTCAAGGATTATTGCCGGCGTGGGAAAATTCCTACGGATCTGAGCAAGGGTTCGGCCGGTTTTTTCCCCTTAACGGTCGCCGTGCAGGGAATGCCGCAATGGCGCGTCAAGCAGCTTGCCCAGATGCTTGAGTGGCCGGAAGTGTACGGGCGTTATGATTTCTCAGTACTGGCGCCTCTTATAGACCGGGTGGCGGAGATTCAAAATATCGATGCGATTCCGCATCTTCGGAAATGCGCTGACCTGATCAAAGTGAGCGCCCATGCCGCCGACACTGACGGGAGATTGCGGCCGAGGGTGAAGTGGATGGTGGCAAAAATCAGGAAAGCGATTATCGGATGTAACGGTCTTAAGAAAAAAGCGGTTGATGCGATGCCGGAAGCGTTCCTTTGGCAATCAGCCGGTCGATGATTTTTGAATGCGCCAACGCGCGCCAAAATTTCACGAAGTCCTTTCAAGGTCAGCCGACCTTGGGAGGACTTTTCTTTTTGTGCTAGAATGTTATTAATCGATTAAATCAAATATATGGTGAATAAATCAAAAAATTTGGCAATCGCGGTGGATATTGGAGGAACTAACCTGCGGACGGCGTTTGTGGACGAAAAAGGAAAAATTATTGCAAAAAATATCGTTAAAACGGTTCGCAAGGGAAGAAGCGGAAATATTGTTGCAGAACAAGCAATTGGAGAAATAAAAAAAATAATCGGCGATAGCGGTGTCAGAAAATATGCGGGCATCGGGGTGAGCGTTGCCGGACCGATTGATCCGAAAAAAGGTGCGAGCGTGAATCCACCGAATATGAATTTCCGCTTTGTGCCAATTGTTGCGCCTCTGAAGGAAGAATTTCGAATACCGGTTTATATTATGAACGACTGCATCGCGGGCGTGCTGGGGGAAAAGCATTTTGGCGCGGGAAAGAAATTCAGCAATCTGGTCTATATCACAATGTCTTCTGGAATTGGCGGAGGCGCAATCGCAAACAGAAATCTGCTTATGGGGAGGGGCGGAAACGCGGCGGAAATCGGGCACATGACGGTGGATACGAAATTTGATTTGCCCTGCAGCTGTGGGAAAGGCCGGGGGCATTGGGAAGCCTATGCTTCCGGGAACAGTATCCCGAAATTTTTTCGGATTTGGGCGAAAAATTGTCGCTTGGAAGCCGAACTTCCAAGCGAGGCGAAAGCTATTTTCCAGGCGGTACGGAATAAAGACAAAATCACTTTGAAATTCATGGAAGAACTTGGAAAAATAAACGGGCGGGGAATATCGAATGTCATTGCGGCTTACGACCCGGGAATCATTATCCTGGGCGGAGCGGTAGCGCTCAGTAGTGGGGATTTGGTGCTTAGATATGCGAAAAAAAATATTGACAAATTTTTGCGGCTGCCGGAAATCAAAATATCAAATCTTGGCGAAAACGCACCCCTTCTCGGCGCGGCGGCTATGGTTCTTAACAAGCAGTGAACAATGACCAATGATCAATAAAATTTCAAAATTATTGTTCATTGTTCTTTGGTCTTTAATCACTGACGCTTGTGGATAACCTCTCTTGACCAGCCGTCCAAGATAATATATCCTCATAACTGTTATGCAATCTGCCATTGCGAAAAATTCTTTCCACACGATGCTTGTCCTTATGCTACTACTCGTCGTAGTCCGTTTTTCGCTGGGCAGAGTGTTTTATAAGATAACCAATTAGCAAATTTCGATAAAACACATAGAACTCTCCGCCCGGCGCAAAACCTAAAGCGCCGAGTTTTTATTTTAAGGAGGGAAAGCGTATGCCTGAAAATCCGGCGGGGTTGGGTTATAAGGAGGAAAAAATCGTTCATTTTCAAAAAAATATATCCGTGGCGGAAAAGTGCCGAGATTGCAACGGATACAAGACAGAAGAAAAGACATTCTGTCCTCGTTGTATCGCTCGGGGAAGGGCCGAAAGGCTTCAGGAAACGGAAATCGTTTTCTATTGCCTGGAGTGCTGTTTCCGGTGCCTGCCGGGAGCATACGCGCTTTATCGGGCGACAGCAATGCGGTTTTTATGCTCCTGCCAAAAGTTGATTGCGCAGGGCTTCAAAGAACCGGCGATAACAAAACTCATCTAGTGGAAAGGGAGGAGAAATGCGTGATAAAAATCAAAATCCGTATCCGGAATGCGAACAATGCGAGAAGCATGCAGGACTGGATGGCTGCAGCTTGATAGCGGATAAGCGCCTCTGTCCGCCGCTTCGCTTTCGGAAACCGGCGAAAAACGGAGGGCAAAAGCCCGCGGTGAAATTGAACTGAAAAAGAATCACGCAGGGTGCGGGGGCTCGGGACGCAAGTCGGACCAGCCCTTTTTTATTGACAATTTCTTTCAGATATATATAATTGTATTCAATGAACCACAGAACTTTTTTCAAAATTATTGCCAGCATTATTATCCGGCCGCAGTTGCCCGGCAAGTTTTCATTTTAAGTTGACAAGAAACTTGAAATCGAAACTGGCCCGGCAACGGCCGGTTTTTTTATGTTCCTTTGCCCGCTGATTCGGTGATTTGAAAAAAAATGAGAGGTGGCTATGCGTTTTGATTTTCCCGACAGATGCGGAAGAGTTCTCGCTGACGCCTTAAAATATAGCGAGGACGCGGCTTTTAACAGGTTTCCGTCCAGCAGAAAGGAGAAATTTGAAAAAGATTTGAAGGAAACAAATTTCCCGCTTCGCCATTTATGCAGCCAGTTTGATGGTTGTCCCGTAGAAGTGCGGATAATTTGTGAAGAGAGAATCCAGCAATTCAGATCATGTCCTTAGGAGGGGGCATAATGGAAAAAATTCGCGAAAAACTTGATCGGGGGAAAATTTTTCCCGAAGGCTGTGGGGTAAAAGAAATTGTAATGGCCGAGCCGGGGAAAGCGGGGCAGGTTACTGCTGATATTCTCTGGCTGATTGGTTTGCCGGCCGGTGGGAATATCTGCCTCGTCTGCGGGGAAACCAGCCTGTGCAAAGCGAGAAGGGAAAGCTAATCGGCAAAAAGAGGGGAGGGCCAATGTGCCTTCCCCTTCTGTTTTTTTTGTGATAAGTTGGATAAGAGAAACATAATGATTAGGTGAAAAAAAATGAACGGATATACAAAAAAGAGCCTGGAAACGATGGGCGAAAAAGGCCCGAGCGAAAATCAGGAATCGAAAAATCCGGATCAGGCACCGGATAATTCGCCGGAAAACTCCGAAGAAGGGAAAAAAGAAAGAAAAGATAGGCCGCCGCTTGAGGCCAAAACTTTTGAAGATCGTATTGCCCTCTGCCATGCTTGCGCTGAAAAAATGGCGGGAGACATACCGGTGCTTCGGGATGTGTATAGGATGCTGACGGCGGGTGTTTTTGTCGCTGAAAAAGAGGGAACATCAGAATATATAGAGGCAAAGAAGAAATTTTATAAGGATAATTACTCGCTTTCTGAAATAGTGGTATACCTTCTGAAAAATTATCCAGGAAATCCAGAAGGTGGAAATAAAGAGAATGGAAACAAAGGGGGCGGCGAAAGCCTAACGATAGGCAAGCCAGTCGAAATGGAAAAATTGGAGCGTTTGCAGGGGGCTGACGCGCAAGACACAGAAGCAAGAATACGCGGAGTGCGACAAGAGCTGGGCCTTCCGGAGCAAACTGCCGAAGGCGCGACGGGAGCAGAAAAAAGATCAATTTGAAGAGAATTTAAGAATTAAGAAAAAAATATGGATCTAAGAGAACAGGCGGCAGAAATGTCCCAGGAAATCAGAAAGCAAAGCGAAGCAATGGGTGAATTTTCCGGAAAGCTGGCAAAATTTTCCGAATTGGTGAGCGGACTGGAAGCCGAAGGCAAAAAACTCCGGGAAGAAAACCTCAAACTGATTGAGGAGAAAAAAGAGCTAATGGCAGAAAATCAAAAAATTCAAGAAACGAACAAGGGCTTGCAGAGCGAAATAACCAGTCTGAAAAAATAGATATCGTAGACATCATCGGATGTCTACAGAATATCGGGCTGTATCCCCGCACTATACAAGTAAGCGCGGGGTGAATATATCGGTAGTATCCGCCAAAGGCGGACAGGCGCAAGGCTGGGTGAAAATATTATCCGGGATGTAGTATAGTGGTAGTATGCAAGGCTGGGGGTCTTGTAGCGGGAGTTCGATTCTCCCCATCCCGAAAATAATAATCTGGGTTTTAACCCGCCTGAATTTTGCGATGCAAATTTTGGCGGGCGATTCCCAGCAGCGCGAATTTTTTCAGAAATATTTTTAAGATAATAACTAGTCGTCGCAAAAAATATGCTTCGCGAACCATTTTACGATCCAAAGAAATCATACGAAGAAAATTATGCAAGAGGGCCATTCGGCGCTTTTGCTGAAACCGAAAAGTTTCAAAATCGAGGCCCGTCTTCGCAAGGCCCCGACGAGGCAAGTGAACCGAAGTATGATTTTTTGGGCAACAAAGTTTATCTTCCTTTTGGAATTCCGGCCGGGCCGCTTCTCAACGCCCGTTTCGTAAAAGCAGCGCTTGATATGAGATTCGATATCGCCACATATAAGACTGTTCGAACCCAGGAATATCCCTGCCATCCTCATCCGAATGTTGTGGCTGTTGACTTTGAAGGTAATTTGTCTGTGGAAAAAGCGGCCGGGGGGCTCACCTCGAAAGAAAATTACGACGAACCTCTCTCCATCACCAATTCTTTTGGCGTTCCCTCAACCGATCCGGAAATTTGGCAAAAAGACCTCGCGGATGCGGTGAAATATGCCGGAACCGGTCAAGTGGTGGTTGGTAGTTTCCAGGGAACGAAAAAAGGGGACGGGAACGTGGAAGGATTTGTTTCGGATTTTGTGCTGGCGGCGCGGCTTGTGAAAGAAACCGGCGCAAAAATTTTGGAAGTCAATTTTTCCTGTCCCAACGAAGGAACAGCCCATCTTTTGTGTTTCGATATTCCGATGGTGCGAAGAGTGAGCGAGGCAATCAAGAATGAAATTGGAGATACTCCCCTCGTGATAAAAATTGCCTACTATGAAGACCAGAAGGCGCTCAAGAAATTGGTTCAAGATGTCGGAAATATTGTGGACGGGATTTCGGCCATCAACACAATCGGCTCGGCGGTGAGAACCAAGAGCGGCGAGCAAGCTCTTCCCGGTGAAGGGCGACTGGTGAGCGGCGTTTGCGGAGAGGCCATCAAATGGGCTGGACTTGAGATGACGGAAAGGCTAGCGAAACTGCGCGAAGAACTTGGAATGAAATTTGCGATCGTCGGCGTGGGAGGAGTTTCCAGCGTGGAGGATTTCAAAAAATATCGCGCGGCGGGCGCGGACGCGGTGATGAGCGCTACTGGTGCAATGTGGAATCCCCTGCTTGCCCGGGGAATCAAAAAAGAATTATAGATTGTTTCCTTATAAGCAGACAGAAAATCGGAGAATTTTTTCCTTCGGTTTTTTTGTGGAATTTTTCCTGCAAAAATGACGTAATAGCAGACAGGCAGAACCCTGGAAGGCGAATTTTTCACAAGAGAAAAATACAAGGGAGAACCGATATGGTCAGATATGCGAAAGGAAGAAAAAGGGACTGGACAAAAGTTGATCCAAGGATTGTAGAGGAAATTTTACTGGATCTCATCACGCAGCCGGATATTATGACAGCAGAAGAGTGTGGATCTGCCTGTCTCCAACTAAATTTCCAGAGAACCCAATTTCGGATTGATCGTCTTCCTCTCTCCATCGCCCGGAAAATTCCGGCTTTAGTTAGTAAGATCCACGAGCTGTCCCAAGTACCTTTTTAGGCTCTGAATTCGGGGCCCCAACCGAGGAGCCCGCTAACATTGTTAGGGGCTTTCTGTTTTTTCAGCTTTGATCGTGCTGGCGGGGCAAAATGTGCTAATATACATATTATCAATCAAAAAAATGGACGTTTTTTCCCACGGGCTTTGGGCGGGGGCAGGAGCCAAAGCCGTCAATTTGAAAAAGAAAAAGCCGCTCCGTCTATGGCTCGCGATGGCCTGGGGATTTTTCCCCGATGTTTTTGCCTTTGCCCTGTCTTTCATATATCTCAATTATTTCCGCATTACGTCCGGCGGGACACCTTTCGCGATTCGTCCCGGAGAAATTGAACCGCCGATTGGCCAGCAGCCCTTCATTCTTCGCTTGACACATTATCTCTACGACGCGAGCCATAGTTCGCTTGTTTTTCTTGTTATTTTCGGTTTGGTGGCCTGGTATTTTCGCAAACCAGTTTGGGAGTTGGGAGGATGGTTTCTTCACATTCTGATGGATATTCCGACCCACTCATTTGCTTTCTTCCCGACGCCTTTTCTTTGGCCGCCTTCAGACTTCATGGTCAACGGGACGCGCTGGGGAACGAGGGCTTTCATGCTGACCAATTATTCTTTGCTGGCTTTTGCCTATGGGCTGATTTGGCTGATTGGAAGAGCAAAAAAGAGAAAGGAGAAGAAAGTATGGACAAAAAAATAATCATTCTTGCTGGAGCTATCACTGTTTTTGCGGCGGTTATAATTTATAACCTCTACAGCATCGTTTCCGTCAAGCAAACTGTCGTCGAAAATAATCTGCCAAGCAAAGTCAAGGACATTGTCACTAATCAAATTTCCCCCGGACAGAAAAATCCGCCAGCCCCGGCGCCTGTTTTTAGCGCTCCTCTTGAGAAGGCCGGGGAACGTGTCACGAAAAAAATTTTTGGGCAATATATCACTCCCCAAAATTCTCCTGTTCGGCCGGAAAAGTTCCGGGGCTATCACACCGGGACAGATTTTGAAATTTTTCCGGAGGAACTGAATACTGATGTTCCGGTGCGTTCCGTTTGCGACGGGAAAATCGCGCTCAAGAAAACAGCCACCGGATACGGCGGTTTGTTGGTCCAAAATTGTGGACTAGATGGTCAACTTGCCTCGCCGGAGCTCGGCGACGGGCCGATTTCGGTGATTTATGGCCACTTGAAACTCACGAGCATCACAAAAAAAGCTGGCGACGCGCTGCCCTTGGGTGAAAAAATCGGAATTTTGGGAAAAGCTTTTAGCTCTGAAACGAGCGGCGAGCGCAAACACCTGCATCTGGGGATTCACAAAGGCAGTTCTGTGAATATCTTGGGTTACATCCAAAACCAATCGGAGCTTTCGGGATGGATTAATCCATGCAGCCTTGATGCGGTTTGCCAGTGATTTGAGAAATATCTATTATAATAATTGTAAAGATTAAAAAACATATGGCTAAAAATGTATCCCGCACCGGCTCGGTGAAAAAGCGCGACCAGGTCTGGAATCCGCGCACGAAGCGCTGGACGAAAAGAAAAAAACAGACCGGCCGTTTTATGGACCAAAAAGCGGACAAAAAACCGTTCAAGCGAGTGAGGAAGAAATAGAAGATATTAGATAGAAAACAGAAGATAGGATTTTATCTTCTGCTGGTTTATAAATTTGCAAACATTTCAATTCTTTAATGAATTAAGAGGTTTGCTTTTTTTATTGCTCTTTTGTTTATATCGAATACCGACATTGATTCTACTTCACCAGAGAACTGGAATCTTCGCAATGAAAATTTGCTATGTTCTTTTTTGCCAATACAACCACGCTACCAATGATGGTAGTATATGCAAAATAGGAGCCGATGAGTTTTTCTTGGAAATAAATTTGCAAAAAGAAAACCGCCAGCCCGGAGTCCAAAAGCGGTTGTGCCTTTGGCGGACTGGCGGAACAATATCCTGCTGGTTATTTTTCAGTTGCTTCTTGTGGGCGAAGCCGGGTGTTTTTCTAATGATGCGAGGCTTAATAAAACGGATCCACAGTCTATTCTTTCCCCGGTGATGCGCTTGAGAAATTCCTGTCGCATGTTGTCTCCTCTGGCTCGGATTAAAAGGAATTTGCAGAGTTCTTGAAGGTTTTGAGATCTGGCGGCGGTTGCCGGCGCTGTTCAGCGGGGTAAGTTAATTTCCCACTTTCTTCGGCGGCGAGGAGTTGTTGCAGCGGATCGTTAAAGTTACCGTGACCTTGGGCGCACAATTCATGCTCGATCCCTGAATGTGGCAATCTTATTTCTTTTTTCCGTACCGGCATAACTTCCTCTCATTTTATAAAATAGCGGATTTTTCCGCTTTACTGCCGAAAATTAAGGAACTGCCTATTATATTACTTTTTCTCCCGCATGTCAATTCGAATATGAAATGAGCCCTGAAATAGGCTTTTTTTGATTATAGAAAATTTCTTCTGGCGGGGCAAGGCTTTTTGTGAGATAATGGGATAAATTGAATATTAATGTCAAAAAATAATATGCAAGTTACGGAGCTTATAAAAAGCAGCGAGACATATAAAAAAGTCTTGAACATAAAAGCAGAAATATCAGCCAAGAAACATGATCTTGAAATGGCCGAGGCGACTCTCAAAACGCAGGAAAGAAACAGGGAAAGTCTCATCAGTATTAGGGGAAGCATGAACGAAAACAGGGACGGAATGAGAGGAACAGAGGGGACAATAGAAAAATTGAAAAGTGCAATTGAAAATCTGGAGCAGGAACTCAAGATTGAGGAGGAAAAACTTCAGGAAAATAAATCCGGCCAATCGGAGGAAGGAGAGAAATAATTTGTAAAAGTTTAATTCCTCGAATATAAAAATAATCCATGGAAATTTTGAAAAATTTGTGGAGGGAGAAAAAACAAACAGAGGAATCTTTTCCGGCGGATCTGAAGGACCTGATCATACAGCGCCAAGAAAAAGAAAAAAATATCAAGGGACTTGAAACAGATATGGCTCTTACGGCATCAGACAGAAGCCAGAGAAGCTCTTTAGACGGGAAGAGATTGAGCGAGCTGAAGAGCCAGGATCGGAGAATAGCGAGGGAAATATTTGATCTTTGCGGGAAATATGGCATAGAAACCTCCAGGTTTTTGTCGCCTGATGAAATCAGCGAATTTTCTTCAAGCGAAGAAATTGAAAAAATAGCGGCATAATTTCTGAAAAATAATTTTATGTCCACAAAAAAAGTTTTCACGGCTGAAGAGGCCGAAGAAATCGGCGAAAAATTGGGAATCAAATGGGACAAGTTTGACGTCGAGCAGTTCCGGATGGGCCTCGATGTCGAACTTGAGCACGGGACAGTTGACCCAAACACGAACGTGACCAATGATGATCCGCTGACGACTGGGAAAATCGCCCTGGCCCATCTCAACGAATTTCCAGATTATTACACCCGCCTTTATGCCATGGAAGAAGAAGCGGAGAAAGTTTGGGAAGGGAAATAGTGTAAAATCCCGCACTTTCCGGTTATCAATTTTCATTTCGTGAATTAAAATAATTATTTATAACAAACTTTTAACAAAATATCTTTGTTGAAAGTGCGGGACAAGTAATATGGAGGAAACAACAAAAAAAGAAACAAGTCCCAAGCATGTTTGGGCTATTTTGGTTGCAGTCGCGCTGGTTGCCGGCCTTGTTTTCATTTTTCAAAAAAACCAAAAAGAAAAGCCGATTTCACCGGCCAGGACAAGAACGGCGGGGATCGACCAGCAAAAGGTGGCTGAAATAAAAAAATTTGGATCGGAGCAGGAATTCAAGGATTATATTGCCAAAGCCAAAAGCGCTTCCGGATTTTTTGGCGGAAGGGGAGGCGCGGGGGGACCGGGACTTTTGGAAATGAGCGCCAAAAGCAACGATGGGTTTGGCCTTCCGATGGCTGCCGCGCCTTCCCGGGTTTCCGAAACAAACGTCCAGGTGGCCGGCATAGACGAACCGGACGCGGTAAAAACAGACGGGAAAGAAATATATTTTTCCGTTCCCCGTCCGCAGGTCATGCCTTTTGACGACACGGTCGGAAGATCAGATGAATCGAGCGCGCTGTTTCCGCTTCAAGTCACGGGAGGAACAAAGGCCATCAAGGCCTTTCCCCCGGACAATTTGGCGGTGGATTACAAAATTGACAAAAGCGGAGACTTGTTGCTTGTTGGCAAGACGCTGGTTGTCATTCCCTCCGAGCGGTATTATTTCGCAAAAGACGCAAACAAAATATACGGCTTTGACGTTTCGGACCCCAAAAAGCCCAAAGAGCTTTGGAGCATTGAAATGAAAGAAGCCGTTTCCATTGCCGGTGCGCGGCTTTATAAGGGGAAAATATACCTGGCGACGAAAACTGACATTATTGACGAAAACAAATTTTGCACCATGGAGACTCTCGTTGTCAATGGCCAGCCCTGGCGGGTGAAATGCGCCGAAATTTATCATCCCACTGCCATTGTTCCGTCCGACGCAACTTATACTGCCATGGTGATCAATCCCGCAACCGGCAACATTGAAAAAGACATTTCTTTTGTCGGATCGAGCGATTATACTTCCTCGGTAACCTATATGTCCGAAAATTCGCTCTATGTGAGCTACTATTATCCCGGCGACCAGGTGAAGATTCTGAACCTCTTTTTTTCCGAAAACAAAAATCTTGTCCCGGAATGGTTCTTGGAAAAGCTTGGAAAGCTCGAAGAATACGATATTTCCACCGCCGCTAAAACCACAGAAGTCTGGAATCTCATTGAAAGATACCAGAGCTCTCTGACGAGCGACGAGCGAATGAAGGCGGAAAATGAAATAGAAAACAAAATGGTTGAATTCCTCAAAACGCACCGGCGCGAGCTCGACAGCACCGGAATTGTGAAGATCGATGCCGGAAATTTGAATGTGGACACAATCGGCACCGTTCCGGGGAAACTCCTCAATCAATTCTCCCTCGATGAATACAAAGGCGATTTGCGCGCAGCCACCACTATCGGGCAGAATTTTTTTGGCTGGGGATTCGGCGCAGGGCGGACAAGCGAAACGGCAAACGATGTCTATATCCTCGGCGACAATATGAAAATCGAAGGTTCGGTGATTGATCTCGGGAGAGGGGAGAGGATTTATGCCGTTCGCTTCATCGAAGACAAAGGCTATGTCGTCACTTTCAAGCAAATTGATCCGTTTTATGTCCTCGATCTTTCCGATCCGGTGAATCCGGAGAAGAAAGGAGAGTTCAAAATTCCGGGATATTCTTCGTATTTGCACCCGATCACCAAGGACAAAATTCTGGGAATCGGTGAAGAAGAGGGTCAGGTGAAAATTTCCCTTTTCGACGTCACCGATCCGGCAGATCCGAAAGAAATTTCGAAATATAATCTCGATGAATACTATTCCGAAATTTCCCAAACCCACCACGTCTTTCTCCTTGACGCCAAACATGAAATTTTCTTCCTGCCGGGCTCAAAAGGCGGCTATATTTTCTCCTATGCCGGCGACAATTTGAATCTTGCTAAAACCATTTCTGAAACGGCGGTGAAAAGGGCCATCTATATGGACGATTATTTGTATGTGATCGGGGAAGATAAACTCGTCGTTTTGAACGAGAAGGATTGGGAGAGAGTGGGGGAGCTGGAGCTGTAAATCTTTACGAATTACCAGCCTCGCCGGCGAGGCTGGCTAATCTATTCCGAATATACAAAATTTAGATAAACATGATAAAAACAAAAATAAAAGATAGCTCACTTATTCCAAACGAGAGGATAATCAACCGCATATTCTTCATTCGCGGCAGAAAAGTCATGATTGACAGAGATTTGGCAGAACTTTATGGGGTTGAAACAAGAACGCTTAATCAGGCCGTGAGAAGGAGTTCAAAAAGATTCCCGGGTGATTTTGTGTTCGAGCTTAACAAACAAGAAATGGAAAATTGGAAATCACAAATTGTGATATCCAATCGTGAAAAATGGGTTTAAGGAAGCCTCCTCTTGCTTTTTCTGAACAAGGCGTAGCTATGCTCTCGAGCGTTTTAAACAGCGAAAGAGCGGTTCAAGTGAACATCCAGATTATGCGGACTTTCACGAAACTGCGGGAAATACTTTCAACGCACAAAGATTTGCGCGAAAAAGTAGAAAAAATGGAGCAAAAATACGACAAAAGATTCAAAATAGTTTTCGACGCCATTCGGCGGCTTCTCGAAGCCAAAAGAACTGAAAAACCGTAGCCAATGGGATTCCGGGACAGGAAATAGCTTTTGGAGCAGGTGCTTATTAACTAAATTACTTTATATAAAGCAAATTTGTCCAATCAGACTGGACAAATTTTTGTTTTGGGTGTATAATACATCATTGAGCATAGCACCTTGATATTTTGTTTTTCACGGCATATCATTGCGGCTTTTGGCGAGCTTGCCCCGTGCGATGAGCTTTACGGGGTTTCTTGAAAAGTTTTCCAAAAACCGCAATGATGCGGCGCAGTCAAATTTATTTATTGCAGGAGGAACCGCCATGTCGGAACATGGAACCGCCTTCCAGCAAATGCCGGGATGGTATGTGGAATTTCAAATGGCAGTGCTTCGCGCATTGCCCCGTGACATTAATCGAGAAACCGCTGACGGTTGGCGGAATAACGGCGAGGCGCTTGCCAAAAATTTTCGGCAAATTTTGATTCCGCCGGATAGCAAACCGCTTGCACCGTCCGAAACTATCGATACTATCATCCGTATTGACCGCTCGATCCGACCGGCTTATCCCGATTGGGTGCAAATGGTCATGCACCCCGAGCTTGAAGATACCGGACCAGCCGAGTTCGACCTTGCCGAGGTTGAACAGTGGCTGCACAACAAGCAAAAGCGGGGTGTGGTCGAGGGCAATGTCATTTATCAGTTTCTTAAGGATAACGATATGCTCAAAACATGCCTTGGTCTGCGCGACGGCGAAGAAATCCAGAAGAAAGGTATTGATCTCTTCAGGAGATTCTTCAAAGGGAAAGCAGTTTATCTCTGGAAGTCTGTCGTTCGGGACCGCGATGGCTTCCTCGGCATTCCGTACCTCGGCGGTGGCGGCAGTGGGGTGATCGTGAGCAGGAGCTGGCTTGACCGCGACTGGTACTCCAGCGAGTCCGCGCTCCGTTTCGCAAATCAGCCCTAGGATCTCGGAGTTTTAGCTCTTTTGGATCCTTTGGATTTTGTCCTTTCAGACCCCCGTGCGGAAATGTGCGGGGTTTTTCTTTTGTGATAAAATAAAAAAGGTAGTAGGCGAATATGTGGGCGATTACGGTTTCCCGCTGCCGAATCCAGTATCTATACATCGAGAGTATTCAAGATCAAGATTTTGAATAGGGTGGTGTATGCAGAAACTTCATAAAAAATGAAGATACTTGGTGCCAAATGCTATGCGATTTCAGATCGCGAATAAGATACAGCCTTGAGAGTTTTCAAGAGGCGGTGGTATAGACGGCATTTTGCACATTCGTTCGGAACCGCAACGACAACCTCAACATTCCGTACCTCAACGATGGCGACAGTGAGGTGATCGTGAACTGGAACTGGCTTGACAACGACTGGAACTCCAACGAGCCCGCGCTCCGTTTCGCAACTCTCTTCATTTCTCCCTCGTTATTTTCCGGGGGAGTTTTGCTTGGAAAGCTGTCCGTTCCAACCGCCAAGCATCTGGCCGATTTCGCTCACTTTTTCGGAGAGAGCGATATATTTTTTGTTGTCCAAAGATTTTGTTTCCCAAAGAATCATAAGGAATATTTTGAGAGTGTCGGTTTTTCGGATGGCGAGCCGGACATAAGGCTGTTTTTCCTCGTGCGGCAAAAAACCGGCAATTGCGATAACCTCGATTATTTCCACGAGGAATTTATCAACTTTTTGTCCGAGGGTATAGCGGTGCGCTTTGGGCAAAACTTGATAATAGCTATACCATAAAAGATATAAGAACTTCGCTTTCTGCAAAAGCGGTAAAAGCGTCGGGGGGGGGGTTCATGGAAATGAAAAATTAAAAATTAAAAGTGAAAAATTTTTGAAAAGTCAGTTATCAAAGAAATTTGAGGATATAATTTCGCTGGAAAATCTTTTGGAGGCATGGAAAGAATTTGAGCGCGGAAAGAAGAACCGGAAAGACGTGCAGGAATTTTCTTTGCGATTGCTGGACAATATCTTTTCGCTTCATCGTGACCTTCTCAATCATACGCATAAGCACGGCGGATATCAAGCGTTCAAGATCAATGATCCCAAACCGAGGGACATTTTCAAAGCGAGCGTTCGCGACAGATTGCTCCACCACGCCATTTACCGGATTCTTTATCCGTTTTTTGAGAAAACATTTATTGCTGATTCGTATTCCTGTCGGATCGGGAAAGGAACGCACAGAGCTATCAACAGATTTCGCGCGTTCGCATATAGGGCCAGCAAAAATAATACAAAGACCTGCTGGATTTTGAAATGCGACATCCGGAAATTTTTCGCGAATATTGATCATGGAATTCTTCTTTCAATTCTGTGTGAGTATATTCCGGATAAAAATATAGTTTGGCTTTTTGGGAATGTGATCGAAAGTTTTTCATCCGCGAGGCTGGGCATTGGCTTGCCGCTGGGCAATCTCACTTCCCAGCTTTTCGTGAATATTTATCTCAATGAATTTGATCAGTTTATGAAACACAAGTTGAAAGCGAAATATTATATTCGCTATTGCGATGATTTCGTGATTTTGTCGGGAGATAAAAAGCGGCTGGAAAATATAATTTTCCCGATAAAAACATTTCTGAAAGAAAAATTAAGATTGGATTTGCATCCCGATAAAATTTATCTCAAAACTTTGGCTTCGGGCGTGGACTTTCTCGGAACGATTAATTTTTTCGATCACCGGATTTTGCGGACGAAAACCAAAAGAAGAATTTGGAGAAGGATAAAAGAGAAAAAATTTCTTCTGCGAGAAGATTTATTGTTGGAGGAATCTTTCAATCAAACACTGCAATCATATTTGGGAATATTGAAGCATTGCCGGGGATATGGTATCTTAAGGAGGATAAATGAAATAACGGAAGCTGTCTATTGAGCTAAGTCTGGCTTAGCTCACAATTTTTGTTTAATAGGATGAATGCTCGATAAAAACGACTGCAATGAAAAAAACGACGAAGAATTGGTCGCCCTGGCTCTCAAAAACCAGGATTTTTTTGCTTGTCTGGTGGAAAGATACGAACCCAAGCTCATGCGCTATGTCCGGCGGATTTCGGCTGCGACCCAGGAAGACGCAGAAGACCTTCTCCAGGAAATTTTCGTGAAAGTCTATCGCAATCTCAACGACTTCGATCCGGATCTCAAGTTTTCTTCCTGGATATACCGGATCGCCCACAACCAGGTAATCAGCTACTGGCGAAAGACGAAAGTCCGCCCGCAGGTACTAAAGTTTGAAGCCGACGAGGATTTCTTGAAGTTTATCGCGACTGACGAAGATCTGGCGCGGGACACCGAAAGGAAGTTTTCCGGCGAGGAAGTCCGGAAAATGATTGAAAATCTCGACGAAAAGTATAAAGAGGTTCTGGTTCTCAAGTTTTTGGAAGGAAAGGACTATAAAGAAATTTCGGACATTTTGGAAAAGCCTCTTGGAACGGTGGCAACTCTCATCAATCGGGCCAAAAAGCAGTTTGCGAAAATCACCAAGGAAAAGGGCATAAAATTTTGATAATAGGCTAAGGCGCCACCTTGGCCTTGGAGCCGAGGTTCGTTCTTGGCAAAAAAGGTATGAAAAAGCTTTGCGACAGGGTACTCGACAAGATAAAGGATGAAAAAATTGAGCCGAAACCCCGGTGGCATTTTTTGCTCAAGGACTATTTTATCTGGCTCGCATTTGCTGTTTCGATGATTGTTGGAGCCCTGGCTTTTTGCGTCACCCTTTCGATCACTGCCGACAACGATTGGGATATCTATCGCTATTTGGGCTTGAGTCCGGCGAAGCACATCTTGCTTTCTTTGCCTTATGTCTGGATTATTTCGATTCTTCTTTTCTTGGGACTGGCCTTATATAATTATAAGCACACGAGGAGTGGATACAGGCATGGAACATTTGTCGTTTTGGGGCTGAGTGTCATCGGAAGCGTGGTTTTGGGTTCGGTTTTCCATTCGCTTGGAATGGGGAGGAAAATAGACCAGATGTTCGCCCAAAATATTCCGCTCTATCAAAATTTACATTGTTGCTGCAACAGGAAGGATATCTGGACCCAGCCGCAAAAAGGGCTTTTGGGCGGAAAAATAATGGATTTTTCGGGTCCGGACCACTTTCAGGTCGAGGATTTTGTCGGAAAATCCTGGGAAATAGAGGGACAAAATATCTTTTGGCGTGGAAGCCTTGTTCCCCGAAAAGGAATTTTGATAAAGATGGTTGGTGAGAAAAGAAAAAACAATTTTTTCTGGGCGCGGGAAGTACGGCCGTGGAGTGGATGGGAAAACGAGGAATGACAACAATTCCAAAAAACATCGTCGCAAAATTCATAATGTCAAATAATTGTGCTATAGCAATTTTATTTGACATTTTTTTGTTTCTGAAAGATGAAAAAATGAAGTGCGTAGTAGGGAAAGAAGCCGGCCGCTTCCTTTTAAATTCACCCCGCACCACATAAAGCCATGAGAATAAGACTGTGGCAGGATGTGAAAAATGCCAAGGGGTGATAACTCATAACCACAGCTCAAAAAGATGTGGTGAGGGGTCAACAATTGAATATTGAACGAATTCCTAAAATTTAAAGCAAAAAAAGATGACGCTGTCCAAAAAAATAATTTTTCCTATCGGAGTGATTGCTCTGGTTTCGGCTGCCGGAGTGGCCTATGCCGCTTATGCCTACCAGGGGGATCCCGGCCAGCGCGGCCCGAATTTTTCCCAGGAACGCCACGAAGCGATGCAAAAGGCTTTTGAGAGCAACGACTACAACGCCTGGAAAGAGCTTATGAACGGACGGGGCCGGGTAACGCAAATTGTCAATGAAGCCAATTTTGCCCGGTTTTCCGAAATGCACCGTCTGATGCTTGAAGGGAAGTATGACGAAGCCAACCAGATCCGCGAAGAACTTGGCTTGAGAGCGCAGAACCGTGGCCGCACGGGTGACGAAAACTACGATTGCCCGGGCGGAGGATACCGAAAATCAGGCAACGGGCTGCGAGGAAATTCCCAAAGCTAGCCAAAATATTTTCAAAAATAGTCATTTATAATTCCAAAAAGCAATCCCAGCGCAATGACGATGGGGTTGTTTTTTGGCTTGACAAATTGAAAAATTTTTTGCTAGTTTCTTTATACTTTCTTTGTTCAAGGAGAATGTGAGACTATGAGTGAAAGAATGGATCGTATGGAAAATCGGCTGGCGGAGAGTTTTTTCGGCGATAATAATCGCCGAAAAAAAACTTTCCAGCAAACGAAAGAGCCGATTGGGGCCGAAGAAATTGTCATCAATATCGACGGCGAGGAATTCCCATTTTTTCTCGGAGAAGAATCCGGGTGCTAAAGGAGGAAAAGCGTTCATGAAAAGCATGGGCATTAATCGGAGAATTGAGCTGCTCGCCCTCCTATTGGTTGATAGCGGGTATGCGGAGAATCTCCAGAAATTTTCGGAGGTGCTGGTTGATGGCCGTCGCCGTCCCGTTAAGCTGAAAAAAACCACAAAAGCGTTGGCCGAAGGGCTTGTTTCGCATGTCACAAAAACAAGGAAAGCGCTTGCGGAAGCGGAAAAATATTTACTGGCCTGTTTTAAGCCCGCGAAGGCTATCCGGCTTCCGAAAAAGCGCCGCATTTCCCGCAAAGATGCAGGAGAAGAGAAGGCGGGTGATCGGGGGTGCTGAAGGGAGGAATATGGTGAAAATTTCTAAGGGCAGGCGGAAAAAAACCGACCTGCCCAATTTATTTAGGATAAAAAAGCACTTTCACTCCGGAATGCGCTTATTTTTTTTGCATATTCTTTCAAAGCTAAGCTATTGGCTTCGTCCAGAGCCTGGCTTTTTCATTCCAAGCAGCAATCAACCGCTTTTTTGACAAGTTCGCCGAGTTTCCCAAGGAATCCTTTTTTTTCGGTGTCATGTTTGTTGACAGCCTCGGCGTCGATTTTTTTTATGTCGTCGGTCTTGATGAGTTTCATATTGAGTCCCCAAAAAAGGGAATAGCAGTCATAGGCTTTTTCAAAAAGATCTTCGGCTTCTTTCTTGTTGCCGGCTTTGTGCTGCTTGGTTCCCACTTCCATGAGGCGCATCGAGGCGGCGAGCAAATGTTTTGAAATGCACCAGACTTCGCCTTCGTACTCTTTGATTATTTTCCGGAGCAAATCTCCTCTCATTTTTCGCACTTCCTGGAGCATATCGTAGTATTCCGGTTTTCCGGTTTTGGCGCCGGTGAAAAAGAAATGCTCTTCAATCGAGACGAGGTTCATGATGGCAATCGACAAATCCTGGTCGGAAGAAAGGTCCATCTTGTCGGCTTTTTTCATTTCGTCGACTTTTTGGATCAACTCATTGATTTTTTGGAGTTTGTTGTCTTCCATTGTGATTTGTCACAACATTCAATGTTGGGACGCTCCCAACATTGAATGTTAAGCCTTTAACACGTGAAATATAAAATTATGCTTGCAATAAGCAAAAATCCTACCGGGAAAGCAATCTTTTGTCCCTTGAAATATGAAACGTTGTTGTTTCTCTTGCGGATATAGTTGTGAAAAAAAACTCCGGCAGCGAATAACGCGCTTCCTAAGATTATACCGAACAGCAATTTATCAATTCCGCAAAGCCGGTTCAAGGGATGGCCGATTTTGCCTTTCCAGTAAAGGGGCAGGATTACGATCCCGTAATATATCAAAAATATAAAAATATCGCGAATTTTTTCTCCAAAGCCCGGCTTTTTTGTCAAAGCTAAGCTTTTTCCTCCCGCCTCTCGCGAGAGGCGGGATTCCTCAAAGCTTAGCTTTTTATTCAGCCAATTGATTGTCCAAATCGACATGGAAACAATGAGAGCTCCGATCCAAAGACCGGAAATGGAATCATCGATGCCAAAATATTCCGCCAGTCCCAATCCCGCGCCGACAGCGACGGTGCAGACGGGACAAACGGCAAATGCTGATTTGGCTATCAGTGATATTAGCACGGCAAAACTATAAATTATATATTTCCTGCTTGGCATATGTTGAATTAAAAATTCAAAATTTAAAGTGCAAAATGACAATTTAAAATGCAAAATTTATCTTTTTTTAATTTGTGGACATTTTTAATTTTACACTGTCATTTTGATTTTTGATATTTGCATTTTGCATTAATACTATATCTCATTTCTCCATTTTTTAAAAGCCCTTGACGGGTATTGCACACTTTTTGGGCATATTGTATAATATTGGCAGGAGTAAAAAACTAACTCCTGTGAAATAATCCGCCCTTAGCGGATTCCTGCTGCGCGGGATTTCACGGGGCAAAAACAAAAAATGAAAAACTCGAAAAAAAGAGGAACATTTGGCGTAGGGCGAAGGTTGTTTTTTACCTTGGCTCTTTTTCTTTTGGTCTTCGCCGCGGCGAGCATCATCAGAGTTCAGGCAGGAAATGAGCATTCGGTAACGGGTTGGTTATGGGGCGGAGGAGCTGGACCGAATGATGGGACAAATACCAATGTTGGTTGGATTAGCGCGAACAATACAAATCAAGGTGGAACGAACAACTATGGCCTGAATATTCCCTCAAGTGACGGTGTAATCACAGGCGGCAATAATTATGTATGGAGCGAAAATATCGGCTGGATAAGCTTTAATGAGGGAGATTTAACCGGTTGTCCTACCGGAGTATGCAATGCGAGAAGGGACGGCGATTACCTAAGGGGGTGGGCCCGAATTCTCTCCATTCGGGACGCAGGCGGAAATTCCGGGGGTTGGGACGGCTGGATAAGTTTGGATGACAAAATCGGAAATCTATACGCTGTCCAAATAAGCAAAATGTTGGGTGTGGGCAGTGGAAGCCACACATATGCATGGTCAGCTTCTGCTAGCGGTGCTGCGGAGCTGGGCTGGATTGATTTTGGGCAGGCAAATTTTCCACAAAATATCATCACTCTTGATCCTCCTAGCTTCGACTTGAGAGAATTCTCACTTCCTTCCCAACCCATTTTTGTATCTGTCAGAAACGCAGCGGGTAATCCTGTCGCAGGGAAAACGGTTGATCTTTCCAACTCTAACCCTGCGAGATTCAGTCTGGGATCAACTTCTTGCGTCACTGATATACGGGGTGAATGTCCGGTTAATAGCGTTTCCGCCTCAGATTTCACATCGCCAGCTTTGACTACGATTGTTGCAACCTGTACGGGTTGCGTTTCAGATAGTTCGAGCGGATCAATTATCAAGACGCCTAACTGTAATATATCCTGTCCCGACTCTTTTACCATTCCTCCAGACGGAAAATGGCATGCCTATAGTTGCTCGGTAGGTGGAGATCCTGAATGTGTTGTTGGATCATGCTCAAAATTGAACGGAGGCTCAGAAAAAATAAACATTCAGAAAGGTTCTGTACAAAACACATGTGAAGCAATGGCTGATACCGCTGCTCGCTACGACACGGCTGTTTCACAAGCAAAAGCTGGCAATGCAACTGATAATACCAATATTAATGTCCGCGCTCTTGGCTGGATTGAAACGAATCCGTAAGATCACATAACACACAACATGTAACACGTAACAAATATATATTATGAACCAAAAAACAAGAAAACAAACCATCCACTGGCTCAAGGTTGCGGTCATCGGCATCGCTCTGGGCTTTGCGCTTCAATTCGTTCGTGCCTGGACCGAACCGACCACGACTCCTCCCGGCGGCAACGTCGGCGCGCCGATCAATACGAGCGGGAATGCGCAGACAAAGGCGGGGAATTTCACGAGTAATGGAATTATATCAGCAGGCGATCAGTTTTGCCTGCGCGGGGTTTGTATTTCCGCCTGGCCGAGCGGAACAACCACAGATCCGGCTCCGGCACCGGCACCAGCACCTTGCCTGTGCAACACCGACCCATTTGGAGGCGGAT
>MFSH01000014.1 GCA_001784875.1 Candidatus Moranbacteria bacterium RIFOXYB1_FULL_43_19
GCTGGCAAATTTTGTTTCCATGCATCTATTCTAACATATTCCCAGCCGCAGCAAGCTGCGGGGTATTATTACTTCGTAATAAAAAAAAGCTAAGCTTTAGGAGAATCCGAAAGCTTAGCTTTGAAAAAATATTATGAAAATTCTCGTCACGGGCGGTGCGGGGTTTATTGGCTCTCATCTGGTTGATGCTCTCATCGAAAAGAATCATCGGGTTTTTGTGATTGACAATCTTTCCACCGGATTCAAAAAAAATATCAACCCGAAAGCAAAATTTTTCCGCGTCGATCTCACAAACCACAAAAAAATCGAAGTTATCATAAAAAAAGAAAAACCGGAGGTCATTTTCCATCTCGCCGCCCAAATTGATGTCCGCAAATCGATGGCTGACCCGGTTTTTGACACGAGGAGCAATATTTTGGCGAGCGTGAACCTCATCAATCTCGCGCGCGAATATAGAGTCAAGAAATTTATTTTCTCTTCGACGGGCGGCGCCATTTACGGTGACACGAAAAATAGGCCAACTGGAGAAAAAGAGCCTGAATGGCCTTTGTCTCCCTATGGAATTGCCAAATTGACTGTGGATAAGTTTCTTTTTTATTACCGCGAGGTCCACGGACTCAATTTTGTGTCTCTCCGCTACAGCAACGTCTATGGCCCGCGCCAAAACCCACACGGCGAAGCCGGGGTTGTCGCTATATTTTTGAACAAAATGCTCAAGGGCGACCAGCCGGTCATCAACGGCAATGGAAAACAGACTCGGGATTATGTTTATGTAGGCGATGTGGTGAGCGCCAATCTCCTGGCGCTCAAAAATTTCACGCGCAGCGGAATTTATAACGTCGGAACCGGAAAAGAAACGGATGTCAACCAGCTGTTTTGGGAAATCAACTGCCATTTCGGAAAAAAATTCAAAGAGGTCCACGGTCCAGCGAAAATGGGAGAGCAAAAAACCAGCTGCTTGGACTTCGCCAAAATCAAAAAAGAATTTGGCTGGAAACCGAAGGTGGATTTCAAAACCGGGATTGGAAAAACATTTGAGTGGTTTTCGAAAAATTTATAATATTATGCAAAATAAACTGGAAAAATTATTTGAATCATTGAACTTGCTTCGGACAAACAAAGAATTTTTGAGCAGCGTTGAAAAAGCGAAGGGAGCAATCATAAAGTCTCTCGTAAACAAGGGGAAATTGATGGCCTGCGGAAATGGCGGAAGCGCGACGCAAGCTTCTCACATGGTCGGAGAATTTGTGGGAAAATTCGCCTTTGACCGGCCTGCCCTCCCCGCGATTTCCCTTTTCGACCTGGCCACGACAACTGCGGTCGGAAATGATTATGGATACGCTGATATATTCTCCCGCTTCGTTGACAGCCTCGGAAACAAAAACGACATCCTTTTTTCAATCAGCACTTCCGGAAATTCGGGAAATTGCCTGAAAGCGATGGAATCTGCTAAAAATAAAGGCATTGCGAATATCGCCCTCCTCGGCAGTGACGGGGGCAAAATGAAGAATATGGCCGATATCGCGATTATTGTTCCGTCAAATGACACTCCTCAAGTCCAGGAAATTCATCTGATGGTGATTCACTGGCTTTGCAAAGAAGTTGAAAAACATTTTTTCAGTAAATCCTAAATTCGAAATCCTAAATCCGAAATAAATCCAAATGCTAAAATCTAAATTTTCAATACTCTTTCGAATTTCGGTCATTTGAATTTTGAAATTGTTTAGAATTTAGAGCTTGAGTTTTAGAATTTTCATTCCATTTTTATGCTAACAACAGAAAGAGCTAAGCAAATTTTGAAAAGTGCTAAGGGCGCACCGGTGTTAGCTTGCGGTGATGTGATGCTTGATGCCTATCTCACTGGACCGGCGGAAAGATTTTCCCAGGAAGCACCGGTTCCTGTCATCCGGGTTGACGACGAAAAATTTTTTCCTGGAGGCGCTGGAAACGCCGCGAATTGCATGGCCACGATAGGTCTTTCCACCCATCTCGTCGGGGTTGTCGGAGAAAAAGGGAGAATAAAATACACGGATGTCATGGAAGAGGAATATAGGAATTGCGGGATAATCACTCATTTCAGTCTTGATCCGGAACGAAAAACCACTCTCAAATTGCGGGTGAAAGCGATAAAAACCACTACCCAGCACGTTGCCCGGGTGGATATGGAAGATACCCATCCCTTGAGCAAAGAAAAAGAAAATGAAATATCATCTTATCTTGAAAGCCTCGCCAAGGAAATAAAGCCGACGGTTATTTCAATCCATGATTATGCAAAAGGATTTCTCTCGGAAAAAGTTTTCAAGAAAATCATTGAGATTTCAGACGAAAAAAATATTCCCGTTTTTGCCGATCTGAAACAAAACACTTTTGTGAAATACAAAAGTTTTATTAAAAATCCAAAATTGTTTTTTTTGAAGCCCAATCGGGTGGAATCCGTCGAAACGGCCAAAATAATAAACGGCTTTGACAAAGACGGCACTACTGATGAAGAAATAGTCGAAATCGCAAATATCATCCAAAAGGAGATTCCGATCCATATTTTCATCACCCGAGGAAAAAAAGGAGCCGTATATTTTGAACCCCAAAAGAAACCTTACTTTGTGAGACCGAAGGAGGTGGAAGAGCAATTTGATATTGCCGGCGCAGGCGACACAGTCGAAGCTTTGCTTATCACTTCCTACGTAGGCGGCGCGACAATGCCTGAAGCGCTTGAGCTCGCCATTGCCGCCTCGCAAGTGGCCATCCGGAAATTTGGAACATCCGTGGTGACAGAAGAAGAACTTTTAGATTGGATCGGAGAGTAAACATTCAATGTTGGGGTTCCCCTGACATTGAATGTTAGATAACATATGAAAGAAATAATTTTTCTCGATCGTGACGGAACAATCAATGTTGACAAGGAATATGTTTATAAAATCGACGATTTTGCCTTTGAAAAAAATGTGATTCCGGCTATGCAGCTGCTGCGAGACAATGGCTTTGGCTTTATAATTGTGACAAACCAGTCGGGAATCGGGCGCGGCTATTATACCGAAGACGACTATCAAAAATTCAACGATCATGTCGTGAAGGAGCTCGAAAAAAATAATATTCGTATTTTGAAATCCTATTTCTCCCCTTTTCATCCCAAAGGAATTGGAAAATATAAAAAAGCTTCGCGTTGCCGAAAGCCGGAACCGGGAATGCTGGAACAGGCCGAGCAAGATTTTGAGATTGACAACTTAAAATCATGGATTATCGGCGACAAATGGGCGGACGTGAAGTGCGGCAAAAACTTCGGGATAAAATCTGTTCTCGTCAAAACCGGAAAATGCGGCGCGGACGAAAAACACAAAACGGACGTTGAATATATTGCCGAAGACCTCCTCGACGCGGCAAAATTTATAATTAAAAGCTAAGCTTTGAGGAATTCCCCGGCGAATAGTCGGGGAAGAAAAAAGCTTAGCTTTGACAAAAATATGCTCAATCACAAAGAAAAGATCAAATCACTCGACGAAATTCTCAAAATTGCCGAGCAGGCAAAAAAAGAAGGCAAAAAAATCGTCACGACCAATGGTTCGTTTGATCTTTTTCACGCCGGACACATTGATCTTTTGCAAAAAGCGAAGGCAAAAGGAGACATTTTGATCGTGGGCGTGAATAGTGATAAATCTGTCCGCGAATACAAAAAAAAGCCGGGCCGGCCCATCATCCCCGGCAAATACCGGGCGGAACTTCTGGCGGCCATCATTTATGTCGATTATGTTTTCATTTTCGACGACCTCATTCCCAATCCCTGGCTTGACCGGATTCGCCCCGATGTCCATGCCAACAGCGCCGAATACGGAACAAAATGCGTCGAAACGGAAGTGCTTGATCAGTATGGAGGAGAGCTTTTTCTTGTTCCCAAAGAAGATACTCCCCTTTCAACTTCCGGCATCGAAGCGAAAATAAAGGCATCATAACATTCAATGTTGGGATTTTCCAAACATTGAATGTTTATGGATATTTTTCGACAAGCTTCTTGAATTTATCAATCACCTCTTCCGGTTTGATCAGAAGCCGGCAGGGGTCATTTTTCCAACGGACCGACAAATCTTTACATCCTTCATCCCAGCAGGGATAGCATTTGAGGCCCGCCGGCGGAGCCAGCGCTTCGTATTTTTCATATAAGTTGAGACGCGATTCGGGCGTCATCCCGCCCGTGAAAATGGCCAGAAAAGGAATGCCCGAAAGAGCGGCGACATGAGTCGCGCTGGTGTCCGTTGAAATCACGTATTTTCCAAGCTTCAAAGCTTCGATGAATTCGGGGATGGTTTTTGTTTTTCCGATCAGGTTTACCCCCCCACCAATTCTAACAGAATCATCTTTTTTTTCTCGAAAAAAATTACCAAAATTGGTGGGAGGGTGAACGACTTTATCCCCTTTATAATATTCGCTGTCTTTCGTCCCCAAAATAAGCGGGACGAACCCCATTTTCTCAACCGCTTCGATCAATTTCGGATAATACGGTTCCCACCAGCTGCGAGCCGGATTGGTAGCGATGAGATTGAATACGACAAACGGCTGGTTTGTGTCATTACCCAGAAAAGTAATTAATTTCTCGACTTTTTCTCTCGCTTCCGGATAATCCGGCATCGGCACAAGCTCAAAATCTTCCGGAAGACCCATCCGGCGGGAATAAACGAAATGACGGTTAATCTTGTTGTCTTCTTTGGGTGTTCCTGCAATGGGAGTGATATCCATTTCGAGATCGATGAACCGATAAATCCTAGAATTGCCGGAAATTGGAAGCGGGGAATATTTCTTTCCGTCCGGAATCGGGATAAACTCATCAAAAATCCCGAAGCCATTCATCATTTCAATGTTCCGCTCATAAGTCGCCAAAATCAACTTTTTGTCCGGATTTTTTTCGCGAAGCCGCTTGAACGCGCTCGCACCCATCAGAAGATCGCCGATCCCGTCGTCGCGAATAACTGTTATTGAATTTTTATTCTCGTCCGGGTTGAACGAAATCCGCTGGTTTTCTTTTTTGGCCAGATTTTTTATTTTTCCTCCCCATATTTTTTTAAGCAGCCAACGGTCTTTCTCGCCTTTTCGCCAATCCCGGGAAGAACATTCGAAGTGGTATATTTCACATTCGGGATTATAGAGAACCGTGAATCCGCATTCCGCCAACCTGAAGCAAAAATCCGTGTCTTGGGCTTCTTCCCTGAAATCTTCATTCAGCTTGAAACGGTTGAAAACATCATGGCGGACTGCGGCGCAAGCAAACGTCACGGCGGGAACAACCGCTTTCAAATTCGCACCGGGTTCGTCTTTCGGTTTTCCAAAAAAAGTGTTTATACCTGTCTCGGTGGGAGGGTTTATTTCGATTCCAGCGTGCTGGATAGTTTCATCCCTGTGAAGAAGCTTTGCTCCCGCAATCCCGACTTTTTTGTCTTGCAGAGGATCAATAAGCTTGTCAATCCAGCCGGGCTTGGCGAGCGTATCATTATTAAGGAAAATAAGAAACTGGCCCTTTGCGTATTTCCCGAAAAGATCGTTATAATTTTTGGAGAAAAAATATTTTTTGAGCCAGATTACCTTGATATTTCCCCATTTCTGTTTGGCTTCTTTATAAAAAGCCAGCGTCTCCCGATCGGTGCTCCCAGTGTCCCCGATCAATATTTCCACTTTGTATTTTTCGCTTAAGTTGTTCTCGACAGATTCGACACAGGGTTTTATCAGATCCAGCCGATTGACCGAAAGAATCCCGATGGTAACCAGATTTTTTTCGTAATCATCCACTCTCGGATAATCGGCCGGAATTTCTCCCCGCCTTTTTTTGTAGTGGCGCTTGACAGCAAACACAAGGCCTCCCCATGAATTATAATAAAATTCCCAAAATGCCATTCGTCCCAATCCCCGGTATTTCCGGATAAAGCCTTTGATCCGGTCTTTGATATATCCTATATTCATGATAAAATAAACCTACTTGCGACTTTTTGTATTTTAGATTAGAAACGAACAAAAGTAAACATGAAAGTGTCGCTGCGGGCGGCGCGAGGCTCGTCCCGCACCACCCGATTGCAAAATTAACATACTTATGAAAAATACACCCGGCAAAATCCTCGTGACGGGCGGCGCGGGGTTTGTTGGCTCGCATCTTTGCAAATATTTTTTGGACAGCGGCCATGAAGTGATTTGCCTTGACGATTTGTCAACCGGCCGAAAAGAAAATATCGCGCCTCTGCTCGACAACAAGAATTTTGAATTTGTCAATCAGGATATCACGAAACCTCTTGAAATCAGCAAAAAAATCGGCCAGATTTTCAATTTCGCCTGCCCAGCTTCCCCGCCCCGCTACCAAAAAGACCCGGCCCAAACACTGAAGACGTCTATTTTAGGATCACTGAATATACTTGAGCTGGCCCGGAAAAACAATGCCCGGATATTGCAGGCCTCGACCAGTGAAGTCTATGGCGACCCGCGCGTCCATCCCCAGCCGGAAACATATTGGGGAAACGTCAACCCGATCGGGGTGCGGTCCTGCTATGACGAGGGGAAGCGCGCCGCCGAGACATTATTCTTTGATTATAACCGAAAATACGGAACTGACATTCGGGTGGTCCGGATTTTCAATACCTATGGTCCCAATATGGATCCCGGCGACGGCCGCGTCGTTTCCAATTTCATCACCCAGGCTCTCGAGAATAAAGATTTGACCATTTATGGAGACGGCTCGCAAACCAGAAGCTTCCAGTATATTGACGATCTTGTCGGCGGAATCGTCAAGATGATGGACAATAAAAATAATTTCTCGGGACCAGTGAATTTGGGAACCCCGGATGAGTTTTCCGTGAAAGAACTCGCCGAAATAATCCTCGAAATGATTCCGGAAAGCAAAAGCGAAATCGTTTATCGGGACTTGCCTCAAGACGACCCCAAACAAAGAAAACCAGATATATCGCTGGCAAAAAAAGAACTCGGTTGGGAACCCAAGGTGAAGCTTGAAGAAGGGCTCAAGAAGACGATAGAATATTTTCGAAAGGCGATAAATGAATAGCAAAATGGAAATTTTCCGAAAAATCAGCATCGTTATCCCAATTTATAACGAAGAAAGAACTCTTGAAAAAATAATCTCCGCGGTTGAGAAAGCGGATGTTTTTCATTTGGAAAAAGAAATAATCCTGGTCAACGACTGCAGCCGCGACAAATCGAAAGAAATTCTTGAAAAATACGAGGGGAGGCACAAAATCCTCCATCACAAAAAAAATCGGGGCAAAGGCGCGGCGCTCAAAACCGGTTTTGAGAACGCTACAGGAGACATAGTTTTGATTCAGGACGCCGATCTTGAATACGATCCAAATGAATACGCGGATATTATAAAGCCGATTTTGGACGGAAAAGCAGACGTCGTTTTCAGCTCGCGCTTTTTGAGCCACCGGCCGCACCGCGTTTTGTATCACTGGCATTATGTCGGAAACAATATTATCACCACCTTTTCAAATATTTTTACGAATCTTAACTTGACTGACATAGAATCCGGCTACAAAGTTTTTACAAAAGAAATTCTGCGCCAAATCCTGCCCAAATTGAAATCGAAGCGCTTTGGGATCGAGCCGGAGCTCGTGGCGCGATTCGCGAAACTTTCCAAAAGAAATAAGTGCCGAGTTTATGAAGTCGGCATTTCCTATTCCGGCCGGACCTACGCCGAAGGGAAAAAAATCGGTTGGATTGACGGGATTGAGGCGGTTTGGTGCATAATAAAGTATAATCTGTTCAGTAAATAACGGATGAATAGCGAAAATTATCTTGTCGATTTTTCCAATGTTGACAGAGCTATCAAAAAAATATACTAAAAACATACACAACCGTATAATAGTAATAAATGCTTAAAAAGCCTTTATTTATAGTAAAAATTGAGATTACCGGAATCAAAAATAGAGGCGAAATTACACAGTAATTCGCTCAAAGTAAAAAGATTTAATAAAGACTTGGCTTTAATAATAACCCCGTTTTTCATAAAACGCACTTTCGAGAATATGGAGTTTACAATCCGTTTATTTCTCAATCAGCCACTTCCAAAGGGGAGTGATTTTTATCAAATTGCCTCCAATTTTTTCTTCTCCTTCTTGATTCTGGGTTATTATCAGGCCGGTTTTGAGCTTGAATTTTTCCATCGCCTCCAGCAATCCTTCCACTTCTCTTGCTTTTGTTTCTTGACTTGACAATGTTTGCGCCACCTGTATAGCTTCGACAATGTCCATTCCCTTTCGCATCACAAAGTCGCACTCTTTTTTGCTCCTAAAATAAAACGTCTCACAATTTCTTCGTTTGAGCTCAACAAATACTATATTTTCCATAGTCCGCCCGATATTTTCGGAAAAACGAAAGGCAACCGCATTGACAATCCCTGTGTCGACGCAATATATTTTTCTGTCATTGATAATTTGCTTCTTAATGGAGTAGTCAAATTTGAATAAACTATAAAACAAATACGCTTCTTCAAAAAAATCAACGTAATTTTTCACGCTTGTGACGCTTTTTATTCCCAAAAGGTTTCTCAGACCGTTGAAACTCACGGGGGATGAAATATTGGAAAGCAGAAACAAGGCCACGTCGCGGAAAGCTTTTGTTTCGCGAATGTTGAACCTGACCAGCAGATCTTTGATAAGCACGTCCTGATAAAGCTGCTTGAGTTCTTCCGCATCTCCGCCGACGACAATCTCGGGAAATCCTCCCTTCTCTATGTATCTTTTCAGATGATTTTCCATCCCGACTTTTTCTTTGGTGGTGTAATGGCTTTTTATTTTATTCTCTTTGAATTTGATATATTCCCAAAAACTGAACGGGAAAAGTTCCATTTTCAAATGGCGCCCGGATAGCGCGGTAGCCAGCTCGGAACTCAAAAGTTTCGCGTTTGATCCTGTCACGAATATTTTTTTTCTCTCTTCGAAGAGCCTCCGCACGAATTTTTCCCAGCCAAAAATATTTTGGATTTCGTCAAACAAATACGTTTCCTGGTCCCCGTAGAGCTCTAAAAAAACTTCAAGAAGCGCGTTGAAGTCCCGATAGGTGAAATCAAGCATCCGCTCGTCTTCAAAGTTGAGATAGGCGTAATTCCCGAAATTTTTGGCAACTTGCTTGAGAAGCGTGGATTTTCCGCTTCTCCTGATGCCGCTGATAACACCGATCTTTTTGGAAGACAGAAATCCTTTCGGCACATCCCTCTCGACAAAATCGCCTTTCTTTTCGAAAGATTCCCTTTGGTCTAAAACGGTGTTTTTGATTATGTTTTTGTCCATTGCTAATGTATAATTAATGTCAATAATATACATTAATAATGTATATTATTTGATAATAATTGTCAAGCTGTTCGACAATTGAATTTTATCAGAAAATGGGATATTATTGAAGAGCGCGATGCCAGCCAAAGGCAACCCCCCGTCCGCGTCTGCGGCCGAAGGAAAAAATCGGCTGGATTGACGGTATTGAGGCGGTTTGGTGTATCGTGAGGTATAATTTGTTGGGATAGATAAAGATTTTATACAAGCCGCAAAATCTTAACAAGATATGGCAATATCATCGAAAAGTAATCAAAAATGATAACCAAACAATGAAATTTGACGGATCGTTTCAAATAATATAAGATGGAAGTAATAAAATTTCTTACTTCCGTATCACAATAAAATGGATAACGCCACTGCCGCATTGTACAAAAGTTCAAAAACAGTTTTCACCAGCGAAGATTTGGCTTTATTGTGGCAAGAAACAGACAAAAACAACCTCAAGGCGAAAATTTCCTACTACGTGAAAAAAGGCTCTCTTTTGCGGCTGACGAGAGGCGTTTTCGCCAAGGACAAAAAATATGATCCCAAAGAACTGGCAACGAGCATTTATATTCCTTCTTACATAAGTTTTGAAACGGCGCTTCGGGAAGCGGGAATGATTTTCCAGCATTACGAAACAATCTTCGCCGCCGGACCGTGGTCAAAAACGAAAAAAATAAACGGGCACGCTTTCACATTCAGAAAAATGAAAAAAAGCCTGCTGTTCAATCCATCCGGCATAATCATCCGGGATAACTACGGCATAGCCTCGCCGGAACGGGCGTTTATGGATATGATCTATCTTTTCCCGAAATATTATTTTGACAACCTGAAATCGATAAACTGGAACAAATGCCGCAAACTGGCAAAGATTTATGCCAATCTAGCGCTAATCAAACGGCTTGAAGAATATCGCGAAAAATATGCTTGATAAAGAGAAACATCAGCTCATAATGGGGCAAATCCTGAAAGATATTTATTCCGACATTGAGATCGCTTCTTTTTTGGGATTCAAGGGCGGAACCTGCGCTTATTTTTTCTTTGGCCTTACCCGCTTCTCGGTGGATCTTGATTTCGATCTGCTGGCAGACGGAAAAAGCGTTCGAGAAACGACATTCAAGAAAATAAAAAGGATTTTGCGAAAATACGGCGCCATCAAAGACAGCTACCTGAAAAGAAACACCATTTTCGCTCTTCTTTCATACGGAGACGCCGAACACAACATCAAAATAGAAATCAGCACCCGTTTATTCGCGCCCGATATGAGAGATTTTTTTGAGCTCAAAGAATTTCTCGGAATATCAATGCCGGCCGCGAAAAAAGAATATCTCTTCGCCGGAAAGCTGGCTGCTCTTGTCTCGCGCAAAATAACAGCCGCGCGCGATATATACGACATCCGCTATTTCGCGAAAAACAACTGGGATATAGACCGGGAGGCGCTGAAACTTCTGACGGGAAAAAACATCCGCGAACATCTGAAGCAATGTGTCGCGACGATTGAAAAAATGAACGAAAATCAAATTTTGCAGGGAATCGGCGAACTTGTGGATGAAAAAGAAAAAATCTGGGTGAAAAAAAATCTCAAATCAGAAGCTGTTTTTCTCTTGAAAAATTATGCATTAGCGTTGAAATAATCCGAAGGGGGAAAAATCGGCTGGATTGACGGGATTGAGGCGGTTTGGTGCGTGATCAAATACAACTTTTTCAAATAATATAATTCACCTTATATAAAGCCTATATGGAAAATATCAGGCTTTTTTTGTTTGACAATATTATCAAATCATGCGAATATCCACCGACTCGTCATGAGCCAATTTTAAGTTCCTTGCTACTATGGCTAAATATCAAAAAAGGAGGTTTTTCGTGGCCATAAAACTATGGGAACGATTGAAAAGCCGCGTGGTCGCAAGCGGGTATGGAAAGGTTTTGAGAGCTTCAATATTCCAAGATAATTGGGGCGCTCAACACGAATATTATCTATACGGCCAGCAAGATTTTGCCGTCATTCTGCCAATTACCAAAGCCGGAGAAGTTGTCACGATCCGCCAATATTACCAGGGATGTGACAAGATTCTGCGAACTTTGCCTGGCGGAAATATCGACCCTTCGGAGCCCATCCAAAAAACCATCCATAGGGAGCTTCTCGAAGAAACAGGCTATCATTGTTACCAAATTATCCAGATGGGCAAACAAATTTGGATAAACACCAGAAATTCATGGTCCCATTATTTTTGTTTCCTGGGAATCGGATGTGAAAAAAAACAAGAGCAAAAACTCGATAGCACGGAGGATATCGAGGTTGCGATCTTTCAACTCTCCAAATGGCTGAAGCTCGCGGAAACGGAAATTGAAGATCCCTGCGCCATAGTGGCAACTCACCGCGCGCTTCCCTATCTGCGGGAACTAAATCTTCTCTAATTTATGCCAAATTTCGACCTCCCGGGCTGGACGCTTGCGTCCCGCCCTTTTTTTAATTTGCAATAAACTAAACATAATAATATACTTTTTTATTAGAAGTATGTCCTAACACTCGAATTGCCCCATGAAGAAAAAAAAAGGCATAAGGCAAATAGTAATTTTAGCCGGTGGATACGCCACGCGACTTCATCCAATCACGATCAAAATTCCGAAATCAATGGTTGAAATCAACGGCCGGCCTTTTTTTGAATATCAAGTTGAACTATGCAAAAAAAACGGCATTGAGGAGATCATTCTCTGCGTCGGCCATTTATGGGAACAAATCCGGGATCATTTTGGCGACGGGAACCAGTTTGGGATAAAAATCGTTTATTCCGTCGAAAACGAGAAATTGGACACGGGAGGAGCGATCAAAAACGCACTCCCGCACCTCGACGAAAAATTCTTCGTGATGTATGGAGACTCTTTTTTGGACATCGATTGGAAAAAGATCGCCGAATTTTACGCCAGGTCGAAAGCCGAAGGCCTGATGACGGTGTATAAGAACAACTGGAAACTGGAACCGAGCCGCGTGTTGCTCGATGATATGGGATACGCAAAAGAATACAACAAAGAAAACCCGCGGCGGGAGATGAAATATATGGAATACGGACTGAATATCCTGCCGAAAAAAATTATCGGCAAGGTGCGGGAAAAATCTTTTCCAATAAGTCGTTATTTCGATATTTTGATGGACAAAAGACAGCTGATTTCTTGCGAGTCGAAAAAAAGATTCTACGAAATTGGCTGCCGCGAGGGAAAAGAAACATTCAAGAAATATATTTCAAAAAAATAACAAAAATAGCGCTCCGCGAAAAAATCGCGTTTTTTTTTGACAATCAAGCCAAAATATGCGAATTTGAAACTATTGGAGGGGCTACGGCTCCTTTAAAATTTACCTAAATCTCTGTTTGGGAGGGTCGAGACATGTTTCGAATGCTTCTGGGAAAGGTTCCCCTCCGGCTCTCTATGGGCGGAGGTGGAACCGACATTGCGTCTTTTTATCAATCGGAAGGCGGTTTTTGGACTTCAGCGGCTATTTCACTGTATGTCCGGCTAACCGTCAACCGGCGGTGGGACAATCTATGGGTAGTCAAGTATTCTAACAACGTTGACCGGGTTACAGACGTGGCAGAAGTTGGACACCCCATCTTTAGGGAAGCTCTTCTTCTGCTTAAGGCTCAAGATTGGCTCAAGGGAAAAGGACTGGAGATAAACATCATCTCCGACGTTCCCACCAAGTCTGGCTTGGGAGTTTCCGGAGCCATAGCAGTAAATTTTCTGGAAATTCTCCACAAAATGAAAGGCGACGGAATATCTCGTCAGGCACTGGCCGAAGAAGCTTATCACGTTGAATTTGAACGGTGCGGATCGTCTTCGACCGGCAAACAAGACCAATACATCGCCGCAATCGGAGGGATCACTTCCTTCGAGGTTACCCGAAAAGGCCATGTGGATATTCTTCCCCTGAACCTGGAAAATCGTACTCTGTTGGAGCTAAACGAAAATCTGGTTCTCTTCGGCACGGGAACCGTAAGACCAAAATCCGCCGCAGAAACTCTCCGTGATCAGGGGTTTGTTTTCTCTGGTGAAAAAATGTCTAAGGTCGACAATCTGAAAGTCATCAAAGAAATCGGCCTTGAGCAACGCGAAGCCATGCTTTCCGGGAATATCCGCCTCTTTGGTGAACTTCTGGATAAGCATTGGGAAACCAAAAAGCTCTACTCCGACCATACCGCCAATCCGGCCATCGACGACATCTATGAGGTCGCGAAGCAGGCCGGCGCTATCGGCGGAAAAGTAGTCGGAGCCGGCACAGTCGGCGCCTATTGGCTTTTTTACGTGGAGGCTGACAAAAAATCGGCTCTCCGCGACGCCATGGCGGCCTATAACCTTCAGGAAGTTCCGTGGTCCTTTGTGGAACACGGCTCCATGATTTCCTACTGCGAGTGAGGGGGGGGTGAAAACCATGAAAGAAGCGACACTGGAACTTTTTTTCAAAACCCGGCTCATGGAAGTGGGTCAAATTGCCAAAGAATTGGCAGGCCAGATCGGAACCCTTGAGAAGATGGTAGAAATCCTTGAAGGAGTCCGCCACTTCGGCGACCGCGTTTTTTTCTGCGGAGTCGGAGGCGGCGCCGGAAACGGCACCCATGCCGCCGGCGATCTTTTCAAGAGCTGCCGCATCCGGGCCAGCTGCCTCACCGACAACATCCCCACCGTAACCGCCATCGCCAATGACGAAGGCTGGTCTCGGGTCTTTGTGGACCAGATGGATATCCTGGGTTTCGGCTCGAATGATGTCCTCTTCGTCTTTTCGGTTGGCGGGGGCGATGCCGAGCGCGATATCTCCAAAAACATCGTGGAAGCGGTCAAATTCGCCAAAAAAAAAGGCGCCTATGTCCTCGGCGTGGTCGGAAAAGCGGACGGCTATACCGCTCAAAACGGCGACGCCGTCATTGTGGTGCCGACCGTCAACCCGGACTACCGCACTACCCACACTGAAGCCATGCAGGGCTATATCGCCCACTTCCTCACTGAAGCCCTGCGCCAGAGGAGCGCCAAATGGGAATCGGTGAGTTAGGGCTTCCAAAAGCGGTTTTTCTCGATCGGGACGGAGTGATCAATCCGCCTGTCGGGCTCGACGAGTTCGGCGGAACGGAAAGCCCGCTCCGTTTCGAAGATTTTCAAATTTTTCCCTGGACCGCCAAGGCCATCAAAATTCTCAACGGCTTTGGCTTCTATGTCTTTGTCGTCACTAATCAGCCGGCGGTTGCCAAAGAAAAAATGAGCTTGCAAGAGCTGGAAAATATGCATTTTCACTTGACCTATTGGGTCCGAGAAGCTGGCGGCATCATTGACAAAATTTATGCCTGCCTGCACCATCCGGATCCGAAGCAGGTGAAAATTCCAGCCCTCCTCACCGAATGCGACTGCCGGAAACCCAAACCCGGAATGTTGTTTCAGGCCGCCAAAGAATTCGGGATTGACCTCCAAAAATCCTGGATGATCGGCGACACCTGGAAAGACATCCGAGCCGGCCAGGCCGCCGGCTGCCGGACGATCCTCGTCCGGAACGAAACCGATAATCGCGGCAAAACCATCAAACCCGACTTCGAGGCAGAAAACCTGCTCGAAGCGGCTGAAATTATCTTATGGGAGGAAAACAACCAATGAAAGACGGACTATTGTTTCTTGACACCGGCGATCTTGCCGAGATCGAGAAATACCTGAAACTCGGCATCGTCGACGGCGTCACCACCAACCCGACCATTATGAAAGCGTGCGGGGTCACCGGCGGTTTCGCTGTCATCCGCGACCGGTCCAAAGCCATCGCCGAAATGATCGGCCACCTGCCTCTCTCCCTCGAAACCTCGAGTCCCCATGGCGATGAGCAGGAAATCATCGACCAGGCGCGGAAATTCGCCTCCTGGTCCCCGAACATCAACATCAAGGTGACCTTCACCGACCAGAACGGCAAGCTCTTTCTCGGCGTCATCAAAAAACTGGCCAAAGACCGCATCAAAGTCAACGCCACTGCCATGATGAACGCCGAACAATGTTTCCTGGCCGCCAAGGCCGGAGCGGCTTATGTGTCCCTCTTTGCCGGACGGATAGCCAACATGGGCTACGACCCCGTCCCCGTTATCCGGCAACTGCGTGAATGGCTCGACGTATCGGGGCTTCCCGCGCAAATCATAGCCGCCTCAAGCCGCGAGTTCATCAATATCCAGCAGTGGTGGAGCGCCGGAGCGCACATCATCACCGTGACCCCGAACCTTCTCAAGCCCTTGGACCATCCCTACACCCGCGACACCGTCGCTATGTTCGAACGCGACGCCGCCGACTGGTTTCCGGGCTGGCTGGAATGGAAGGCCCGCCAAAAAAAGAAATAATCCGGTGTGCAGCCGCGCCGCCGGACCCAACCAAAGGATTAAGCGAATCTTGTAAAATTTTGCCCGAACGGGTAAAATGGAAACAAGGAACGCTTAATCCTTTTTCTTTTGGTTTGCATATGAAAATTCTTTTCACAGGCGGCGCTGGGCTTGCCCCGTACCACCCGATGATAAAACCCGCATAATTTATGAAAAAAGTATCCCAAAAAATTCTTGTGACGGGTGGTGCGGGGTTCATTGGCTCGCATCTCGTCGACCATCTTCTGAAAACTAGACACAGCGTGAAGGTATACGACAATTTGAGCGGCGGAAACCGCGATTTTTTGAAGCACCACGAAAAAAACAAGCGTTTCACTTTTGTGAAGGCCGATTTGGCCGACCAAAAAACCCTCCGAAAAGAATCAAAAAACATCGAAATGGTTTTTCACCTGGCCGCCAATTCCGACATATCCAAAGGAATCACCGACCCAAGCATCGATTTTGAGCAGACGACCCGTCACACTTTCAATCTGCTCCAGGCGATGAAAGAAAACGGCATAAAAAAACTTTTCTTCACTTCCGGAAGCGGAATATATGGCGATGTTGGATCAACTTATACCACAGAAAATTTCGGCCCTCTCATTCCCGTTTCAATGTATGGCGCGACGAAGCTTTCCGCCGAAGCGATGATATACGCATTCTCTAATTTTTATGATATACAAGTTTGGGTTCTGCGCCCGGCCAACATAATCGGACCCCGTCTCACTCACGGGGTCGTGTTTGATTTCATCCGAAGGCTCAAAAAAGATGCCAAAAAGCTCCAAATTCTCGGTGACGGAAAACAGAGCAAATCGTATCTTTATGTCCTGGATGTGGTGAGAGCCATTGACCTCGTCACAAAAAAAGCGAAAAAGAAGATAAATATTTTCAATATCGCAGCGAACAGCTTCATCACCGTCAATTCTATCGCGGACGTGATCACTAAAGAAATGGGCATCAATCCGAAACGATGCTGGACCGGCGGAAAAATCGGCTGGAAGGGCGATGTCGCGAAAGTGAGAATAAATAATTCCCAAATCACCCGCCTCGGCTGGAAGCCACAATACAATTCCCGCCAGGCCGTCCGAAAAACCGTTCGCGTGGTTTTGGGAAAAGATAAGGAATTTTAGAACTTATTCCCTGATGAATAAAAAAATCACAATCGTAATCCCCTGCCTCAATGAAGAAAAGGTTATCGGCGAAGTCATTAAAGACAGCTGGATCGGCCTCGGAAACGACAAAATCAATAATCAAGTCCTGATTGTTGACAGCGGAACAGATGATTCAGAAAAAATTGCGAGAAGCCTTGGCGCCGATGTTTTGAAAACTCCTAGAAGAGGCCTCGGACGCGCATACATAGATTCAATCCCCCACATCAAAGGAGATTATGTTGTTATGGGAGACGCCGACGGAACTTACGATTTCAAGGAAACGCCTAACTTCACGAAAAAACTGGACGAAGGCTATGAATACGTGATGGGAACACGAATGAAAGGCTGGATTGAAGATGGCGCTATGCCAAATTTGCACCGTTATTTCGGAACGCCCCTGACCACGTGGATATTAAACAAACTTTTCAAGCTGAAATTTTCCGACATTCATTGTGGAATGAGGGTAATGACGAAAAAGGCGCTCGAGAAAATTGACTTAAGATCAAAATCCTGGGAATATGCATCGGAAATGGTGATAAAAGCCGGACTTCTAAAATTGAAAACTGCCGAAGTTCCTATTCATTTTTATAAAGACAAGAACGGAAGATTAAGCCATCACAGAAGGAGTGGCTGGTTTTCTCCCTGGTATGCCGGATGGATCAATTTGAAGATAATGCTTCTTTACGCTCCGAATTTTGTTTTTTTCGTACCCGGCTTCATTGCCTTACTGGCAGGTATTTCAATTGTCACGGCAAGCAGCCTCGGCCTCATATCAAATTTCAGATTTCATTTTTCTTTGCTGGGATTCGCTTTGGTTTCGATAGGTTTCTTGACTGTTCAGCTCGGCTTGATATCAAAACTATTCAGTGATTTGAACAAATACTATCAAGACAAACTGACTCTGTTTATCAGCAAAAAATTTAATTATGACCGAGGTATGATCGTCGGATTCTCCCTAGTGACCCTCGGAATAATTCTCGATTCTTTTTTGTTTTACCACTGGTATCAAAATCGTTTTACACTGGAATCTATTTCTATTTACGGAATAATCGGCCTTGTCTTAATAACTTTGGGATTTCAAACGATATTTTTCACATTTATCGTTGAAATATTTCGAATTTCAAGAAAATGAGAGAAAAATCATTCGGCCAAAACCATAAACTGACGTCTATTGATAAATTTGGAGTATATTTGTCGAACTACAAAATCATTCGTTTCGTCAAAAAAAATAGGCCACGGAGAATTATCGATATCGGCTGCGGATTCAACGCATCGGCTCTTTCAAGCTTGAAGCCTTATGCCGAGAATTTGACTGGAGTTGATATCAAAGTAAATACTGAATTGAAGGGCATAAAAATAATTGAAACGAATATTTCCAACAATCTTTCTTTTTTGTCTGATTCTTCAGCGGATTTGATAATCATGAATTCAGTTCTAGAGCATCTGGACCATCCGAAGAAAATCATCGAAGAAGTTCACCGTATATTGGACAGGAATGGAACTGCAATAATCAATGCTCCAAATTGGCTGGGAAAATATTTTTTGGAATTTTCGGCTTTTCGGCTTGGATTATCTCCCACCGAAGAGATGAATGATCACAAAATGTATTACAATAAAAAAGATTTGTGGCCGCTGTTGGTAAAGGCAGGATTCAAACCTTCCAGAATAAAATTAAAATATCATAAGTTATTTCTAAACACGATTTGCTATGCAAAAAAATAAAAAAGACCAGTTACAATACGATGAGTGGTGGTCAAATTTCACCTCGGCAAATATCGACGATCCTGGAACAATATACAGAGTAAACAGAATAATAAAAAAAATTAAATCTTTAAAAGTAAAGGATGTCGTCGATGCCGGATGCGGATCGGGGGAATTACTCAAAAAAATTTGGAAAAAAACAAACGGGTTGAAACTTTCCGGATTTGATGTATCACAAAAAATAATCGAACGTAATAAAAATTTATACAGCGAAATTGACTTTTTTTGCTTAAATCTTAACGAGCCGGATATATCATTAAACAAGAAATTTGATATGGTAATCAACTGTGAAGTTATCGAACATCTCCATGAATGGCAACGGGCAATTTCAACCTTGTCCAATCTTACTAAGAATAACGGATACCTTCTGATAACCACTCAATCGGGAAAAATATTTAACCATCATAAAGTTCTTGGGCATATTCAACATTTTAAAAAAGAGGATTTAGAATCTGAAATGAAAATAAATAACTTAGAAATTATTGAGTCATCTTATGCCGGGTGGCCATTCATGAATTTGAAAAATATCATCCTTAGCCTCCTCTTCAAAGATATAAAAAAATCAACAATAATTACCTCAAAAAAGGGAGTTGCAAATAAATTGGCATTTCGCATATTTAGCTATTTATATAGTATTTCTTCCCAAAAAAGAGGGCCACAGATATTCATACTTGCTCAAAAAATATCCTAAATGGAAAAAATATCGATTCCATCAATTGGGACAGCATTCAAAGAAAAAGCCTTTCTGCGTTATTCTGTAATCGGAGGATTCTGTGCGTTAGCAGATATCGCTGTTCTATTTTTTTTCGTGAATTATTTGCATCTTTTCTATCTAACCGCAGCAACTTTTTCGTTTGTGATTATAACTTTTTTTGGCTATTTTGGGCAAAAATTCTTCACTTTCAGAGATTCTTCCAAAAACCATAAAAGGCAAATTCCATTTTTTTTTATTGTCGCTGGATCAGGTCTCGTTCTCAACACTTTTTTTATGTTTCTTTTTGTTAGTATTGCTGGAATTTGGTATATTATTGCAAACGTGTTGACAAAAGCCATTGTATTTATCTGGAATTTTCTGGCAAATAAAAAATTTGTTTTTCATTAAGATGGAAAAATATCAAAAAATCTTTAAAAGTCGAATTTTCAGTATTCCTATTTGGGTCTGGATAACAATTATACTTCTGACGATAATAAAACTTTGGATGGTTAACGACCAACCTATCTCCGCACTTGGTGAGGCAGGTCATGATGATCGTCTTTTTATTAATTTAGCAAGAAATATAATTAATTCTGAATGGCTAGGAGATTACGACCAGCTGACATTAGCAAAAGGATCATTTTATCCGATGTGGATTGCTGCAATTTTTTTTACGAGTATTCCTCTTCTCTTGTCTCAGCAACTTCTCTATATTTTTGCTTGTCTTGTTGCTGCAATTGCGATAAAACCTTTGTTTAATCGACGTCATTATTTTTTATTTATAACGATTTATGCTGCTCTGCTTTTCAACCCAATGAGTTATGGTAATGAAATAGCAACTCGGGTTATTCGGGAAGGAATATATATGTCGCTTGTTCTTTTGATCGCATCAATTTCCGTAGGATTGTTAATAAGGGCTGAGCGACAGAAAAATTTTTACTATCTTTGGTTACTGGGATTAGGTCTTTCTTTATCCGCATTTTGGCTTACAAGAGAAGAGGGGTTATGGATTGTTCCATTTTTATTTCCTGTATTTTTTGTCTTGATTTACACATATTCAAAACACAACGCGAATAAAATAATTCGCGGTGTCATTCTAAACTTATCTCCAATAATAATCCTCATTGTTTCGCTTTTGTTTGTATCAGCCATAAACTTCAAAAAATACGGAATATTTAATACGGTTGAGTTCAAAAACCACGACTTTCTCCGGGCCTTTGGATCATTAACAAGAGTTAAGCAGAATAACTGGAGACCCTATATTTTAGCTCCAAAGGAAACGCGGCTTAGAATATATAAAATCAGCCCTTCGTTCGCAAAGCTCGAGCCCTTTTTAGAAGGAAATTTGGGAAATGATTGGGCTAAATGCGCTAACAGCAATTTACCTATAGACTCTTCCGAAATTGTAGGTGGTTGGTTCATGTGGGCTTTCCGGGATGCGGTTGCAGAAGCCGGCTATTATACGAACGGGCGTTCTGCTCTTGGATTTTATAAACAGATGGCGGATGAAATAGACCAGGCGTGCGATAAAAAACAAATTGAATGTTTCAGGAATAATAAATCCATTGCTCCGCCATGGAAAAATGATTATCTTCTTCCTTTATATGAAGGATTTATTGAAGATATCAGGCAGCTTGTACGTTTTGACGGATTTAATGCGATACCGGATCCAAGTGAAGGCACACCCAATTCTTTATTTCTTTTTTCACAAATAACTGGCGAACCCATTAATAATGTAAGGGAAAAGGATGAAGATTCGCAAATGATAACCTCAGGATGGGCCTTCAGTACTAATGATAAAATTACTCTTTCTGTCATTGATAACGAGAATAATCCCGTAGAATATACTGTGAAATATTTATCAAGTCAAGACGTATTCGATTCATTTCTTGCACTAAATGGACAGAGCTTCCCCAATGCCCAAAAGGCACGTTTCGCGATAACATATAGTTGCCAAAATGAATGCTTTATCCTTATTCAAAGCCAAGCGGGTATGTCAGAAAAGATAGCTATTGGAGAAAAAAAGTCGCTACAATCGGGCGACATATTTGCGCATATTGATGAGGTAAAAAAACAGAATGATTTGACAGACAAAATCGGTTTGAGAGATATTTGGATCGAAAAAAAAATACGTATTTTAAATTGTATCGGATTCCTATATCGCTTTTCTTCTCCATATTTATCGATTATAGCAACAATTTTTTTTATTTTGGCCACATTAAATATTAGAAAACTGAAAAATTATGGGACTGAGCAAATATTGTATGTGATTTCGCTTTCATCTCTTCTCGCAATAACAGCGAGAATATTGATCCTCGCTTTAATCAACGCAACCTCTTTTCCAACAACGATGTTCGCTTATTTTGCTACCGCCTCACCATTGCTGCTTATATATATAATTTGCAATATTATTCTTTTTTTAAGGTTTTTTACTAAGAAAGCAGAAGGAGATCATTTGCCTGAGACGTCAAATTGACAATCCATGATTATAAAGAAGTTGAACTATTTTTCAGATGCGAATGCTAAAATCCTTTTTCCCCCTTGTAAGATTTGGACTATAAAAAGGATCATTCACGATATATTTTTTCCACTTTTTTTCCATGTACTTTCTCTCTGAAATTATCCGATTATATTTTTCCGGATATTTATATTTTATATCGCATTCGTTGTCATCTCCCCTGCTCATTGATTCGTGATGATAGAGCAAAGCATATGGAGTGTAAACAATATTATAGCCATCTTCCCGAAGCCTTAGGCAATAATCGACATCATTAAATGCAACTGGAAGTTCTTTTTCGTTAAATCCTCCCATTTTCAAAAATAAATCTTTTTTAGTCAACATACAAGCAGCGGTAACGGAAGAATAATTTCGGATAACGTCCGTTTGGAAAAAATATCCCGGTTTGTATGAAGGAAAACCGTTAAAAGCATGATCTGCTACGCCTAAACCAATTATTACTCCGGCATGTTGGATTGAATTGTCAGAATACAGAAGTTTTGCCCCCACGGCCCCTATTTCTCGGCGCTGAATGTGCTCAACCATCGAATCAAGCCAGTTTGGGGAAATAATCTCTGTATCATTATTTAAAAAAAGAACATATTCTCCTTCGCAAAAGGAAACTGCATAATTATTAATCGCGGAAAAGTTAAAATCTTTATCGTAATTAATTATTTTAATCCCTTCTCTCTTGGAGATAGAGCTTACAAATTCTAAAGTTTTTTCCTCGATACTCCGATTATTCACCAAAATTATTTCAAAATTTCTACATTTTGTCTTTTCAAAAATACTTTCAAAGCATTTTTCCAATATTTCTATTTTATCTCTAAAGGGAATAACTATCGATATCTTTGGACTTCCGATGATTTTTCTCTTAATACGATAAGTTTTTGAAAATTTACCATTCAAGACAGTGCCCTCAATTTTGTTTCTCTGAAGATGTTCTGATAGGGCTTTTTTTGCTTTGATTGAAAAATGATCTTCCGTTTTCTCATTTCCAGTTATTGGATTGGTTTTTTTTCGATAATGATAAAGTATTTTTGGAATATGAAATATTTTTTCGCGGTTTGTTTTTTCAATGAACCGCAGAACGAGGTCATAGTCCTGCGAACCCTCGTATCCCTTTCTGAAGCCGCCAATCTCGTCTATAATTGTTTTTCTGTATACTCCTAAATGGCACGTATACATCTGGGATAGGAAAAGATCTGGCGACCAATCCGGCTTAAAATAAGGTTCAACCCTTTCCCCTTTTTCGTCAATCTTGTCCTCGTCGCTGTATATGAAATCCGCTTCGGGATGTTTGTTGAGAAGCTTTACATTTTCGAAAAGCGCGATCGGCGCCAATTCGTCGTCATTGTCAAGAAGAGCGACGAATTCTCCCGTCGCCATTTTCAAAGCTTCATTTGACGCTCCGGAAATATGCTGGTTTTTTGTCCCGAATTTTATTTTAATTCTCGAATCAGAGCCCTTCCATCTCCTGAGGCATGCTCTTGTCGTTTCTTTGACTGAAGCATCATTATAAAGGCATAATTCCCAATTTTCATAAAATTGGTTTTTAACGGATTCAATGCATTTGTCCAGCCACTTCGGATCGACGCTATATACCGGCGTGATGATTGAAATTTTTGGTTTGTATTTGAATTCTCCTATCTCTTTCTTAATTTCAACCCGATCCCATTTTTCATTTTTATCTATCCATATCTCGTAATCTTTTTTTGGTTTTTCATTCCGGGATCTCGATTTGAAATAATCCCACCCGTGTAAAATGTATTTTCCCGCCGCCCACCAAAATTTTTGATATCTGCCTGCCGAAAGTGTTTCGAGAGCTTTTGAGGCGAGTTGGACAAAATGCCTAGACCGAAAACGCTGCAATTTTATATACCGGTTTCTCAAAATCCAGAATTTCGACGACCTCATCAAGACAATCTCCTTTTCTTTTTCCTTTATCTTTTCATATAAGGGAACTAATGCTTCTGCAATTTCATATTTGCAACTGTCGACTTTTTTCTTGATTTCCTCTTCTTTTTGTCTGATTTCTCGATTAAGTTTATTTATTATATTTTCTCTTTGAAAAAGTGCTTCTTTTAACTTCTGTTTGTCCTGTTCGATTAATAAACTGACATCATAAATTCCCTGGTTTATTTTCGAAAAATTATTTTTTTCGATTGAAGCAATATATTTCTTGTATAGATCTTTGCTTTGCGTGAAATTATTTCCTTGAACATATTTTTGGAAATTATATTCAAAATCACCAAAATAGTCCTTTTTCTGGACACCGAGAAATTTCAAGAGCTCATCGAAACTGATTATTCGATTAGGATTGTAAGCACGATTTTTAAAATAAAAATAGAAAAAACTCCTATAAATTATATAGTCATACGGAATCGGAAAATTGAAAGTCCATTCATAATCAATAAGGGCATACTCATTTTTCTTTCTATCATAAATTATGTTATCAAGATTTAGGTCTATACATCCAACATGCAAACACAAAATTTTCTCTTTCGTATAATTTCCAAATATCTTCTTAAATTCTTCGGATAGAGGTTGTTCAATTATTTTATTCTTCTTTATAAAACTCAAATAGTTATCGGATAACTTCAAAAATTTTTCTCTATCTCCTTTAATTACTGATTTCAGCAAAAGACCTTCCAAAAAAATATCCTCTTTATACTCAAATTTAATTTTTGTGTCATTTATTCTTTGGGGTTTCACTGGTATTATTGAAAAATTTGCAGACAAAAGATTTTCATATTTTGAGAAAAAAGAATTCAGAAAAATATCTGATTCTTTCCGCAGGCTAGTTTTTGCAGAAAATAAAAAGCTATTTTCCCTCTCGATTGTCGTGAGCAACTGAAACTCCTTCTTTCTATTTAAGTTGTGTTTGGAGTAAATAATCATTTTATTTTTTCGCAAAAATAAGAAACGAATTTGCAAAAAGATCGAAACACTTATTATTTATTATATTGTCAAGGGCCAATTTTTCATTAAACAAAAATTCCCTCGACTGCGAGAGATCCACAAACGGAAAGACGTCCGATCTGATATTGTGCTTCTGCGTTGGCAAATATTCATCGGAAAAAATTTCAATTGGAAGTTTGTAGTCCGGCATAGGATAATAAAAATCCAACTTTTCGAAACCGGCTTCTGTGAAAATATTTTTTATTTCTTCTTTTCCAAAAGTTTGAATGCCTTTGCCATCCGGATAATTTTCAATGGAGTCAAAAATTTTTCCCGTGTGATCTTCTTTTGCTCCCGCCCAGTATTTGAGACCAAATTTATTTTCAATTGCCAAAATCAAAATACCATTCTCTTTAAGGAAACTTCTTGCTTTCTTCAGGAAGTCTGTGAAGGGATTGCTTGATTTTGTATATTTCCCAGCATATTCCAACACGCCAATGAGCGTCACATAGTCAAACTTTTCCTCGTTTTTTAAATCATTTAAATTTCCTGTGATAACATCCAGATTTTTTCTGTTTTTATGTCTGTTATATATAATGTCTGAACGAATCTTCGTGAGCTCAACGGCTGCGACCCTCTTCAATCTATCGCAAAACAATCCCGTAAGTGCTCCGCACCCTGCGCCTACTTCAAGAAGAGTCTTATTTTCGCCGAAATCATACCAACTCAAAATATTTTCCCGCACCCGGGAAAAATGATACCTCATCGGCCAATTAGGATCGTCGCGTAATATTTTTTCAATCTTATCCTCAAAATTATCAGACTTAAGAGTGCTTAAAATATCATTCTCGATACTGCCGTCGGAATATTGTTCTTCTTCTTTCGAATACGCTAGATCTCTGGATTTCATGAATATTGCATTTTATTGAACTGATTATCCTGCTTATTTTCTTTTTAGCAAGTAATACATTGACCCCCTGTCTTCTACTCGTTCATTCCCTTCAAGCTCGTTAAATGTGAAATCTACAATTGAAAAATTATTTTTCAGCAAAATATCATTCAGATAACTTTTATTGAATCGGCATCCCCATGTCCATCCCGGTGCCGGCGATTCAAAGTATGGAGCAAAATCAAACAATTTGTTGAGAGAACAAGCGGTTTGAATTATCAAATAATTCGGCTTGTGTTTATCGGCAATCTTTTTGATTAGTTCAGGCGGATCATATATGTGATATAATCCTCCGCAGCACAATACAATATCATATTCAAATGCGTTTTCAAATTTAAAAACATCTTCGGCAAATATTTTTATTTTGTCTTCAATATTCCATTTATTGATAAGTATTTTTGCCTGCTGAAGCGCAAGTTTGTCGCTATCAACACAATGTACTATATTCGCTCCATATTTCTCCGCATAAAAAGCATAGTAACAGTCAGCAGAAAATAAATCCAGAACGGAAATATTTTCTTTGCTGCTTGCTTTCGTTTTCTCTATGGCAAGACGTAAATAGCTTAATATTATTCCTTCTTTGCTAACTTGATTTAAAGGATAAATCCCTCCCTTTTGAAGATTATCAATGCCAAGGGACTTAAAAGAATGATACCAATCACCGAGAGTATTGATATCTTCGTTGTTTTCTTTTTTCATGGCTTAATTCCAATAATGTTTGACATCTATTGCCCCCCTGTATCTATTTTTCTCATTTACAGAAAAAACTTGAAATTTTTTTGCCTTCTCAACAAAATCGTAATATTTCTCTTCAATCTTTCCAAAGCAAATGCAATTTAGAAAATAGTTCCCTTTAAGCAGCGGAATCGAGTCGAAAGATAGATCAATATATTCAGCGTTAGGCGGTATGCTGTATTCATCCATTTGGGTGTTATATCCAAATATATAACTATTATCATCCTTATATAATCCAATTCCGATATTTATATTCTCCGTCTTCTTGTTTTTCTTAAAATAAACCCTTACTGAAATATCATCTCCAGTTTGAAAAACATTTTTGACATTACCGCTTCTGTCTAAAAAATCAACTTTGGTTATTTCCACATTTTTTTCAATAGCTGTTTTCTCTTTGTGATTCTTTATATTTTTATTTTTTTTCGCACTTTCATTAATGTGTCTTTTTTCCTCATCAGACATATTCTGAAAAATATACTTATTCCCGACATCCTCTGATTTTCCCATCATCTCAATTTTTCCATCGCGAAGGAGCATCGCCCGGTCGCAGTATCTTTGGACAGTTGCAATATCATGAGTAACCAAAACCACTGTTTTTCCAAAATCGCGATATTTGTTGAACTCCTCAAGGCATTTGCTTTGGAAATTCACATCCCCCACCGCCAGCACTTCGTCCATGAGGAGTATGTCCCGGTTGGCGTGGATAGCTACGGAAAAAGCCAAGCGCACTTGCATCCCGGAAGAATAGTTTTTCACTTTCTGGTCAATGAAGCGCCGCAGTTCCGAAAATTCCACAATATCATCGAATTTTTCGTCGATTTGCTTGTGAGTGAGCCCCAAGACAGTCGCATTGAGATAAATGTTGTCCCGCCCCGAAAGCTCCGGATTGAAACCAATTCCCAGTTCCAGAAACGGCGAGATGCGACCATTAATTTTTACCCCGTGAAATTCGCCCTTTGGGCGAGAGCCTTTGGCGTATTTCACCGGGGTGTCCGGTTGGTATATCCCCGCGAGAATTTTGAGAAGCGTTGATTTCCCGCTGCCGTTGCGCCCGATGATTCCGAAAAACTCCCCTTTCTTCACTTCAAAACTGACGTCGTCGAGCGCCTTGAATTCTTCGTATCCGTTCGAGTGGAACGCATTCACAAAAGCTCCCCGAAGAGTCGAAATTTTCTCGTGGGGGATGCGGAAAGTCTTGCTGACATTTTCAACTTTTATCGCTATTTCTTTTGTCATACTATTTTAATATTGAAATAATTTTTTTTGCGGATTTTTCTTTTGCACCAATTTTTCAATTTCAGACACAAATTCTTTCGCTGATGAAATCGCGTTTTTCGCTTCCGTTTCAGAAATTGACAGCCCCGCTCCATAGATAAGATAATGCCTGTTTTTTCTCATTTTATCAAATTTGAAAACGAGAATGGTTTCTTCTTTTCCAAGAACCTTTTCAACGAAGCCGATTGTGATCTTGTGCGATCCGGCTGCTCTTGGCTTGAAGCCATGCGAAAAAATGAGAGCTCTTCCGGAGAGAAGCATCGCTTCATAGGCAAGCTGATAGCTTCCTTCGAAATCGCCATCCGCGAAAAGAACTTTCGCGCTCTTCGCGCTTCTTTGGGCTTTCGCGAGCACTCTGACCACTTGGGAAAAATCTATTTTCTCCTTCCTGATGAGGCCCTTATCAATGAACTCTTGGAATGCCTTCATTGCCTCCAATCAAAAAAATTATTGGTTTTGACAAAATTCCGCTTATGAAAAAATCTTTTCCTTTGATTCTTTTGGCAAATTCTTTTTGGCTGAAGATATGATAATTTATTTCCCTGTCCAGCCGATTTTCCAGTTTTGAAATTTTTCTTACCAGCTGATTTTCATCAATTTCCCCGACAATCATGAGGTCTATATCCGAGAGAGAATCCTCTTTGCCATTCGCAAAAGATCCGAAAACAAAAGCTGTCTTTATCCCTTTTATTGAAATTAGGGATTTTTTCAGTTCGCCCTGCGCTCCAATCGTTTTAGAGACGATACTTTTCATTTCGGAAAAAATTGGCGAATCGGTATTCAGAAAATAATATACTTGATTGCCCTGCTTTTCCCGCGTGAATATCCCGTTTTTTTCCAAAACAAGAAACTCTCTCCGGATGTTTTGCACCGGCAAATCCAAAATTCTTTCCAGTTCGCGGAGATAATATTTTTTTTCGGGATGAGCAAAATAAAGCCCAAAAATGGCTTTTCTGATTTTGGAATTGGTTATTTTCAATATATCCATACTGTAATCCTTTCTGATTACAATTGTAACACTTTCTGATTACAAAGGCAATGCTTTTCTGCTATCTGAAACCCTCGCAGAGTCGAAATCTTCTCATGGGGAATGCGGAAAGTCTTGGAAACGTTGTTGACTTGAATCGCGATATTTTCACTCATATTCAACAAAATCAGTATACAACTAAACGTTCGATGAATCAACCGGAAAAGGAAAGGTTTCTGTTGACTTTTCGCTTTTATTTTGGTATACAGAATGGAAGCCAAATCCCAGTTTCAAAGGAGGAGAAATATGGACAATATTGTTCGTTTCAATCCGGAAAAAAAATGTGTTGCCGATTCTCCTCCGGCCGAAGAGGCTGGCGCCAGGGAGAGCGACCTGGTTGAGTTCAATGAATACGCTGTTCCCAGTGAATATAAGCTGGAGCATTTTCTGATTCCTCCCGCGGACAGGAAGTGGAGATGCGGCTTTTGCGGCAACCTCGGCGCCCCCCACGAGTTTTCCTGGCATCAGGAAGTCTGGCAGGACGATTGGGACACAGAGGTATACCAGAAGAGATACGAGGAAATGAGGCCCCCGATAAAGATTCGCTGCTGCCGGGACAAAAAATGCATCCGGGGAGCGAAGAAGCTCGCCAGGAGGCTCCTGCGCGAAAAGCTGCGACGCATTTCCCTGCCGGTGCCGACAACGTTCTTTTGTCCGCCATGAAAAAATTGCGCGCAAAAAGGGCTCCTTCGGGAGCCCTGTTCATTTTCTCTTTTTACGCTATTTTTTCGGTTTCGTTTTCGCGTAGTAGACTAGGAATAGAATGTTGATAATCGGCCAGATGAAGAATGAAAAATACAAAAGCCAAACGATGTTGTAGAAATCAAACATATCTGATTTAGTCAATACACCCAATAAAAAAACTGTGTTTGCTAAAATAGAAAATAACAAAAGAGAAAATATTTTACGCCTAGCAAAAATTAAAACGACAAGCGAAATAATAAATACTACAACGATGAGAAATATTGTCAATTTGAGATCAAGACTCGGACTTCCAAAAATCATATTTTTTCAACAACCCCCACGTAATTTTTTTGTTACAGTATACTAGTATACTGTAACGTTATAATTTCGCGGAAATTGTTTAGGTTAATTATAAATTTTTGTTAAATCCATTCTACTCTATTTTCATCTCTTCGAGAATACCGGTCAGATAGTCCTTCCCTTCCAAGTCGATTTTCTTCGGATAATCGCGGCTGATCTGAAAAATCAGTCTTTCGATATGCCTGTTGGCTTTTGATTTTTGCTTTCCCGCGGCTCTTTCTTTTTTCTCTGTTTCATATTTTTTGAGGTGGACGCGGATATGCCCGAGTTTTTTGCTGATTATTCTTGATTCTCTCCTCGTTTTGACGCGGCCGGTTTTGAAAAAATGCCTCACTGACCCTTTGAGGTCATCCAGTTTCTGGATGTTGTTTTGCTTTTCTTTTTTTCCTTTTTCTTGCTTTGAAGAATTGTCCGAATTGTTGTTTTGACTGTTTCCCTTCGCACTTTTATCTTCTTTCCCGGGAGATTTTGACATTTCCACCTTTTTTCCGGTAACTTTGAACCCCATTGAGGTCTCTTTCCCTTTTTCGGCAATGCCGGAAAAGGCCGCTCCGGCATCTTCGCCTTCATTTTCTTCGCCTTCCGCCACTTTCACGATTTCAACCCTGTATTCCCCTGTTCCCGTCCCCTCGGCCAGGATTTCGTATTCTCCGTTTTCCGGATTGGGAATGGTGAGAAATTCGGTGTTTGTTTCGAAACCGGTATAATATGCTCCCTTGATTTCATTGTATTCCCCGCCCGTCTCGAAATTTTTTCCAAGCCGTTTTCCGCTTGGCGAAACGATTTGGATATCAACCGGAGAAAATACCATTCCGATGAGGATATCATCGATTCGCCATTCTTTCACCTCTTTTGTTGGCCTTTTTCCAGTCAGGATTTCAAGTATATTTTTTTGGGCATCGGTCGGAAGAATGTTATGTTCTGATTGAAGATATACAATCTTATCAGTAGAAATATCAGACGCTTCAGCGGAAAAAAGCGGCACGGTACCATCGCCGTAATCTTTTATTATTCCTTGCCTGTTTAAAACAGGTACATCGAAGTATTTAGGATAGCCATGCCTCCAGTAATCTGATTTATCACTATCTATGACATTGTAGCTCGACACTGTGCTTGTTTCATTAATAGTTTTCCCAATAATCTTTATAAACTCAATATTTTCCAGCTTTTTTGTTTTTTCAGCACTGTTCAGATTTTCTAAAAATTCATTTCGCGGATAATTATTCGGATATGTATTTCGCAAATTGAAATCATCTCCGTCTTCGTCGTAAAGATACTTATATACCGGCAATAGTTCTTCTACTGACTCCATGGGACGCTCATGAATATAGTCAAAAATATCCGAGTAGCCTTCCTCTTTCGCTTCTTGATTCATTATTCTTTCGAATACAGGACTCCAAACTCCCAAAAACTCCCCTGCTTCCCATGTCACATAATCCTTCGGCGCGCCTAGATGCGGCGTACCCACCGTGATCAGCTGGTCAACATCATTTTCATAATAGCTTGATTCAATATATTCCCTCGCGAGCAAACCTCCCATTGAGTGAGCGACAATATCCACTTTCGGCCGGCCGGTTTCATTTTTTATGTCCTCAATTCTTTTCTGAAGCAGTTTCGCGTTTTCAATGTTGCTGTCCCGCCACTGGTAGGGAAAAACCGAAAGCTCTTTGCCGTCGTTTTCATATCCCGCCTCGATGAACGCCTCGATCAGATTGTCATAAGTATGAAAAATCGGATCAATCTGCCACACTCCATCTTTCTCCCACGACCCCATAATCCCTGGAATGATAATAGCCGGATCTGGCCCATCCTTTCCTATCCAGGGATCAAAAATCACCCCATTCGAAACCCGGTCCCCTTTTCCATCCGGATTGAGAGTCGAATGATAGGGCCCGCTCCAGCTTCCCCACCAGTTATCTTGGGCGTATATCTTGTTGTAGTTTGGGTATTTGACTTTGGCGCCATAATTGACATTTTTTTCAAAAAAATTTTTGGAGGCAGTTAGCGAAACTCCACGCGTGCAATCATTCAAGGCGATTCCTTCTGCGTTGTCTGAAAAGGTATTGTTCTCAATCGTTTGGTCAGGATTATAGTTCATGTATATTCCCGCGTATTTGTTGTGTCTGAACTCTGAACTTTTCACCGTCACGCTTTTAGGATTGTTGGGCTGGAGAGAAAGCGTCCCCCAGGGATGTTCTCCGCCATACAAAAACCAGGCATTTTCAAAATGAGCAATGGCATTGGAACCGATCAATATTCTATACCAATAACCGGCTTTGGGCTTGTGCGCTCCAAGGTCTTCATTTGTGTCGCCGCCGTTTTCATCATCCGTCCAGGCAGTGAAAATAATTTTTTCTTCCTCCGTCCCTATGGCTGTGATGGAATTGTTGAAGGTCGCGGACGCCGCCTGTTTGAACTTAACAACGACCCCGGGCTCGATAGAGACCGGGGTGTTTACGTTCAAAGTTGCGCAAACGACGTAGGGGCTGCCCGCTTTTGTCCAAACGGACGGAATCGGTTCGTTCGAGCATAAATTGGTGGCAGCGCGCGTTCCAAAAGGCAACAAAAAAACAACGCCGAAAACGAAAAATCCAAAACATGCATATTTTCCCCTTCTCATTTCCTCCCAAAAATATATTTATACCTGAACTATATCACAAAATCTTTTTATTCAGCAATCATCAGTCTTTTAGCTAACATTTCAGCCTCTTCACTGGAGAACCAGAATATATACGTATTAGCTAATTTTGAAAAACTTCATTTGGATATTTTATATATCCTCCGCGATTTTGGGTTCGAGTTTTTTGAAGATGAAGAGGCTGGCTGCAAACAAAACAACCACCAGTGAAGAAAAGACGCTGATCTGCGTCAAGGTCGGATAGTGACTTTCCGTCAAGGCCAATTTATTGAAGTGGATTATAAACCCGATTGGATTGGCAAGAAGTATTGTGTGATACTTGGCAGGAATAATCTGCAAAGGATAAACGATCGGCGAGCCATAGAAAAGGGCCTGGATCGCCACTTCCCAAATTTGAAGCAAATCGCGGTACTTTACGTATAGCGGCGCGACGATGAAAGAAAATGCGAGAATAAGCAGAAAAGTCAGGAGAATAAAAAAAACAAACATCAAAATCGCCGGAATGCCCGGCCAAAATCCCTGCCAGGCAAAAAATGCGGCAATGATGATGAGGTTCATCCCGAAAATCAATGTGGCGTTTATCGTCGAAGCGGCAACGATCGTCCAGCGGGGAACATAAATTTTCGTGACAAGAGAGGCTTTTCCGAGCAGCGAATTGAGGCCGGCCATCGTGCCTTCCGAGAAAAAGTTGAAAAGCATGATAGAAGTGAGAAGTTGGAGCGAGAAATGCTGGATGCCGGAATTTCTCGGATTGAAAATTGTCGAAAAAACAAAGTTGAGGATCAAAAAAGTGAGGAGCGGCTTGAGAAGCGCCCATACATACCCCAGAACCGAGCCGTGGTAGCGCAATTTAAAATCAGTCCGGGCAAGTGCCCAGACCAATTCCCAATAATTTTCGTGCCTTTTGGCCATTATATTTCTTTTGATGAGAAAATTATCCGCGAGATAATGGCTTTTGTGTTTGATTTTTGATCCGGAAGTAGGCGAAAAGTTTCCGTTTAGCAGAAACCAATCGCGGCCGAATTTGTTTTATCTTTGAGTTTTTGTTTTCAAGGGGTCCGAACGCCGACCTTATTGGATAGCGGTCTAACCCCTACAAAAACTCAAAGGCAAATTTAACTTAAACCAAATCCTGCTTCGGAAAATTGAGCCCGCGCTTGAAAAACTGAACTTCGGTCTCTTCAAGGCCAAAAATTTCCTTGAAGTACGCGACTGCCTTGTCTTTGTCCATTTCGTTTTTGCAGGTGTAAGCATCGATGCTTACAAACTTCTTTTTGGGGAAAGTATGGATGCTGATGTGAGATTCGACAATCATCACAAAACCTGAATAGCCTCCGCTGTCTTTCATGTTCCGCGGTTCCGCGTACTTGACGACCGGTTCTGTCATCTTTTCCATCCCCAACTTTTCCGGAAGCTCATTGAGTGTTTTCTTGATAAGCTCGGGGTCATTGAGCTTTTCCGGACTTCCCCCATAACCATCGAGGGTGAGATGCACTCCAAAGTGATGAGTGTCTCCATTCCCTTGCATAGTCTGTTTCATTTTTTGTGGTTTGGTTTTTTGGCCTAATGATTAAATTTTATTTAACTAAAATAATTTTATACTCTTTTGGAAATTCGCACAATGCCTTTTCGGGAAAAACTATTTGCCTTTTTTATCTTTTTTCTTTTTCTTCATTTTTATCTCAACTGCTTTCTTCCCCTTGTAGTATCCGCAGAAAGGGCAAGCTGCGTGCCGCCTTATCATTTTTTTGCATTGCGAACAGCTGATGAAATTTTTTGATGAAATTTTTATATTTGCTCTCCTCCGATTTTTCCTCCCCTTAGTGTGACGCTGCTTTGGAACCGACATGAGTTTTGTAAAAAATTAGAAAATTATTTTTATCCCTCACCAATTTCATGAAAACAAAATATTCTTCGCCGAAATTTTAGAACAAAAAAATTGGTGAGGGATGAACTAACTTGATTTTAGTTTCTTTGAAAAGTTTGTCAAGCCCCGCACCAATTTTTTTGAAATAATTTTTAAAAAATTTTACGAAAGGCGGAGCCCCGCACCAAATTTCTAAATTGGTCAATGAAATTTAATGAATATATTTTTTAAATTTTGGTGCGGGGCGGAGCCGCTCCGCTTTCTGCCATCGCTTTAAGAAGAACGATGATTGAAATTGGTGCGGGGTCAAAGGCTTTTTTGAAAAAGTCGAAAAGATTTTCTGTGGATCTCGCACGGCCCGTGTTTTTTGATCATCTCGAAATGAAATTTTGTCCCGTAACCTTTGTGGCGGGCAAAATCATAATGGGGAAATTTTTGATGGAGCCCGACCATCATCCGGTCGCGGGTGACTTTGGCGACTATTGAAGCAGCTGCAATGGAAAAAACAAATTTGTCGCCGCCGATGATGTTTTCCTGACGAGTTGAAGTGTTCGGAATTGGGCTCCTCCCGTCAACAAGGAGAACTTCTGCATCCGATCCCATTTTTCTTTTGAGATCTGAAGCCGCTTTTTTCATCGCAAGATATGAAGCTTCGAGAATATTTATCCTGTCTATGGTTTCGTGGCTTGAAAATCCCACTCCGATTGGAAAATTGACTGCGATAAAATCAAAAGCTTCTTCGCGTTGGCGGGCGGAAAGCGTTTTGGAATCACGGACGAGTTTGAATTCCGGCAACTTTTCAATCTTTTTGACGGATTCCGGAAAAACAGCCGCCGCTCCGGCCACCACCGGCCCCGCCAGCGGGCCCCGCCCGGCTTCGTCAATGCCGACGACGATTTTCAGGCCTTCGCCCCAATATTTTTTTTCTTGGTCAAGTGTTGGAAGAATCATGTTGTCAGTATATAGTATATGGTATTTGGTATCTAGTCTTTTTTGGGTTTCAAACGGCAACTTTCACCTTTCCCCCAGATCATATATAATAAAGAAAAAGACAATTCAAAGCCTTCTCGCCCCGCACCAATTTTTTATCCCCCACTTTTGACTCATTGCAGAATGTTAGTTTCCATTTGCGTAAACTTTTTTTATTTAATTGGAATTGGTGAAGGGTAAAGGGTTTTATTTCGTTATGGAAAAAAAACAATCCCAAAAAATCAAATTTCCCCGGTACAACAATGAATAATCAAGTCAAAAAAGACATCAGCACGCAGAATACCGAACCACAACATTGTGGTACCGGGTTCGTCCACCTTCACGTCCATTCGCACTATTCCCTTCTTGACGGGCTCGCCAAAATCGACGAGCTTCTGGATCGCGCCAAGGAACTCGGGATGGACGCCTTGGCCCTCACCGACCATGGGGTTCTTTATGGCGCGATTGAATTTTATGAAAAAGCAAAAAAGAAAGGCTTGAAGCCCATTATCGGCTGCGAGATGTATCTTGCTCCCAATGGACGCGAAAACAAACGCCCGAAAATCGATGATGTCCGGCATCATTTGATCCTTCTTTCCAAAAATGAAACCGGATACAAAAACCTCATGAAACTGGTTACTCTCGCCCATCTTGAGGGATTCTATTACAAGCCCCGGATCGATAAAGAGATCCTAAAAAAACATTCCGAGGGCCTCATTGGTCTTTCCGCCTGTGTCGAAGGCGAAATTCCTGCCACGGTGATTTCCGGAAAATTGGACGAGGCTGAAAAAAAAGCTCTCGCATATGAAGAAATTTTCGGAAAAGGAAATTTTTATCTTGAACTTCAGCACCATCCGAAATTTCCAAACCAAAAAATTGCCAACGACGGACTCATTGAAATTTCAAAGCGCACCGGCATACCCCTGGTCGCCACCACTGACCTTCATTATGTCCACTTGGACGACGCTCCGATCCAGGATATTCTGCTTTGCGTCCAGACCAACCGCAAGGTGAGCGAAGCCAACCGCATGAACCTCATGGATTTTGACCTGCATCTCCGCAGCCCTGAAGAAATCGAGGAGGCTTTCGGCCATATTCCGGAAGCGATCGAAAATACCCGAAAAATTGCCGACGCCTGCAATCTGGAAATCGAACTCGGAAACACCAAGCTTCCCTTTTTCAAAGTCCCTGAAGGCTTCACGCCGGAATCATATCTTCGAAAGCTTTGTGAAGAGGGTCTCAAAAAACGCCTTGGCAAAAATGTTTCCAAGGAATACCGCGATCGAATGGAATTTGAACTTTCTGTCATCGAGAAAACCGGATTCGCCTCCTACTTCCTGATTGTCCAGGACTTTGTAAACTGGGCGAAAAACCAGGGAATCGTCGTCGGACCGGGACGCGGCAGCGCAGCCGGCAGTTTTGTTTCCTATATTCTTGGCATCACCAATATTGACCCGATCAAGTATAATCTTCTTTTCGAGCGCTTTTTGAACCCGGAAAGAATATCTCTCCCGGATGTGGACATGGATTTTGCTGACAACCGCCGGGACGAAGTTTTGGCTTATGTAAGGGAAAAATACGGCAACGACCATGTCGCCCAGATCATCACTTTCGGAACAATGGCCGCCAGAGCCGCCGTGCGCGACGCCGGCCGGGCACTCGGCTATCCCTACGGTTTCTGCGACCAAACAGCCAAACTCATTCCGATGAATATGCCCATTCAAGGCGCCATTGCCGGCGTGCCAGAGCTTTCGAGTCTTTACAACACTGATCCGGCCGCCAAGAAACTTCTCGACAGCGCTTCACGCCTTGAGGGCGTTTGCCGACACGCTTCCATGCATGCTTGCGGGGTGGTTATCACTCCCGAACCGGTTGTGAACTATTCTCCCCTCCAATATGTCTCCGGAGATACGGAAAATGTCGTTACGCAATATTCCGCTTCCACAAAATCCAGTTACGTTGAAAAAATAGGGCTTCTCAAGATGGATTTCTTGGGACTCAAGAACCTCACCATTATCCAGCACGCTATCAAGATTATTGAAAAAACCAAAGGCGCGCGAATCTCAATTGACAAAATCCCGCTTGATGACAAAAAAACTTTCGAGCTTCTCCAAAACGCTTTCACAACCGGCGTTTTTCAGCTTGAGTCCGGCGGAATGAAAAGATATCTGCGCCAGCTTGAGCCTTCCACTTTTGAAGATGTGATCGCCATGGTCGCCCTTTACCGTCCCGGCCCGATGGACTGGATACCGGATTTCATTTCAAGAAAACACGGACGGAAAAAAATAACCTATATCCACCCAAAACTTGAGCCGATTCTCAAAAATACTTACGGCGTGGCGGTCTACCAGGAGCAAGTGATGCAGATTGCCCGGGCTCTCGCCGGTTTTTCTCTTTCTGAAGCTGACATCCTCCGAAAAGCGGTGGGGAAAAAAATTCCGGAGTTGATTCGCGAGGAAAAAGTGAAATTCATTGACGGCTGCGTGAAGAACAAAATCGACCGCCGCATCGCTGAAAAAGTCTTTGCCTTCATCGAACCGTTCGCCGGATACGGATTCAACCGTTCGCACGCGGCCTGCTACGCCATGATAGGCTACCAGACGGCCTATCTCAAGGCCCACTATCCGACCGAGTTCATGGCGGCTCTTCTCACTTCCGACCAGGACAACATTGACCGTATCGCTATCGAAATTGAAGAATGCCGAATTATGGGAATTGAAGTCCTTCCTCCTGATATAAATGAAAGTTTTGTCACTTTTGCCGCCATTTTGAAGCCGAATGAACCGGAGAAAATCCGGTTCGGCCTCGGAGCCATTAAAAATGTCGGAAAAAATGTCGCCAATGAAATCGTCGAGGAAAGGAAAAGGAACGGAAAATATAAAAGCCTTACTGATTTTGTCGAGAGAATTCAAATAAAAGACCTCAACAAAAAATCTTTGGAAAGTCTCGTGAAAAGCGGAGCTATGGAAGAATTTGGCGAGCGGAACCAGCTCCTCGCCAATGTTGAACATATTTTGGGCTATTCAAAGGACCTTCAGCGCCAGGCCGCTTCCAACCAAACCAGCCTTTTTGGAGCCAGCGGTGTCGAGATAAAAATGCCGGAAATCAGCCTTTCTGAAGCTCCGCCTGCCGAAAAAATGCAGCGCCTTACCTGGGAAAAAGAATTGCTTGGGCTTTATATAAGCGATAATCCGCTCGTCGAATATCTGGATTTTTTCCGCCATTTTTCGAAACCAATTTCCGAAATTGACGAAAGTTATGTCGGACAGGTTGTCACGGTCGGCGGCATAATTGAAAAGGTTAAGAAAATATTTTTGAAATCACAAAAAAGTATGGCCTTCGTCGGCGTGGAAGATGCTGGCGGCCAGAAAATGGAGATAATCGCTTTTCCAAAAACGCTTGACCAGTATGGCGGTCTTTTTGAAGAAGGAAAAATAATCCTGGCTACGGGAAAAATATCCGACAAAGACGGAACGCTGAAGCTGCTTTGTGACGAAGCCAGGCTTGTTAACCGGGACGAAATCGAAAGATACCGCGCTCTGGAAAACCAGCGCAAAACCGATGTTGAGCGCGAAAACAGCCTCCAAAAAATATTTTTGAAGCTTCCCCAAAAATCCAATTCCGAACTCCTCCGAAAAATATCCGGCATCTTGAGCCAGGCAAAATCAGGCAACTCGAAAATCTATCTCGAATTTGAGAGTGGCAGTTCCGCAAAAACAAACCGGCTGGAAACACCTTATAGGATTGAGTATGACAAGAATGTGGCCGAGAAGATAAGAGAAATATTGCAAAGAAAATAATTGAAGTCAAATTTTTTCCCTTCTGGATAAAATCCGTGCCAAGTTTCGAGGGATAAGTGGGCTTCGAGGTGAGGACAGAATAAAATAAAAGCGCAGATCCTCCCCCAAGAGAACTACGCTTTTTTTCTTCTCTGGATTACATCTCTATATAATCCAGCATAAATTGAAAAAGAAATTTGAGCGGCGCCGTATCCCGCTCCCAATCACTGCAAGCAACCAAACGATCGAAATGAGAAAATATAAGCGCCAATGGCGTTGCGCCTCCCCCTATGGCAACTGACTCGACGCAAACACAGAGATGATCCAATTTCACGCACCAAGGATAGAAAAATCTGCTTTGGAATAGTGAGATTGTTCCTTCCTTGCCTCCTATCAAATCATTCAGATATTCACCTATTTCTTCTTCGGTATTGTCTTGTTCCTCCTTGATTTCCCAAAGAAGAGCAGCGACATGAGGCTTGTCATATTCCATCGGCCTCAACCTAAAAAATTTGCATGTTTGACATAATGTCTTCAGGCAATAGGCCATTGCTTCTCTCCTTATCTTATTTTTATCTTCAAAGAAGATTAGCAACATATTTCAAGAAAGTCAAACACAAAATCCCCTTTGTGGGGATTTTTTATTTTGAGTTCATTGTTCCTAGCACTGGCCTACTCTCACCTTGCGGCTACCATCGGCGCTGTGAGGCTTAACTGCCGAGTTCGGGAAGGGATCGGGTGTACCCCTCACGCTAGAAGCACTAGGAACAATAATCTCAAACCTTAGAACGTTTTGATCACTGGAGACGTGAATATGAAAAAAACAACCGATAAAATGATAACAGCCAAAACAGAAAATGCCAAAATGAAACTCTGTTTGTAATCTTTTTTCACGTAACACATAACACGCAACATGGAACATAGTATAATTTTGTTATGTACTCCATGCTAGGTGATTTTAGTGACTCCTAATTGCTGGTCGAATCCGCCTAAATTTTTTTCGCAAAAAATTTGGGCGGAAGAAACGATAGAGCGATTAACCCTGTTAAATAATTTCGCGAAGCGAAATTGCCGCAGAGCGGCATTTAACAGGGTAAATTCTTTAGCTTATTAGTACTTCTCGGCTCAATGCGTTGCCGCACTTACACCTGAAGCCTATCAACCTGGTCATCTCCCAGGAAGCTATCTAGTGCAAGCACTAGAGTTGCCTAATCTTGAAGTGGGCTTCCCGCTTATATGCTTTCAGCGGTTATCCCTTCCGAACATAGCTACCCAGCGTTGCCCTTGGCAGGATCAACTGGTAAACCAGAGGTTCGTTCTTTCCGGTCCTCTCGTACTAAGAAAGACTCTTCTCAAGCAACGGCGCCTACGGCAGATAGAGACCAACCTGTCTCACGCATATTGGTCACATATTACTATGTGTATGGACTATACCTTCATCCGCCTAAATTTTCGAAGAAAACTTATGCGGAGACCGACGTTTAGTCTCTAGGGGGTCAATGTACGCTTTTTTCTTTTCTTGGAATAATTTAATTCCCGAAATTGATCTATAACATTTATCAACTGTTTAAAATCTTTTCTTGTTTTCACTTTTTTCTTCAGACTAATAATCCTTTTTAATAGAGCTATTTGTGATTTTTTCATTATCACATAAGGCTCAACTAATCCAATAAAGGATATTATTTCTTCCTGTTTGCTGATTATATGTTCGACGATACCATCTTTCCTCAAGCGCTTGTGTCCTAGTTTAGTCAGAGAACAAACACGATGAAAAGATTTGGCATCTTTATGTGACTGATAGAAAACAATATAAGGTGCAACTTGAAAACCGAAACGGTATGTTTTGTTCGGTTTGGCTTGCACATAAATGCTTCCATCAGCATCCAGAAAACCAGCCAGATAAGATTTTTTAGTTGACGAAATAGATTTTAGCATACACGACTTCCCTCGATATTATCCTATCATATGACGGTTTGTCATGCAACAGGACTTCATCGAAATGAGTCGGTTTCGCACTTAGAGATTGCTCTCTAAGGCCGCCATGATTTGATGTCATCTCCTCGGGTTCAAACAGCTGAAAAGCCTATAAATAAGCTTCTCGACGGTTTGAACCCAGCTCGCGTACCGCTTTAATTGGCGAACAGCCAAACCCTTGGGACCTTCTCCAGCCCCAGGATGCGATGAGCCGACATCG